>JAKUUI010000118.1 GCA_022448485.1 SAR324 cluster bacterium
CAAGTTGATCTTTATCAGTGCAGACGCTACAAAATATACCGCGGAATGGGCTCATTGGGTGCAATGAAAGAAGGCGGAAAAGATCGCTATTTTCAGAGTCACATTGAAGAAGACGAAAAATTCATTCCTGAAGGCATCGAAGGCCGTGTGCCGCACAAGGGACATCTCTCCGAATCAATCTATCAGTTTGTTGGCGGCTTGCGTGCCGGCATGGGATATACCGGTTCTGCAACTATTGATGAATTACGCACTGAAGCACGTTTTGTTAAAATTACTGCTGCCGGATTAAGGGAAAGCCATGCTCACGATATTTTTGTTACCGAAGAAGCTCCGAATTATCCAATGAACGTCAAATCATGAACAATTGTCTGTTTTCAAGCATAAATAAACTGATCTTGTTTCTGATTCCATGGTTCATTATCGGTTGTAACCTTCATTATGATCAGGGGCTGGAGCTAGAGCAGGAAGAACGCTGGGCAGAAGCAGCGATTGAATACCGCATTGCTTTAGTGAAAGATCCGGATAATACGAAAATCAGGGAAGCCCTAACACGCACGAATATACTGGTTGCGCAAGAAAATTTTGAAATATATCAGCAGTATTTAAAGCAGCAGGAGTACCACAAAGCTTACCGCAGATTGGAGGCAGCTCTAGCGCAGAATCCAGAATTTGTTGAAGCCCGTTCAGAAATGCAGCATTGGTGGCATTTATTGATAACAGGAAAGGTAGAATTGGAATTTAACCGCTTATCTTCCAATTTACGGCTGGTCGAAGAAATGATCATGCAAGTCAGGATTAATTCTACAAACGGAAAAATCTTAAAGGGAACTATATCAAATGAAACAGGAATTTTCTTTCTTGAAAACGTGGTATATCGTACTCAGCCAGAACAGCTTGCCGAATACACAATCAACTCCATAGGTCTGAAAATCAAACATAAATCTTCCCAGGGCTTCATCCGAAACGAATTCAAAAAATTTATCAATTTCAGGGAACTGTCTCCTTTACGAGTCCGGGGGAAAATTAAAAACGGATTGTTAAAAACACCGCAAAATGTGTTGGATCACCGACCTGCATTGCTTTATGACGGAGAACCAGCGGAACCCTGGCACCCTCCTCGTTTGGTAAGTTATGAGCTCCAGTTTAAAGATGATTTGATCAAGGTAATCTCTGACACGAACCGCAGAGAGTTTGCTCCTTCTCTACTTTACCTCAACAAAACGGACCGGCGAGCAACCCTTGATTTTGGTGTTTATCAGCTTCAAATGAACGGTTCGGGACAAAAATGGAGTATCCGCCGAAAATTATACCGCACTTCGCAAGACGACTATTTTTACGGTCTGTCAAGCAACTTATCGCTAAATCGCTACTTTTATTACGATAGAGTTTTTAGGTTTATCAAATAATGCTTCAAAACTGAAAGTACAAAAAAATACTCGTAGAAAGTACTAACATAATTCCGGTGAAGCAGCCCATAGGGACCAGAAAGAGTGGTAGGGAAACGTAACGCAGCATGGTGATGATCTTAAACTATCGTTGAAGGTAGAGGTTCATGGATAATCAAAGGGGGCTCATTAGCAGTCAAACCAAGTAGAGAGTTTTCTTTCGCTGCTTCATAGCGAATCATTGCAATTCCACGGTAATAACTGTCTATAGAAAAACTTCCCAAACTGGTGATTTTGCCGATTTCTTTTCCAGCGTTAAATAGTTTTTGCCCAGAGACAATTTCGGAATTTTCCGGGATTTTCAACCAGACTGAGATCCAGTTCGGATGCCCCCGATGATACATTCTCGCGTGAGGTTCCTGTCCAATGTAACAGCCTTTGTTGAAGGAAATGTGATCACCAAGTCCTGCTTCTTGTGGAAAATTATCCGTACCGTAATCAACTCCTGCCCGTGGCACTCCTTCTAGGACACGTATTTCATCAAAGGCGTCCAAGCCAATCAAATCCACGTTTTCGTTTTGCAAAACCTGCTCAATAAAGTTCTGCAGAACACTGACTGAAACAAGGTTTATCAAACGTGGCAATTTTCCCAATTCAAATTTTGCTGTTAAGACTGATGCCCCTTCAAATTTCCATTCCGCATTTTCTCGGGAGCGCCCCATTTTTTCTGCAATTTTTTCTGCAACCGGGCCGCTTAAATCTATCCGCAACATTTCTCCCGAATTGAGAAGACGCAATTCCAAGTCTTCACGGACATGAAATTTATCGAACATTGTACCTACCGCCCGTCCTTCTCCAGGATCACAAACAACTATCCATTCATCTTCATGGCTCCGGAAGATTTCCAAATGATGAATGATTTTGCCTTTGTTGCTGCAAATCAAGCTTGACTGAATTTTTCCGACTTCCAACTGCAAAACATCACTTGTCACCATACCCTGCAAAAATGTGCCGGCATCAGTACCCTGCAAAGCAACAAGCCAACATGCTTTAAGGTCAAATAATCCGCAGCCGTGCAAGAGAAGATTGATTTCTTCCGCTAATCTGTCAGAATAGTGTGTCGGCAATCCGGCACCACCTTCAAATTCTTGAATGTGACAACCCAAATTCAGGTGTAGCGCGTCAATATTTTGATAAATTTCCATAAGATTTTTCGAAATACTTTTCCCCACATGGTACAGGAAAAGTGATATATTTGTAAACCATATTTACATTGGATCAAACGGGAAAAATATGAGTGAAATAATTTCTGGAAAAATAATAAGCGCGCAAATCAATAGAGAATTGCGCACAGAAGTGGATCAATTAAAAACCAAAGGAATTGAGCCTTGTCTGGCTGTAGTTCTGGTTGGAGAAGATCCTGCTTCAGAAGTATATGTGCGCAACAAAAAGCGAACCTGTGAAGAAATCGGCATCAGGTCCATTGGACACAATTTGCCGGATACAACAACCCAAGAAGAGTTGGAGACATTAGTGCAAAACCTCAACTCAGATCCAGTAATACACGGGATTCTCTGCCAATTCCCCTTGCCTGGAGATCTTGATGAAACGCAAGTGATTCAGACTTTTTCTCCAGAAAAAGATGTAGACGGACTGCATCCCATGAATGCAGGACTGATTGCAATGGGACAGCCCAGATTTATTTCATGTACGCCTTACGGTGTACTGCAAATGCTCAAAAGAAGCGGAATTTCAACTTCTGGGAAAAATGCGGTTGTACTCGGAAGGAGTAATCTTGTCGGACGCCCCATTGCCACCCTGCTTTCCAGCAAGGGCTGGGATTCAACTGTTACGGTTTGTCACTCACGAACCGCTGATTTAGCTGAAGTCACCTCCAAAGCCGATATTTTGATTGCGGCAATCGGAATTCCTGAATTTGTCACCAAAAACATGGTCAAAAAAGGAGCTGTCGTGATTGATGTCGGTATTAACCGCATCGATGATCCCAGCAAGACTAAAGGATCACGCTTGGTCGGAGATGTTGCATTTGAAGAGGTTGAAGCAAAAGCATCCTTTATCACTACTGTTCCCGGAGGCGTTGGTCCAATGACCATCGCCATGCTGATGGTAAACACAGTCAATGCATCACGCTGGCAAAACGGTTTAACTGAGATGAATTTGTAACAAAACGAGATTTTTTTTAAATTATTTACTGTCAATTATCTTATCCGGAAAATTTCTACATGAAACGTGTTTGCTGGGAACTCTCCCAATTAGAGAAAAATTTTTTATATTTTTTGTTATTAATAAAGATTTCTGTTGAATATTCATAAAATATACAATATACATAGGAGTCTCGTACACTATGGTTTAGTGGCGTTACGGGGATTGTCCCCCTCCTCCTGGTGAGAACTGAGAGGTTTCTTAATAATCTGTTCCGGACAGAGTTTCGGATTTTTATAAGGAGTATATTATGAAAAGATTGCTTTCCACCCTCCTGCTGGCAGGCGTGGTTATGTGGAGTGCTTCTCAGGCAATGGCTTTCAAACCGGCTGTGCTTTTTGACATGGGTGGTAAATTTGACAAGTCATTCAACGAAGGCATTTGGAATGGTCTCGAAAAGTTCCGCAAAGAAACAGGGATCAAGTATCGTGAATTTGAAGTACGGCAAGAAGCTCAGCGAGAGCAGTTCCTGCGCAAACTTGCCAGTAAAGGCTCGGATCCGGTTATTGCCGTGGGTTTTGGTCAGGCTGCTGCACTGACGAAGGTCGCAAAAGAATTTCCAAATACCAAGTTCAGTATCATTGATATGGTTGTGGACCTGCCAAATGTTCAGTCCATCATCTTTAAAGAGCACGAAGGTTCATTCCTTGTAGGTGTCTTAGCTGCAATGAAAAGTCAAACAGGTAAAGTAGGCTTCGTGGGTGGAATGGATATTCCTCTGATCCACAAATTTGCCTGTGGATACGTCCAGGGAGTCAAGTACATCAATTCTGGCACAACTGTTTATCAAAAGATGACTGGAACAACCCCTGCGGCCTGGAGTGATCCAGCACGTGGCGCACAGTTGGCAAAGACCATGTATGACAGTGGAGCTGATATCGTTTATGCCGCAGCCGGAAGTACCGGACTTGGAGTTTTACAAGCTGCCGCTGACAACAACAAACTCTCCATTGGTGTAGACAGTAACCAGAACCACATTCAGCCTGGATCCGTTTTGTCATCTATGCTCAAGCGCGTGGATGTGGCTGCATATGATGTGTTTAGAACTGCATATGACGGCACATGGAAGGCTGGCTTCAAAATTCTTGGACTTGCAGAAGATGGTGTGGGCTGGGCACTTGATGAGCACAATATCAAATTGGTTTCAATGTCAATGATATCCAAAGTGGAACAAGTCCGCCAAGGCATCATCTCTGGAAGCATCAAAGTGCATGACTACATGAGCAACAACAAATGTCCTGTTAATTAGTCAAAAAAATGGGTGACTAAATTTAAGTTTTGGGTATTGGGTGATGGTTTTCATTACCCAATACCCACTGCCCACGGCATCCTGCACCCAGTACCTTTTTCATGCCCTCTCAAAAAATTATCATAGATACCGATCCCGGTCAGGACGATGCTATTGGCATTTTGCTGGCACTGGCTTCTCCTGAAGAACTTGATGTTCTGGGTATAGTCACAGTTGCCGGAAACGTTCCATTATCATTAACCTCACGTAATGCCTTAA
>JAKUUI010000119.1 GCA_022448485.1 SAR324 cluster bacterium
GAGACACTAGAGTCCATCCATGTGTCAAACGTTCTCTCCTCGCCAACAAACTCGGTAGAGTCACACTTGGAACATTTCTCTGCAGGGCACGGCTCGCTCCATGGCCGATAATATTTTCCCGGCTCGGGCAGGTATGGCTCTGAACATTTTTTGCAATACCAGATTGGAATTTCCGTTCCGTAGAACCGTCTCCGAGAAATTGGCCAGTCAATCTTAATCGAATCCAGCCAGTTCATCAGAATTTGCCTGTGCATCTCTGGGTAAAACTTGATTTGTGTTCCTAAACCCCTCATTTTTTCTACAGATTCCTTTTGCTTTAGGTAGTATTCCTCCATTGGGATTATCTCAATCGGAGTCTTGCTTCGCTCCGAGACTGGCGTGCGGTGGGAAATCTCCTCAATCTTTTCAACAAATCCGCCACTCTCCAAATCTTCAATTATTTTTGTCCGTGCCTGTTTTGGCTTGAGGCCTGCATAGGCACCGGCAGCCTCAGTCAGTCTTCCGTCCTGTCCTATGGCAACAACCTCCTCCAGGTTTAGCTCCCTAAACAGCGCAACGTCGTTCTGGTCACCATAGCTACAAACCATCACCGCACCGGAGCCAAACTCCATCTGGGCTGAGTGGTGTGTCTGTATCTCAACCTCCTGGTTTGATATTGGAACAGTCACTTTCTTCCCAACTAGTTCAGTATACCTTTCATCTTCCGGGTTTACAATTATGGTTTTACATGCGCATAGCAGCTCGGGCCGGGTACTGGCAATGATCACATCCTTTCCATCTGCCTTGAACTTCATGTGGACAAGTTTGGTTGGAAGCTCCTCGTAGATTATCTCGGCATCTGCAATTGTTGTTCCCGTTACCCAATCATAGTTGTTCGGTCTTGTTGCGAGATAAATCGAGTCATTCTTCCACAGTTCTATGAATGTGGATTGAGTTAGCGTTCTGTACTCTTCCGAGTCTGTCCTGTAATAGTTGGCAAAGTCACAGCTGAGTCCCAAGCTTTTCATGATCTGTATCATCTCCGCTTCAAGGTCATCAAGCGCGTCCTTGCACAGGTCAAGAAACTTTCCTCTTTCCGTTTCCCGCATTCTTATGCCGTGCTTTTTTTCCGTATACAGCTCGACAGGCAAACCGTTTCGGTCAATTCCCATTGGAAAGTAAACATTTTTTCCGTTCATGCGGGCAGTTCTGGCAATCATATCAATCTGTGCATAGTGAGCAGCAGCTCCAATGTGCCACGGCCTGCCAGAAGGATATGGTGGTGGAGTATCTATTGTATAGCCGTCAGCGTCAGGATGAAATTCATAAAGTTTTGAGCCCTCCCATTTTTTTCTAATCTCTAATTCTATCTTGGGATCCCATACCTTCTCCGAAATTTTTGGCTCCATATCTATGTCCTAGGATGCAGGAATGGTACAAGTATTCTTCGAATAATATTTGTAAATAAAAGGTATAGTCACAATATAGTCCATAGCGTATACTAGCTGGTAATTTCACAGTATTTGTTGCTTCCTTCGAAAAACTTCACAGAAACAACCGGAACTTTTTCACCAAGTTTTTCAAAAATCCACGCAGCTATATTTTCAGATGTGGGAAAATCAAACATATCATCCAGGTTTTTGTGGTCAAGCTGCTGTATTGTATCCCAGCAAATTTTTTTGCAGTGATCAAATTCTAGCACCATATTATCCTCAAAGGTTTCGCCTTTCTTAACGTCACCACTGACTTCCACGATGATTTTAGAGGTGTGGCCGTGTGGTTTGCCACATTTTGGATGGCCTTTTAGAGTGTGGGCAAAATCAATCTCAAACTCTACACCTATTTTGGTTTTCACGGTTTTTGAAGGCAAGGGAGCAATTTAGGCGTTTATCGGTTAATTTTCAATTTTTGGATTTTCAATTACATAATATTAATAATAAATGTCGGTTGGTCGATAATAGTTTGAACAATACAGACCAGTTGCTATTGGAAGTTCAAAATGCAGTTAAGAGCACTGTAGCCGGCAAAAAAATTGGCATAGCGTTTTCTGGTGGCGTAGATAGTGCACTGATTGCAAAAACTTGCAAGAACTTGTCATATGAGATAACACTTCTTACCATTGGCTTTCCTGGCTCTCACGATATAGAATTTTCAAAGATCGTTAGTAAACAATTAGATATTCCGCATGAAATTTTAGAAATTCAGAGCGACTCTTTCATTGAGACAGCAGAGAAGATCAAGAATATTATAAAGACGGATAATCTTTCATGGAATGAAAATTGTATAGCATTTTACTATGTTGCAAAATTAGCCAAGGCCAATGATCTTACAACCGTTGTTACCGCCAATGGCATTGATGAGCTGTTTTGCGGATATAATTCGTATCGTGAAGCAATTGAAACTGGCGAGGATAGGGTTATGGATATGATTGATGAGAAGTTAAAAAACGAAAACAAGATGATGATTGCGGTAAATAATGTCACTGCAGAGTTTGGCGTAAAAATAATCCAGCCATTTCTATCAGCAAATTTTATAGACTATGCAAAAAAAATTCCAATCTCTGAAAAAATTCATGGTCCGGATGATATGAAGAGGAAGCATGCTATACGTGCGTTAGCCATGGATTATGGCGTGCCAGAAATTTCTGCACAAAAACAGAAAAAGGCGCTGCAGTACGGAACTCAAATCCACAAATCCTTGCTGAAATCTAGGAAAACTTCTTAGTGTTTGCTCTTACGTGCTTGTTAACATTATCAATTATGGTAAGTGATGCGCCCAAGTGTTTTTCAGGTACAAATATTGATTCTATTTCCTTGTTCGAAAGGTTGGATGAGATCATTTTGTCATTTTTTATTGCATCAAGGTAATCAATTCCTTTCTTGTGTGCTACAAAGGCAACCCTTTGAACATCCCTGTATGCCTCGAATCTGGGTATTCCCTTTTTGATCAATGCCTCTAACACAAACTCGGCAAAGATTTGCCCCTTAGTTATGTGAAGATTTTCTTTCACACGTTTTGTATCAACCTGAAGATTTTCGATTATTTTGATCATCGTCTCTATCATTTCATCCAACAGAATGGATGTCATTGGAAGGATGAATCTTTCATTGGCAGAGTTTGACAAGTCCCTTTCATGCCAAAGTGGAATGTTCTCAAACGATATGCTGATTTGGCTTCTTAGAAGTTTTGACAGCGATGAGATTCTTTCACTTTTGATTGGATTTCTTTTTGTAGGTACCGCGCTACTTCCCATCTGGCCTTTCTTGAAGTGTTCCGAAACTTCAGCAATTTCTGTTCGCTGCAAGTTTCTTATTTCTACGGCAATCTTTTCTAAAGTGGCGCCAAGTAATGCCATCTGAAAGATGTATTCAGCATATCTTTCCCTCGGAATGATCTGTGTGGTGACCTTTGCAGGATAAAGTGCAAGTTTCTTAGCCACACGTTCTTGGACTCGTAGTGCATTTTTTCCCATCAGGGAACCTGTCCCAACAACCCCCAGTGTCTTGCAGATAAGAACACGTTTCTTTATTTCGTCTAGTCTTTCAAGGTGGGTTGACATTTCAGACGCCCAGTTTGCAAATTTTAAGCCAAATGAAATGATGCTTGCATGCTGACCATGTGTCCTGCCAACGGCGGGGACATTACTATATTTTACAGCATTTTTTGAAAGTAATAACGACAGCTTTGAAACTTTTGGCTGAATGATCTTAATCGCATCTCTCATCTGCATCGAGTTGCTTGTGTCAACCAGGTCGTTGCTTGTAAGACCGTAATGAATCCACGGTCTTGATTCTTTCCTACACTTTTCTGCCAGTGCTTCGACCAATGCAGCAGTGTCGTGATCACTCTTGGCCTCCAATTGTTTGATTCTCTTAGCTGTTATCTTACCGGATTTGGATACTTTAGCTATATCCCTTGCAATGGAAGCAGAAATCAATCCTATTTCGTTCTGTGACAGGACAGCAGCTGCTTCAATTTCTAATTGATAATCAATCTTTTTTTGTTCCCTAAAAATATCCAGCATTTCCTTTGTACCATAACGACCAGTATCTATGGGTAAAATGGACACAATTACCCTCAGCTTATTCTGGAAATAAATCTATGGCTTGTTAGTAAACAAAATTAGAGTTTGCGCCATCAAAATTGATTACTGCGCCAGAAAGATATTTGATATCATGTTCAACTATGGACATTACAAAGTCACCAATTTCCTGTGGCTTGCCAAGCCTTTTCATTGGGAGAGTTTTGGCAAATGCTTCAACATCATCAACTAGTTCTTTTGTTCTGTCAGTACTGATTGGTCCTGGAGCTATATTGATACAACTGATCTGTTTTTTTGCAAACTCTTTGCTGAGAATTTTAAAGACGCTGGAGAAAGCAGAGCGGTAAGCGCTTGAGATGATCAGTTTTGCGTTTGGTTCCTTTATCACATTAGAAGATATGAGAAATATGTATCCACCATCATTGATTTTGATCTTTTGCAAAAGCAAACAAAAACCCAGAAACAACTGGTTGTGATAATGTTTCCAATCCTCCTCGGTGACAGAAAAAAATTCTTTCGGTTCAGGCCCACCAGTGTTTAGAACTAAAATATCAACTTGGTTATGTTTTTCAGCAAAACTTGAAACACTTTCTAAACTTGACGTATCCAATTCGTTCTTTGAGGTAGCGGTTACATCACAATCAATTGATTTCAGCGAATCAGCAATTGCCTTACCAATTCCCCTTGAGCCTCCTAAAACTATGGCAGTTTTCATAACTGTTCAATAATTTCATTTCATTTTAATCTAATTATGATTTAAATTATCAAATAACGATTCAAATCTACATGTCTAGTTTTACACCTAAAAAAATTGGGAATATGAGATATCAGATAGATGCAGATTCTTCCAAGGGAATGAAAGTACCTGTAACAATTTATGCGGATGAAAAACTTTTGGCCAAAATGATGACTGACAGA
>JAKUUI010000012.1 GCA_022448485.1 SAR324 cluster bacterium
AGTCCATTAATACACGATAATCGGGCGCCTGCAGTACAAACCGGTTAAGTTGCATCATTACACAAAAAGCTTGCTTTCAGCCTCTTTCAGTTATCCTGAACTGGAAGTGCCGGATACGTGGCTGATATAGTAGCAAAGGAAGCAAGTATTTTATGTCCTAGTACCCGGAGTCAGTAGAAATTGGGTAAAATGGTCAACACTATTATTTTCAAAAATAGCTGAGACAATTTTAAAAAACAGGTTGGAGCGGGATCATTAGTGGCACTCAACAAGAGTATATTCTGGCATAACAAATCATAAAACAATCTGATGTTCCTCTTCAAAATTTGTCCGGCCAGATAACACTGGAGGATTTAGCGGGTTTGTTAAGCCAAAGTCGACTGACAATCAGTGACGACACACGTACAACCCACATGGCTTCCGCGGAGGAAACACCAAGTGTTTGCATTTTAGGAGGAGGGTATTTCGGAGTCTTTGTGCCTTATCCGAAATTATCCTGGCAAATCAATCCTATTAATGTCGTTTATCACAAAATGCAGTGCTATGTCTGTAATACAGAGTGTGTTTACCCATTAAAATAAGATGAACCTGCCCCATGCATTTCAAACATCAGCGCTGATGATGTTTGGAATAATGTAAAGCCTTTGCTCTCCCAAAAAGATTTTTTAACCTGCTATCTTCTCCCTCAATTCAGCTATCCGGTCTCTCAATTCTGCAGCACGTTCAAATTCCAAAGATTCAGCTGCTTCCCTCATTTCTTCCTCTAACTCAGCTATTTTTTCTTCCAAGTTAATCACTGTTTCGTAGACCGGGGTTTCTTCAGCGGCTTCTATCATTTCGTCCAGTTCGACTGGCGCAAGAGATGGTGCAATTTTTCGGTAAATGGTTTTTGGTACAATGCCGTGTTTTTTATTGTAAGCTTCCTGTTTCTGACGACGTGCTTCAGTTAGGTCAAGTGTGATTTGTATAGATGCAGTGATTTTGTCAGCATACATGATAACGCGTCCATTGGCGTTGCGGGATGCACGTCCGCAGGTTTGAATAAGTGAACGCACTGAACGTAAAAAACCTTCTTTGTCTGCATCAAAAATTCCAACCAGCGACACTTCCGGTAAATCTAGGCCTTCCCGGAGCAGATTGATTCCAACTAAAACATCAAATTCGCCTGCTCGCAAATCATGTAAAATTTGAGTACGTTCCACCACATCTACGTCTGAATGCATGTAGCGAACTCTCACATCAAGATCGTTGTAATATTCAGTCAGGTCTTCGGCCATTCGTTTTGTAAGCGTGGTGATGAGCACTCGTTCGCTCCGCCTGGCACAAACACGGATTTCATGCAGCATGTCATCAACCTGACTCAGCACCGAACGAATTTCGATTTTTGGTTCAAGCAAACCAGTGGGACGCACCACCAATTCTGCCATTTGACCTTTGGTTTGCTCCAGTTCATAATCTCCTGGAGTTGCTGAAACAAAAATCAGTCTCTGCGGGAAATGCTCAAATTCCTGAAACTGGAGAGGACGGTTATCCACTGCAGAAGGTAAGCGAAAGCCATGTTCCACTAAGGTTGATTTTCTTGAAAAATCACCTCTGTACATTGCACGAAGCTGAGGCAAAGTCATGTGACTTTCATCGATAAAAATTAGGGAGTCATCCGGGAAATAATCCAGTAATGTTGCAGGAGGTGTTCCGGCAACACGGCGATCAATAATGCGGCTGTAATTTTCGATTCCAGAACAGGATCCGGTCTGTTCGATCATTTCAAGATCATATTCAGTACGCTGCAAAAGACGCTGCGCTTCCAGAATTTTGTTTTGCGCATTTAGATCTTCGAGGCGTTCTCGAAGTTCTTCCCGAATCAAACACAATGTTTCCGGAATATGTTCTGCTGGTGCAACATAGTGCGAGGCAGGATAAATAACAAAATGCTGATATGACATTTGCTTTTTGCCAGTCAAGGGATCGAAGCGGACCAGGCTTTCAATTTCGTCACCAAATAATTCCACCCGAATTGCCGATTCTGATTCTGCCAAATAAATATCTATAACATCGCCGCGTACTCTAAAAGTTCCTCTGTGAAAATCGAGATCATTCCGGATGTAAAGTAATTCAACAAGTCTTTCTAAAATAATTTGTCGAGAAAGACGTTCACCAACCTTAAAAATGAGCAGCATTTTTTCGTATTTTTCCGGTGAACCAATTCCGTAAATACACGAAACACTTGCTACAATCAGTACATCTCGACGCTCCAGCAACGAGCGAGTTGCAGACAAGCGCAAACGGTCTAGATCGTCATTGAGCGCAGTATCTTTTTCGATATATAGGTCACGGCTTGGAACGTAAGCTTCAGGCTGGTAGTAGTCATAATAGCTGACAAAATACTCGACTGCATTTTCTGGAAAGAAGGTTTGGAATTCGTTGTAAAGCTGGGCTGCAAGCGTTTTATTGTGCGCAATAACCAAGGTGGGACGCTGTAATTTCTGAACAACATTGGCCATCGCGAATGTTTTTCCGGATCCGGTAATACCCAACAAAACCTGATGTTTATACTTTTTTTCGACACCATTGACCAACGCCTCAATAGCCTGTGGCTGATCTCCGGATGGTTTGAATTCAGCTTGCAGTTTGAATTCCATATAGGTTCCTGCTAATTATCAATCACTTCCAAGGGCCACATGATCATGCCCTGCGGATAAATCACGCTCAAAGAATACAATCCATGCGCTGGAGCAGTAGTTCCGGCCAGCATACGTTGGCCACTTTCCAATGCTTTTGCAACATCATCAATGCTTTTGCGACCTTGTCCGACTTCAACCAAAGTTCCAGTTATTATTCTTACCATGTGCTGCAAAAACGAATTGGCTTCCATTTCTATTTGTAAAGTAGAGTAACAAAAACTGGCTTTGGTAATCAAAATTTCACGGAGGTCTTTATGCGGACTTGGTGAAGAACAACTTGCTGAACGAAATGCAGAAAAATCGTGTTTACCGGTTAATAACTCCGCAGCTTCCCGCATCAGTTCAATATCTACAGCCTGGCTGACCCACCAACTCTGGTTCCTAGAAAATGGTGACTGGTAGGGCAGATTGGTAATCAGGTAACGGTAGCGTTTGCCAATGGCACTTTGTCTTGCGTGAAAATCTGCTGCAACAGTTTGCGCGTATTTGACGACAATATCTGATGGCAGAACTGCATTTAGAGCAATACACCACTTTTCAGGCGTTTTAAAATTTTCTGCTATAGCAGTAAAATTTGCTGTGTAGTTGAGGGCATGAACCCCGGAGTCGGTGCGTCCTGCACCATGAACTTTCACAGTTTCTCCGGTCAGGTGCTTAACAGCCTGTTCAAGTGTGTCTTCAATGGTGGGTGAGGTGGGCTGAACCTGCCATCCATGGTAGCAAGTTCCTTCATAGGTCAGCAGGAGCAACCAGTTTTGTGCAGAAGGCACGAGAGTTTTTCGGAAGCGTTAACTGTTTGCTTGTTCTGCCAGAGCGCGAACGCGGGATGGATCATTACCTGTAACGCTGTCAATTTCTTTTCCATCTTTGAGAAGGACAATATAAGGAATTCCGCGGACACCAAAACGTGCAGCTGTCTGCATATTGTTATCCACATCAAGCTTGCAAACTTTGAGCTTGCCTTCCATATCTCCGGCAATCTCATCGATCAATGGAGCCAACGATACACATGGACCACACCATGCTGCCCAAAAATCAATGAGCGCATAGCCCGATTTAGTTTCTTCTTCAAAGTTGGAATCATCAAGGTGGATTACCTGGTCGCTTGCCATATCTTGCTCCTACTAGGTTAATGATTTAAGTCCGGATACTGTATGTAATAACAGAATTTTGTCTGTAAAAAACATTCACTAGCGCATGTGATTGTGCCAAATTAACAAGAGAAAAACAAGTTCTTTCCTAAGATCTTCGATATCCCGCAGCAAATACGCTTTAATAAATATTGTTGAGATTAAATCTTAAATATGGTTTTGAGATAGAAATTCTCGGAAAAATCTTGCTAAATCACAAATATCTTCTAATTTGAAACGAGAGGAAATGATTGGTATGCTTCTTATCTGAATAAAATTTAAGTGAAAACTGCTCTCCATTTATAAACAATTGATTTAGAATGAACGTGTCAATTCAACAAAAAGTCCGTCAGTATTTGGTTCATTCCTTTCTTTATTATCGATTGGATGAATCAATTATTTCCGACAGGCATTATGATAAAATTTGTGTTGAAGTGGGAAAGTTAATACAAACAAAATCCGCCGCAAGTCTTTTTCCTTATTACGATCTGGTGAAAATTAACCTCTATGAAGATGCGTCCGGCTTTTCCGTTCGTAAATATCCTGCTGAAATTGTCAGTACTGCAATGCACCTGCTCTATCAACGTAGTTATATCAAATCCATGACATTTGATACATATTTAGCACGTTTTGGCTACAGTCTAAACTGAGATACCGAATGCCCAGGAAGAAAGCAGAAAAAAAACCGCCTCAAGTAGAAAAAAAACCCCCTGAGGAAGGAATATTTTTTCCTGAGGAAGTAGAAAACAACACAGAGGAAGAAGAGACGCTTCAGTCACTGGGGCAAAAAATTCGGGAAGTCCGAGTTTCGAAAAACCTTTCACTTGAAAGCGTTTCCGGACACCTACATATTGCTCTCAAGATTCTAAGGGCTCTCGAAGACGGCACCCCTGAAAATGTGTCCTCTCCAGTTTTTATACGCGGTTTAGCCCGAGCATACTGTAAGTTTTTGGAAATGGAAGAGACTGGAATTGCAGACAAAATAGATCGACTTTTGAAAACCGAAAACCCGAATGAACAGCTGAATCTAAAAACTCTTCGACCAGTTCAAGTAGTCAGGGAATCACGTCCGATTCGCAACACTTTGACCGTCTTGGTCCCTGTTATTGGCGGATATTTATTCTATTCCCTCTATTTTTCACAGATGCCTTTTTTTTCCATCAGCAACAATGAAACACAAACAGAACCGCTGGTTGTTGAAGCTGAACCTAAAATCGAACCGGTACAGAAGATTACTCCAGTCATTCGAGAACCTGTTATCGCTGCAGAAACACCCCCTGCAATACCTGAAGTATCAACTCAGGTTACTCTTACAGTAGAAAAACAAGCTGAGAATCAGGAAAATATTCAACCGGAAGTGGTGAAAAATACTGTGGAAACTCTTGTTCTTGAAGTAGAAGCTTCTGAAGAGACTTGGATTAGCATTGCTGTAGATGGAAAAGAAACCAAGGATGTTCGAATAAGAGCTGAAGAAATTCATCAGTGGGAAGCAAAACGACAGTATCTGCTGACACTTGGAAATACACAGGTGTTACGGGTTTTGTTGAACGGAAGAGAAATTGAAACTAACCGGACAAACCAGCTGCTCACAGACTGGGTCATTGACGCAAGTTTGATTCCGTAAATTCTTTTATAAAACATTCTCAGATCCCCGTTACTCACGACATACACAAATAATCTATATTATTAATTGTTGTGCGCCAGCTAACCACAGACAGGAATCTTGTAGTGCTCTGATATTGAAAAAGACCCTCACATGTTTTCGAAGCAACAAAACAAACTTGAGAGTAACGAGTTATGGCAGATTTAATCAATGAAGTTTTTTGGGATGACAGCTTATAGTTCTGGTGTAATAAAGAACTCTCAACCGTAAACTGTCAAACGTTTGATACTGCACTTAACGCAACTATCGGAAATTCATTTTCAGCAAATGTCCTCCATTGACAGCTATAAAGTCTATGCAGCAATTCTCGCAGTTTGAACACGGGAAGCGCTACCGCCAGCTTAGTCAGCACTATCGGGAGCGATTTGGTGAAAAAGTATTCAAGGTGAGTGTTTCTGTCGTAGATACCTGCCCAAACAGAGAAAACCGCAACGGGGCGGCTGTCTGTATATTTTGCGATAAATGGGGATCAGCCGCTTATCACCAGTTCCGAGATCAACCCCTACTGAAGCAAATCCAAATCAACCGGGAGGCCGTCCGGAAACGTTATAGAGCTGAAAAATTTTTAATCTATTTTCAAGCTTACACCAACACATTTGGACGATTCCGTGAATTAGAATCTCTCTACCAGATTGCTTTGAAGGAGAAGGATGTGGTCGGAATAGTAGTGGGAACTCGTCCAGACTGCCTGCCTAAAAGAGTTTTGCTGAAATTTGCAGAAATCGCACAAGAAAACTACCTATCCGTTGAGCTGGGTGTACAAACTTTTGATGATGCTCAGCTGCGTTTTCTCTCAAGAGGACATGACAGCGCTTCCTCTTTAAGTGCCATCCGCAATCTGAAAAAACTGCCTGAGTTAAATTTGTGTGTGCATTTAATGTTTGGAATTCCCGATGAGACTGATACACAAATTCGTGAAACTGCAGAAATTTTGTCAGAGCACGAAGTTGACGGGGTAAAATTACACAACCTGCATGTTCTCCGTAATACTCCACTGGAAAAGTTGTATCACGAATCTCGGTTTACGCCGGTAGAATTGGAAGAGTATAGCCGTAAAGTAACATTATTTCTTGAAAACCTTTCTCCAAAAATTGCTATACATCGGTTAGCTGCAGTTGCTTCCCGCTGGGATGAATTAGTTGCACCGGAATGGGTTCGCGAAAAAATGCGCCCAACTCAATTTATTGATGATTATTTGGCTGCAAAAGAAACGTGGCAGGGGCGGTTTTTTGAGTTTTAAGTCGGGAACAGGATGCCCCAGATTTTCCCTCTGTGTTGATTTTGCGAAATTACTGTTATTTTAACTTTCTACAAAAAACAAAATTTGGTAATTGAAAAACATAATGTACTGAAAAATTCAGAAAATGAGAATCTTTTTGGATTTAATTTTATTGAAAATAATTTGGACAAAGCAATTACTGAAGACTCGGACCGCGCTTTAATTGAGCGAATGTTGGATCTGCTGCAGGATGCAAAGGCCGAAGAAATTGTTTTAATTGATACACACGAACGGTCAAGTTTGGCAGATTATCTGCTGATTTGCGAAGGCCGTTCTCAGTTGCACTGCAGAGGTATTGCTGAAAATATAGAATATAATTTAAAACAGGAAGGGGAGCTTTCTTTAGGAATGGAGGGTGAGCGTGAAGGTAACTGGGTACTTTTGGATTATGGAAATATTATCCTGCATATATTCCATCCGGAAATTCGCAGGTATTACCGGTTGGAAGAACTTTACGAGCAGCGCCCAGATGAAAAAAACACACAAAATCTGAGCTTGCCGAATAAAAAATAAAAACGAACAATGTCAAACGAAAGGAAACCGGAATGGCTGGAGGCACTGCAGAAAACTCCTCTGACATCACGATTACGCCGCAAAGAGTCTCTGAAGCGGTTCAATACCTGGCGCATCGGTGGAAATGCTGAGTGTTTGGTTGATGTTGTCAATGTTGCAGATTTGAGCCTCTTACTGCCGTTCATCCGCAAACACCGCATTCCGTGGTTCATCCTTGGAAAAGGATCCAACCTGCTTATTCCTGATACATACTGGCCTGGTATAATTTTGCATTTAAGTGGAGAATTCAGGGGTTGGGAGCCCCTAGAAGGAAACTCCGCCTCGGAGAAAAATGAAGTCGTCGCCGGAGCTGCTCTGGCTGATGTCACATTTGCTCAGCGTTGTGTGACTCGCGGATGGGGAGGCATGGAATTTTTAATTGGCATTCCCGGAACGATTGGTGGCGCGGTTGCGATGAACGCAGGTGCACACGGTGGTGAAACTGCAGAATTTTTGAAGGAAGCTGAGTGGATGGACATGGAAGGGAATTTACATAATTCGCCTCGAGAAAGCTTGGAGTTCTGTTATCGCTATTCTGAACTTATGGGGAATTATGGACGGATTATCACCCGTGCAGTTTTTCAACTCCGGGAATCTGATCCTGAAACTGTAGAAAAAAACTTACTGGAATGTCAGCAGTTCCGGATGGAAAAACAACCCTACAATCAGCCAAGCTGCGGTTCTGTCTTTAAAAATCCTCCTGGAGATTATGCTGCAAGGTTGATGGAATCTTCAGGTTTGAAAGGTAAAATACGGGGCGGTGCTCAAATCAGTCCAAAACATGCAAATTTTATTGTTAACAATGGAGGCGCGTCATCAGCTGATATTTTATCGTTGATTGACACTGCCCGTGAAACTGTTTTTATCAATCACTCCATTAATTTGGAGCTCGAGGTTCAAATCCTGCAGAGTGCAGTATATGGTTAAATTTTAGCAGTTGACTTAAAACGAGTTGCAAGCAACCTTTTACGCTTCTGCCGGAAAGCCCTAAACTGCCAAACATTAACTGAATACCTCTTTTTTCCATGCAGGATCTCAAACGACAATCAAATCGACGCCCGGCTGTGCGAAAGCTTCGGACATCATCAATGAGCGTCCGGAAAAACCGCAGTAATCCAATCCCTGGCCTTTCAGTTAAACTACGCAAACCAAGTATTGAACCAGGTTACCGGAATTCTTGGGTGCCTCCGTATTTTGTCGAAAATGAGCCGGCTTTTTTGCGACAAAAAACGCGCTGGCTGATTCAAAAATTTATTGGAATCTGCGGGCTGGTTTTTATTTTGTGGCTGGCCGGAGGCAGTGTTTGGATTGGTCAAACGTTTTTTCAACAAACGCTTACAAAGGTCCATATCAAAGGAAACCTGATGTTGAACGATACTGATGTGCTGAGAACCAGCGGTCTGCGTCCCGGACAACGTGTGTTCAACCTCAAACCCTATCAGCTTGCAGCACGTTTGCAGTCACATCCGATTGTGCGAAAAGCCGACATTCGTCGAAAATTTCCTGATGAAATTAACCTGATTCTCAATGAATATCAACCTGTTGCCTTGCTTAAAATTTCACAGCAGGCTAAAATTCTTTCACCTGCATCATCAGCAAAAACCAATTACATCCTGATTGGTGATGATCAGCGTCTGCTTAAACAATTGTCAGTTGATGAGCTGCGGGACTCGCCACACAAAAGCCTACCACTGATCAATGGTTTGAGGTTTTCATCCATGAGGCTGGGAACGCGTTTGGACTCTCCAGTTCTGGAACGGGGGTTAAGATTTCTGGCGACATTTCAGGAGATGGCTGCAGCTCAACAATTAGCTGAGTCAAAAGCGCATATGAAGTTTAAGAATCAATTCAGAACGACAGAATGGGCTTCTCAACCAATTCACATTGATATTTCTGATCCGCTTAATCTAATTATTAACTGGCCCTTGAATTTTTCTGAACTCCAGCCCCCCGGTTCTATTGAGCCTTTACGCACAGTTCCGCTGACGATCCAAATGGGAAGTCGAGATTTTGGCGAGCGCCTACGCACCTTCCAAAACATTTATCCAGTATTGGACAAACAGCATCCTGGATTAAAAAGTATTGACCTGCGCTACAAAAATAGGGTAATGCTAATACCCTGATCTATATGCAAAACGGGAATTTGGAGCGTGGACATTTTGTCTGCTGAAATTACACCGGAAGAAAATTGATACGCCCTGCACCAGAACTTTACTTTCACACAATGGAACAAACTGCTCAGCGCCTGACCAAAGAAGGTTTGACCGACTGGAAAGAAGTGCAGCCGCTGTTACTGAATGTTTGATTATTGAAAGCAGTACAGACCTCTTACTTGCATGATTTCAGTTATTTGTGATTTTCGTTTTGAAATAAGCATCTCTTATTTCTTGGATAATACTCAACATGCAGAATAACTCCAAACCCTACATCCTCTTTCCTAAATTTCTGGAAAATCATCCCGAATTTGTCCTTTCAGACAGCCTGGCAGAACTTGTGAAAGTTTCTTATTATCAATCCATGGATGATATCCAAAAAATCTGCACGAAGACTGTTGAGCTCATTATTCTGGAAGATAAAATGTACGGCGAGTGGACTGCAAATATTCCGGAAAATCCACCATCAGGGATAATCCTCATTGATTCCGGAGAATTGAAAGTAGTTCCGGTTCAAACTCAAGAAATTCTCGCGTGGGTTTCAGTGAATAACTTATCCAGCCTGCGTTGGAATTTTATTCTGGAACAAACTCTGGCCAATGTGAAGCTTCGCAGCGAGCGGGAACATCTTGAATCCCGGATTCTCAGACAAGACCGAAGTTTAGCAGAATTACATGATATTGGAGTTTCACTTTCCAATGAAAAAGATCTCAGTACTCTACTTGACATAATTATCACAAAAGCAATGCATCTCACATATGCTGACGGCGGGACATTATACTTAATTGAGCCGGTTCAGAATTATCCGGAAGTGGAGGGTGACTACTGGAGCAACAAGCGACTGCGCCTTCAGGTGGCAAAAAATAACTCCCGCAAAATGGCGCTCGAGGCAACCCTGCTTCTTGAGCTGTCTTCAGACTCAATTTATGGAAATGCAATCTTGAATGGAAAATCAATTCTGATAGATGATGTTTATCAGCTTCCTCAGGAGGGAGATTATCGATGGGGAGGAAAGGAAATTGATGAAAAGTTCAAATACCGCACAAAGTCAATTTTGACAGTGCCCATTAGGAACACAGAAAAAAAAGTGATTGGGGCAATACAACTGGTGAACCGCAAGAAAAATCCAAATACCGTTTTGGGGGACGCGGAATCAATTCTATCAGAGGTCATACCTTTCGAAAAACGAGATGTTAAATTTGTAGAATCCATTGCATCTCAAGCTGCTGTTGCAATTGGAAATACCAAACTACTGGATTCCATACAAATTCTCTTTGATGGTTTCATCAATGCCAGTGTGAAAGCAATTGAATCACGTGATCCGACAACTTCAGGCCATTCCAGCAGAGTTGCAACACTCACAATCGCGCTGGCGGAAACAGTGCATCAACTCGAGACCGGGCGCTTTGCTGATATACGTTTTTCAGCAGATCAACTGAGTGAGATTCGCTACGCGGCACTTTTGCACGATTTTGGCAAGATAGGCGTTAGAGAACGTGTATTGGTGAAATCCAAAAAACTCTATCCGGAAGAAATGCATGCACTGATGGATCGCTTCCTCCTCATCCGGACTACGATGGAGTTAGAAACGAGTAAGCAACAGATCTCTTATTTTTTAGATGAATCCAGGGAAACAGCACTTGCCAAGTATGAAAATAATTCTGCAGTGTTGCAGGAAAAGCTGGAAGAGTTGGATGATTATCTAAAGTTTATTGTGGGTGCCAATGAACCAACTGTACTAGCACAAGAAGGGTTTGGGAAGTTAATGGATATTGCAAAACTGACATTCCAACATCCATCCGGAGTCCCAATGTGTTACTTGAGTGAACATGAGCTGAACTCACTTTCTGTTTCAAAGGGTTCTTTAAATGAACTGGACCGCATGGAAATAGAATCGCATGTGACTCACTCATATAATTTTTTAAACATTATTCCCTGGTCTGATAATTTAGAACGGGTTCCAGATATAGCACATGCACATCATGAAAAGCTGAATGGATCCGGATATCCACTGCAATTGACTGAAAATGAAATCCCGCTGGAGTCAAAAATGATGACAATTTCAGACATTTTTGATGCACTTACTGCCTGGGACCGCCCCTATAAAAAAGCGATGCCGGAAGAACGGGCCTTAAATATTTTGGGCTTTGAAGCTCAAGACAACCATCTCGATCAGGATTTGCTGGAAATATTTCTAAAAGCAAAACTATACAGTCTGGTACAACGACCAAGGTAACCAGAGTTTAATCGCTGTTACTCTGCAGCTCAGCTTAACTGTCAGTTCTATTGGTTTGTAGTTCTTTTATATTAGTGCTATCATAATAACGTTATTTTTAATTATTTCCCACTAATTGTGTGCATGAGCAACTTTTCAATTCTTCTTCTAAAAGAAAGTAAATCCGGTGTACGCCAGTATCATTTTGGGGCAATATTTCTGTTTTTTTTGTTGACCCTGTTATTGGCTGGCGCAGGTGCATTAGGTTGGAAATTTTTTGAGCAATTCCAGACAATCTCAATGCAGAGGCAGTTACTAGAAAAACAAGAAAAGACTCAGATAGCATTTCAGCAGCGAATAGATCTCTACGACGGCCGCGAGTCCCGGATTTCGTTTCTTGAAAATTACGTAGAAGAATTGAAGCAGTCTGCGTATAACAACGACGCAAAGTTTAAAAAACATTTGGCACTATTCCGTTCCAACACACATAAATTGGACGAACTGCATAATTACATGTGTCAGTCATTGGAGGCTCAATGTGCGCCAAACCTTGATGATCAAGCAAACCCTCAACAGACAGTACAGTGGCTGGATCAGATATACCAAGACTTTCTGCTCTTTAATCAGTCTTTACAAGATTTTGCTTCACGCCGTAGAAGTTTTGAAGAACAGGCCAATACCATTCAGCTGTTACGAAGACAACTCGTTGAAACAGAACAGGATTTGTCTGAACATATGGAGTTCCTCAAAGTTAACCAGGCGACAGTTACCCGTCTCACGAAAAAGATTAGTAAAACTACTGGAATAAAACTCAGTAAATCCAGTAAAGCCAAACGAGTAAAAACTAAAACCGGACGCGGAGGGCCTACAATTTTGGACAGCTTGTCACTTGACGCTCCACAGGCACTGTTAAGTTCCGGCAATTTACGTCAGTTTCTCTACAACAATTCATACTACTACGACGTAACAGTTGCTCAACTGGAGGATTTAAGCCAGTTAATTGAAAGAAATCATGGTTTCTGGAGACATACTCCGACCGTGATCCCACTTCGCAGCAGAGTGTTATCTGATCGCTATGGAAAGCGTAAGGACCCGTTTACGGGGAAACGTGAGTATCACGCTGGTATGGATTTCAGAGCACGAAGAGGCTCTCCAGTTTTTGCTCCTGCTGATGCAGTTGTCAGGATTGCAAGTCGGAAAAGAGGATTTGGTTTGCTTGTAGAACTTCAACACGGTCGAGGTTTTTATCCTGGGAAAAAAAGAAAACTTGTTCGCTACAGAACCAGATTTGCTCATCTTTCAAAAATTTTGGTGAAGCCCGGCCAGCAAGTGAAACGCGGAGACTTTATAGGGTTGGCAGGAAGCACAGGACGCAGTACTGGACCACACTTACACTATGAAATGATTGTCAACGGACGTCGTATAAACCCCTTGATTCCAATTACCAGATTTAATCCAGATCAGCCTCTTTATAGACGCTGATTCCTGAGCCGAATAATTAACATGCCGAGCCAAAATTCTATATCAGACAAAACAATTGGATTCTTAGGGGAAGATCTATTTGTAGAAGGCACCATCCACTCACAAAAAAAGATAGTTGTGAGTGGAACAATAGATGGATCTGTTTTAGGCGACCGGGAGATTGTGGTATCGGAAACTGGACATGTCAACGGAACGGTTGAGGGAAAAGTGGTCTTAATTGCCGGAAAAGTTGATGGAGATTTGTTGGTCCAAGAGCGCTTAGAGGTAAACTCAACTGCAAATGTTAAAGGCGAGGTACGGGTCCCTTCCGGACAACTATTAATTCAGGAAGGAGCCCAATTGGAAGCTCAATGCAACATTCTCTACGAAAATCACTCCGGCAACCAATCATGATCCGGATTTATTTTGAGCAAAAAAACTGCCGTGTGTTAGCGGTAGACGACTTTTAATCCACAAAAATGCAGTACCCAACTTCAAAAAACAGTCTGAGTCAGCAAAACAAGCCCGTTGTACAGTCCAAGCGGCTTAAGAATCATGACCGGATTCTTTATGTGAACGGTCTGTTTTCGCCGCCTAAGACACAAGAGAGCCCTGTTGGCTTGGTAAAAGAATCCGAAGAGTGGCGGTCACTATTCACAATGGTCTTAATTGCTGGATTTGGCGTGGTTATGCTCATGATCTCAGTAATTGGGAGTTACGGAATATTAGCCACCACCCGACTGGAAGTACACGAACAAATGCTTGTGCAAAGGCTTGAATCGATGAGGGTAGAGAAAACTTTGATGCAAGAAGAAGTTACTGCTCTGAAAACAAGTCCGGAATACATCGAATTGATTGCACGCAAAGAGTTGGGACTTGTGCATTCCAGTGAGCTGATTTATTATCTCCCTCCTTCTGAAGAAGATTCCTCCCGCAAAGATCTTTAATCTATTTCAAAAACGCGGTCTTCGAGCTTTTCAATTGATAGACGAATGACTTCAGGGATCCGGGTTGATTGATTTTTTTTGTAGTCGTAGCACACCACAACACCTGTACCTTCTGCAACAGGTTCAGGATACTGTTCACTAACGAGCAGATACTCCATTGTAAAACGTTTCTCATGCATTTCTGTTATTTTTGCACCCACAAATACTGTATCTGGATAAGAAAGGGGAATCCGATAGCGACAGGAAGTGGAACCTAAAATCGGACCCATACCCATTTTTTCCATTATATCCATCCAGCCCAGAGTCTCAAAATACTGGATGCGAGCGCTCTCAAAATAGCGAAAATAGATCACATTATTTACGTGCTGAAAGGAATCCATATCTCCCCAAATAACAGGAATTTTTACGATAACCGGAAAAGTTTTTAAGAGTGATTTCATAGTTCTATCTCGATGAGTAAAATTAAAAAACAAAAGGATGACAAGCTACTGAATAAAGCCCTGATTCTCTGCAACGGGAATCCTCCTCCAAGAATGCTGATGCATCAATTATGGCATGAAGCAGATTATCGGGTGGCAGCTGATGGAGGTGCCAATCAACTGTACAATCAAAATCTTGTTCCGGATGCAGTGGTTGGTGATTTTGACTCACTTCAACCGGAAGTCAGGAAAAAATTGCCAAACTCGAAGCTTTTTCATGTTAAAGAACAAAATACTAGCGATGCGGACAAAGCGGTTCGACATTGTTTGAAACGTGGGTTTGCAGAAATACACATTCTTGGGGCCGAAGGCGGCCGTAACGATCAGTTCCTTTCAAGTCTGGAAATTCTTTTCAAATATTCCCTGCAGGCCCGCCTCATTTTGTGGTCACAACTGGAACGCATGGAGTTTATTTTTGACTCTTGGGAAGAGGATTTGCCGCTTGGTACAACGCTCTCACTTCTTCCACTTTTCGGTGGAGCTCAAGGCGTAGTCACAAAGGGCTTAGCTTATTCGTTGAAAAATAATGAGTTAGCCCCAGGGAAACTTCCTTCAGGAGTTTCAAACTTAGTGGTCGCCAGTCCTGTGTCTGTGACTTTACAAAAAGGCCAGCTTTTACTAATTGTCCAGCACACTGTAAATAATTAATAGCATTTGGAGTCAAATATAAGTCAGAAAAACGGTTAAAGTAAGAATACTATTTAGAGTTGAAAAGAGCACAGTTGTAGTGACAAACTCAGGAATCAATTTGTACTCAATAGCAATAATTGAAGTAAGTACAGCTGAAGGCATTGCAGCTTGCAGGATTCCAGTGCTTCGTTCCATTCCTTCGAGATCAAAATAAGGTGCCAGCAACATCGCCAGTACTGGGCCTCCCATCAAACGCACCGTGCTGGCTGCAAAAACATTAAAGTTAATATTTATTTTTACGATCTCGCCCATTTGCACCCCAAGTGCAATAAGCATAACAGGGATCATGGCCTGCCCCAGCAGTCCAGTCAGTCGTGACAAGGAAATGGGTACTTCAGCACCAGAAATATTAAAAGCAAGTGCCGGAATCAAGGCAAGTAAAGCCGGTGTTTTAAAAACAGAAAATATCGCCTGCAACCCTCCGCTTCGAGCCCAGCTTGCCGCACCAACACAAATCACGAAAGAAATGAATAGAATCGCCAGAAAATAGACTGTGGCCGGAATACGGGAAATCTCTCCAAGCCTAAATTCAATCAACTGTAGTCCAAAATTCCCACAATTACCAAATGTTGCAATTAGAACATAAGCTGCTATGATTTCTTTGGTTCTCCCAAGAACCATTCCGACCAAAAAACCTAAAGAAGCAACCGCTATTTGTGCTGCAAAAATAAAACCGACCATTTGCAAAGCTAACTCCGCTTCTATTTTGGCTTCACTGATAATATTGAAAATAAAGGCTGGGACAAGCACATAATAAGCTGTTCTCGAAAGTGAACGTGCTTCAACATTTAGACACTGGCCAATAAAATAACCAATGACTACAAGAATAAAAACCGGAGATACAACGTTGAGGAAAACAAAAAAGAGTCCTCCAAAATTATCAGTAAAATCAAACTGGGACAAAAACAAAATAGGCTGTTCTCTAGCGCTCATATGCGGAGTACCAAGATTTATGTTTTGGATTAAGTTTCTATCAAAGATTCAGCTGACTAGTTTATCAGGATACTCACACTCGTGAACAATTACGCAATGTTCACAATCTGGTTTACGTGCCTTACACACGTAACGTCCGTGCAGAATGAGCAGGTGGTGTGCATCTTTTTTCCATTTTGTAGGCACTGCTGACATCAAATTTTGTTCAACCTTCAGTACTGTATCGCCTGGGGCAAGACCTGTGCGGTTTGAAATCCGAAAGATGTGTGTATCAACCGCAATCACCGGCAACCCAAATGCAGTGTTTAAAATGACATTCGCAGTTTTGCGTCCCACTCCCGGAAGGGACTCTAACTCCTCTCGGGTCTCTGGAACCTTCCCTTTGTGAAACTCCGCAAGTTGTCCGCAAGTTGCTACAATATTTTTTGATTTAGTCGGTGCAAGCCCAACACTCTGAATGTATGCAAATACTTTTTTTGATCCTGCCTCATGCATTTCTTCAGGAGTTGGAAATGCCGAAAACAATTCCTGAGTGACTTTGTTTACTGAAACATCTGTAGCTTGTGCACTTAGAATTACGGCAATCAACAATTCAAATGGATTCCGGTAGCAAAGCTCAGTTTCCGGTTTTGGAATGGAGTCGCTCAACTTCTGGAAAAGACTGTATATCTTTGTAGACTTCATGGACAGAGCATCTCATATCTGGTTCATTAATTACACCTTCAGTTACATACCTGAGAGTTCTCACGCACAATTTGTTTACAGCGTCGCACCACAATTACTTCCAAATACTGCAAGCAATCCTCCCATAATTATTGAACAGCAGTAGTTATGAGTTAAATTGACAATTAACACTAAAAAACTGACAATAGCTACCAACTAAAAAATGTGGCCTATTTTATTACGGCCTTTCAATATATTAGAAATTCAAATCCGATGACAGGTTTACTTATGAAGCAACAAAATTTTCTACCACTCCGGATTTCAGTACTTGTAGTTTCTGATACTCGTACTGAAGAAACCGACACTTCAGGAAAAATATTTGCTGAACGTCTTACAGAAGAAGGGCATTCACTTGCAGAAAAGTGCATTGTTCCAGATGATATTTATCAGATTCGTGCAGTACTGTCACGCTGGATTGTGGATCCAGCAGTAGACATCATCCTCACCACCGGAGGCACCGGACTCACTGGCCGTGACGGCACTCCTGAAGCAGTTATCCCTTTATTTGACAAGGTAATTGAAGGATTTGGCGAAATGTTCCGTCAGATATCTTATGACGAAATCTCCACTTCAACAATCCAGTCAAGAGTCACAGCTGGAGTCGCAAACGGAACTTATATATTTTGTTTGCCGGGCTCTTCTGGAGCTTGTCGAACCGGTTGGGATAAAATTTTATCAACACAACTTGATATCCGTAGCCGACCCTGTAACTTTGCAGAAATGCTTCCTAGACTGACTGAGCAATAAACGCTCAGCTATTAACAGCAAAATTTAACACATTTAAATCCGGAGGGTCCTGGTTCATTGAGTTGAATGATCATTTTGCAGATTCAGTATTTGCTCTCTGCAGAGCTATGAATTCTTGCACCACCGGAACAAGCCGCTCCATTCCCTCTTCCATTGGACACACCACAGGTAATCCCAAACCCGTTTCAAGATTTTTTTGCTCAGTCTTTAATTCCGTTTTTGTGAGATTGAAACTATTCAAGGTGAGCGCCAAGGTTTCTGAACCGTAGAGTCGAATCAACTCCAGTTCCTCTTCAATCGGTGGCATAGGCCAAAGTTCCCGGTCATCGTCTGCCAGGTAAAACTTCTGTTTTGGTGCATACTGCAAAATCACACCTTTCGCCTGTGCACTACAGAGATATTCTGAACCGCATGGACCGGAAGGGTTGCGCAAAGAAGATTGGCCCTCCAGTAAAATTAAGTCCGGTTGTTCTTCCTGATCACAACTGATAATTGCAGATTCCAGTTCTCCGCTGACAAAATCATTGAGAGTTGAGTCGAGAATAAAACCATAACGTCCTCCTTGCAATTTTCCTGTCTGGCCGGTGTAAATCATTTCAGTGTGAATTCCATTCTTTCGGCAGGCGTCCCTGAGCCAAAGGCTAGAGGTGCGTTTTCCCAAAGCACAGTCCGTTCCTAACATGGCAATTCTGGGAGCACGAACATTTAATATATTTCCAGTCCAAAAAGCGTGATCCTTTGCGCTTTTCGGTTTTCGAATATCAAGCAATTTAGCCTGATTTTCCTTGGCTGCTTGCACTAATTCCAGGTCATCGCTCAGATAGTGGTGCAGACCATTGAGGATATGCATACCGCAAGACAGTGCTTCCAGTAACTCCAAGCGGAGCCCCTCTGGAATAACTCCTCCAGGAGTGGCAATTCCAATGATTGCATTTACTCCACGCCCGCATTCTTCCAGAGCTAATTGGAGTTTTGTGCTTTGTGCCCGAAGGAAGTCGTTGATAGTCGCGTGGATTGGGATCTCAAGAAACTTCCCATCGACGAATTCTCCTGCATCTTGTCCAGCAAAGTTTTGATCAATGACTGCAAGAATATCATAGTGTTCCGAGTTTCGGACAAGCCCAAATGCAGTTTTTGCGTTTCGGGAATTAAATATTCCGCAGGTGAGTATAATAGCTGCTTCTTTCAATTAGGACCCCCTTATTGAACTAAAGTTTCTGTTTTTTCATTGTAGATTTGCTATCCATTTCACACTTCTTCAGTCGATTAAGCATCTTAGTTCAAAATCTTTTTTAGTAAAAGTGCATCTCCCAAAGGATTACGAAAATAGTTTTTCCGGATGCTTATTTCTTTGTAGCCTAGTCTGCAGTACAATGAAGTCGCAGTCTTGTTTGCAGCGTGGACCTCCAGCCAAAGTGTTTCCAAACTATCCGACTCCGCCTGTATTTCCAACTGTTCCAACATGAACACTGCCAGCCCATTTCTTCTCCAACTAGGAAGAACTCCTAATCTGAGGATTTCTAATTCCGGAGGAACAGACTGAAAAACCAACATTCCTACTTGGCCAACAGCCGGAATTTCCAACAGCCAATTGTTAAAGGAAGGCTGCTCCTGCATTTCTCGGTAATCTTGTTCATTCCATGGAGAATTGAAACAGATGGAATCCATTCGCATCATTTCTTTTGGTGATGGAAGCAAGCAAAACCTGATGCCTAGGATAGGATATTCTGAAGACAGACTCATCGCTTCTTCTACTATTTTCATGAAAAATAACTTGTAAACTAACAGAAGATTGATTATAAATACATGTTTAATTTAGTTCTTAATGAAAGAGGGCCGGAATCTGATTGTCAGGGGATGAGGACAACAGAGACGTTTCTTTATGATTAACTCCAGAGTCAATTCGTCCGATTTCATCCCACGGGCATTTAACCAAGCCATTACAAAAGGAGATTTTATGGCTGTCATTTCAATGAAGCAATTTTTAGAAGCTGGAGTCCATTTTGGACACCAGACAAAACGTTGGCATCCCAACATGGCACCTTACATCTACGGCATAAAAAACGGTGTACACGTAATCGATCTACGCCAAACATTAACTAAGCTCAAAGAAGCTTATGAGTATGTGAAGGCATCTGCAGAAGAAGGACGTGTACCACTTTTTGTCGGCACGAAGGTCCAAATTCAGCGCATTGTCAAAGAAGAGGCTAAGCGCTGTGGAAGTCCTTACATCAATTTTCGTTGGCTCGGGGGCTTACTGACAAACTTCGGAACGGTCAAGCAGTCCATTGCACGAATGAAATCCTTTGAAGAAATTGCTGGAGAAGATGGCAGTTACGAAGGTGTTATTAAAAAAGAAGCTTTGATGATGGAGCGTAAACGAGTGAAATTAGAGCGTTCTCTCGGCGGAGTGCGCAATATGAAAAGTGTTCCTTCGATGCTTTTCATTACTGACTGTCATAGAGAACAGCTTGCATTGAAAGAGGCCCAAAAGTTGGGGATACCCGTTGTTGGTGTTTCTGATACAAATTGCGACCCTACTGGTATCGACTTCGTTATTCCGGGTAATGATGATTCTCCGCGTGCAGTAGCTTTGTATGCCAATGTTATCTCAACAGCAGTATTGGAGGGGCTGGTTGTTCGTAAGCAAAATAGAATTGAATCCGCTCCGGAAGAAAAAGCTCCTGCTAAAAAAGCTAAAACTGTATCAAAGGATTCTGCAAAAAAAGCGGGAGAAACTCAGAGGAGAAAAACCGAGACGGCACCAAAAACAAAAGAAAAAAAAGCTGATACTGCCACTGAGTTAAAGGCAGCAAAGAAAAAAACTACAGTTGCTGAAAAGAAGTCTCCTGCGGAAAAAGCAAAGACGGAAATTAAAGTAAAGACGGCTGTGAAAAAAGCTGTGGCTGCCTCTGAACCGAAGGCAATAGAGAAAAAAGCCGCGGTTGCTGAAAAGATGGTTCCTGCGGAAAAAGCAAAGACCGAAACTAAAGCAAAGGCAGCTGTGAAAAAAGCTGTAGCTGCCTCTGAACCGAAAGCTGCAGAGAAAAAACCAAAAGCATCAAAAGCTAAAAAGTCAGAAACAGAAAAGTAATCAATACTTGCCAGAAAATCTTTCCGGATTTGCTATTCGCAAGTCCGGAAACACATAAAACAAATAAATAATTGAAAGAAAAAATAAGATGACAGCAATCACAGCGTCAGCAGTTAAAGAGTTAAGAGAAATCACCGGAGTAGCAATGATGGATTGCAAGAAGGCCCTCGTTGAAACAAATGGGGATCTGGAAGCAGCTCAGGATTTCTTGCGGAAAAAAGGAAAGGCTACAGCTTTGAAAAAATCTTCCCGTGAGACTTTTGAAGGATCCGTATGCTTTTCTGCCAGTACCGATGAAAAACGTGCCGGTTTAGTGAAAGTAGCCTGTGAAACTGATTTTGTAGCTCGTAACGACAAATTTCAGTCTTTCATCAAAAAACTTGCAAATCAGATTAGAGAACAAGGCACAAACGATATTTTACATCAGACGTTGGTCGAAGGCCAAGGCAATGTTGAAGGCTTGTTATCAAACACAATTGCTGAGTTGGGTGAAAACATGCAAATTCTCGCAAGCCGAAAAATGGAAATTAAGCATGGCACGATTGGAGGATATATACACAGCAATGCTAAGATTGGAGTTGCTGTCCCCCTGGAAACAGATCAACCTTGTGAAGATGAGCGCCTGAAAACATTGGCTCGGGACATTGCTATGCACATTGCTGCATTTCGGGCAGAAGCAGTCACGGCAAATCAGGTTTCAGAGGAAGTACTTGAAAAAGAAAAGGAGGTTTTTACAGCCCAGGCACGAGAATCCGGAAAACCTGACAACATTATCGAAAAAATGATTGAAGGTCGTCTGAAAAAATACTTAAAAGAAGTTTGTGTGGAAAGCCAGCCCTTTGTGAAAGACCCTCAGGTTTCAGTGAGTCAGCTAATTGAAAACACTGCCAAGGAGTTGGGTGTCAAAATTAGCTTTAATTCCTTTGAGAAATTCCAATTCTAGTCAGCTTGTATGACTCCTAAATACAAACGTATTTTACTGAAATTGAGCGGTGAAACTCTCGGAGGAGAGCAGGGTTCTGGTTTTGAATACAATACAATCCGAGCAATTGCAGAAAGTGTGATATCCGTTCACAACCTGGGTGTAGAAGTTGGAATTGTGGTTGGAGGGGGTAATATTTTTCGCGGTTCTAAGTCTACTGAAGGTAACGTTGGACGAGTTGCCGGAGATCATATGGGCATGCTGGCCACGGTGATCAACAGTATATGCTTGCAGGAAATGCTGGAACAGCGGGGCATCCTGACCCGCGTTTTATCAGCTATTGAGTTGAATGCCATTGCAGAACCTTACATCAAACGCAGGGCTGATCGGCATTTGAAAAAAAAAAGAGTGGTAATTTTTGCGGCTGGAACAGGAAATCCATTTTTTACTACTGATACGGCAGCTGTGTTGCGGGCTTCTGAGGTGGGTGCGGAGATTGTCATTAAGGCCACCAAATCTGATGGAGTTTATGACAAAGACCCTATTATTCACTCTGATGCAGTTCATTATGAAGAGTTAAATTATGACGATGTTCTCAGGCAAAACCTGAAAGTGATGGATGCGACGGCCATTGCTTTTTGTCGAGATAATCAACTTCCCATTTTGGTCCTGGACTATCAAGAACCTGACTCCATCCTCAGGGCTGTTTGTGGAGAATCCGTCGGAACACTGATCAAGTAAAGAGGCTCATGAGTTTGGAAAACACTCAGGAAATTGAAGAAATGGTTGATCATAAGATGAATAATACTATTGAGAGCCTCAAACAAGATCTTAAAGGTATTCATGCCGGAAGTGTTTCACCAGCAATGTTAGATACCGTCAAGGTTGAATATTATGGAAATCCAACTCCCATTAATCAGGTGGCAAATATATCCACACCTGAACCGCAGATGCTGGCAATCAGCCCTTGGGAAAAATCGATGATCAAAGAAATTGAGCGTAGCTTGCAAGCCGCAAATTTAGGTTTCAGTATTTCCAATGATGGAAATATCATCCGTGTTGTGACTCCTCCGTTTACTGAGGAGAGACGTAAAGATTACGTAAAGCAGATCAAAAAAATTGGAGAGGATTCAAAAATTGCAGTACGCAATGTCCGCAGAGAAGGCAATGATAATCTGAAACAGATGGAAAAAGACAAGCTCATCTCTCAAGACGAGGAAAAAGTTGCGCAGGAACACGTCCAGAAAGTGACAGATAAACATACTCACTTAGTGAATGAATTAGTTGCTGCAAAGGAAAAAGAACTTATGACATTATAGGACTTAAATGCTGGCCGCCCTACTGCACTCGATTTGGCAATATCAGATTTTTAAGTCTGTCGTTTTTCGCGGAGGTATGGCATTTTTGACAGCCTATTTTCTGATTGTGTGGTTGATGCCCAGTATAATCAGGGCTTTCCGGAAACGAGGAATTACTTCTGATTTTATAACATCTCCCGCAGACACAAAGCCCTACACAGGTGCACCCCCAATCATGGGAGGTGGAGTTTTGATTTTAGGCATACTGCTCGGAGCAGTGCTCTGGTGCAACCTGAATCAATACATTGTGGCTTTGTTGGCGATAATGCTGTCGTTTGGAATTATCGGAGCAGTTGACGACGTGGCAAAAGTTCTCAACAAGCGGCGGGTTGAGTCTGGACATGAGGCCAGAAAAACATATAGCGAAAAAGCAGATGGAATTAGTGGGCGGTGGAGGTTGACTGCTCAATTTACTGTGTCATTGCTGGTAGTAACAGGTTTATATTTGTATGTCGACATTGATGGCCATTTGGTAGTACCACTCGTGCCGCTAAAAACAGCGTATCCATATTTACCAAAATATTTGTTTATTCCTTTTATGACCCTCATCATCGTTGGGGGTGCAAATGCGGTTAACATGACTGACGGCATGGACTCGCTAGCGACTGTACCTTTGATGACTTGCGCCATGTTTGTAGGGACTGTTGCTTACGTTGGAGGAGACACGGAATTAGCGGCAAAGTTAAAAATCCCTAGCCTTTCCCATGATATTAAGGAATTAGCAGTACTCTCTGCATTGGTCATCAGTGCAGGAGTTGGCTTCCTAAAATACAATTCTCCCCCAGCTTTAATTTACATGGGTGACCTGGGAGCACTTGCTTTGGGAAGCATGGTTTCAGCTATGTTTATTTTTGTAAAAGCTGAGTTATTTTTACCGATTGTTGGTGGAATTTTTGTTTTTTCAGTAATCTCATCTATCATTCAACGCACATTTTTCAGATTCATAATGTGGCGGAAAGGCCGATCAAAGGCAGAGCGCTATCGCTTTTTTTTACGCTCTCCGTACCATCATCATCTGCAACGATTGTGGACATATTCAGAAAAGAAACAGGATATTGAATCTGTTTGGATAATGTTGCAGAAAAAACTTGGAATGGATCCAGTTCCTGAGGAGAATAAGCTGTTGAATCCTCAAGAGGTTAACAGCCGAGTTATCTGGCATATGCACCTCAAGTCAATTTGGCTGTTTGTGTTTACTCTGATTATTTATTTTAAAATCCGCTGATGCACCCTCAGAACCGTAAAGAAAACTTGGAACTATGCCCTCTACTAAATGGAATAATTGAACAGATGACAATATTTCAGAAACTGCCATGAATTTTGAAGGTCAGGCTGCATTAATAACTGGAGCTGGAAGAGGAATAGGCAAAACCATTGCCCTTAAACTTGCAGTGTCCGGTGCAGATACAATACTTGTTGACATGAGCCCGGAGATGGATGATGTTCGTAAAGAAATAGAAGGCATGAACCGGAAGTGCCTTACTTTTCAAGTTGATGTAACAGATTTGGAAGCCATTTACGCAATGGTGAATAATATTATCGAAGAACTGGGTGAAATTCATATTTTGGTTAATAATGCAGGTATTACTCAGGACAATCTGTTTATGCGCATGAAACCGGAGCAGTGGTCAAAAGTAATTGATGTCAACCTCAATGGAGTATTCAATGTGACCAAAGCTGTGATCCGGTCAATGGTGAAGCAGCGCTATGGAAAAATTATTAATATTTCTTCTGTGGTTGGCTTTTCCGGAAATCCGGGGCAAGTCAATTATAGCTCAACCAAATCTGCTTTGGTTGGATTTACCAAGTCTCTGGCTCGTGAAGTTGGCACAAGAGGTGTTACTGTAAATGCTGTAGCTCCAGGATTTATTGATACAGCAATGACGCAAGCTCTCAATGAAAGCCAGCAGGAAGCAATCCTGCAGCAAATTCCATTGGGGCGCATGGGAGATGCAGGTGATATTGCCAACGCGGTTGCTTTTTTGGCTTCAAAAGAAGCCTCGTACATTACCGGAACTGTTCTGCATGTGAATGGAGGAATGTACTAAACACATTAACGGGCATTAAATAATATAGACTTTTTTCATTTCCGACAAAAAAGTTAGCTCGTTAAAATTATTATTTTAACCTTTAATCAAGAAAAATAATGGAAGAAATACAAGCTAAAGTCATTCAAATCATTAGTGAGCAATTGGGTAAGGATGAGTCAGAAATCAAAATGAGTTCACATTTCATAGAAGATTTAGATGCTGACTCACTGGATACAGTAGAGCTTGTGATGGCTCTGGAAGAGGAGTTTGATATCGATATTCCTGATGAAGCTGCGGAAAAAATCACCACAGTTGAGTCCGCCGTGGATTTCATTGTGGAATCCAAAGCCTGAGTTATATGGTTAAATATATCAGAAGATGACCTTAGCACAGCTACCGAATAAATGTGCTTGTCTTCGTTTCACGTTGTCAATCTGAAAGAGCATGGGAAACCGCGTTGTAGTGACGGGACTCGGATGCGTGTCCCCTCTTGGAAATGATGTCTCCACTTCTTGGGAAGCCTGCATCAATGGGAAACCCGGTATAGACCGTATCACTCATTTTGATCCGGAAGAATTCCGTTGTCAGATTGCAGGTGAAATAAAAAATTTCCAGTTGCCAGAAATCATCCCGATCAAAGAAGCTAAAAAAATGGACCTGTTTATTCAGTATTCCATTGGTGCCACGCAGGAGGCTTTGATTGATGCAGGATTGGAGATCACTGAAGATCTTGAAGAAGAGGTGGGTGTCTCAATGGGCGTCGGGATAGGTGGCCTTGGTTGCATTGAAAAATATACCAAAATTCTTGAAAAGAGTGGTCCAAAACGTGTCAGTCCTTTTTTCATTCCGATGACTTTAAGTAATCTAGCTCCGGGATATGTCTCCCTCCTTTTTCACGCAAAAAATTATACTGCATGTACCGTTTCAGCTTGTACATCTTCAAACCATGCCATTGGTACTGCTGTCCGTACTATTGAACGTGGCGATGCAAAAGCAGTGATTTCAGGTGGTGCAGAATCCTCTGTAACACCCTTAGGAATTGCAGGCTTCGCTTCAATGCATGCACTTAGCACCAGAAATGATGATCCTCAGCGTGCAAGCCGACCCTTTGACAAAGATCGGGACGGATTTGTCATGGGTGAAGGTTCAGGCATGTTAATTCTTGAGGACTACGAATTTGCAAAAGCACGAGGAGCACGTATTTACTGTGAAATAACAGGATACGGTTTCAGTTCAGATGCACACCATGTAACATCTCCTTCATCAGAAGGACCAGCACGAGCCATGAAAATGACCCTCAAAGACTCCGGATTGACTCCTGACGAAATTGACTATATCAATGCGCATGGAACCTCAACACCTATCGGTGACCTGAATGAGCTCATTGCGATAAAAATGGCATTAGGAGAAAAAGCCGCAAAACAACTTTCCATCAGTTCAACCAAATCAATGACTGGACATCTTCTTGGCGCTGCAGCGGCAATCGAGGCAATTTTTTCCATCAAGGCACTGCACCATAATTTTGTTCCACCCACCATCAATATAGAAAACCTTGATCCGGAGTGTGATTTGGACGTGACTCCTAATTCGGGTAAGTCCAGGGAGTTGCGCACTGCAATGTCAAATGCCTTTGGTTTTGGTGGTACGAATGCCTCAATTATATTTCAGAAAATAGACTGATTCCATTTCTCCAACAAGCTCTGTTGGTGCATCCAGCCGGGTTTGAGTACAATTCATAAATAAAGACCCACTTTTTCGATAAAACAAAAAAACCATGAACAGTACCGAATATCAAGTCGACCGCAGAGAACTTCAATTCGTCGTGAACGAAACTTTGGAAGCCGGAAAATTATGTGAACTTCCGGACTTTGCTGAATTTGACGAAGAGATGTTTAAAATGATTATCAATGAAGCAAGTACTTTTTCGGAACAGGTACTCGCCCCCCTCAACGAAAATGGAGATCGGCAAGGTTGCAGAATCGAAAATGGTTCTGTGGTTACTCCAGATGGTTTTGCAAATGCCTGGAAACAACTGGGTGAGGGCGGTTGGTTGAGCATGAATATGCCCCCTGAATATGGTGGACAAGGACTTCCGGAAGTGATTTCGATCATTGGTAAAGAAACCCAACTGGCGGCAAACCAGAGTTTTACCATTGGCGCCTCACTCACATCCGGTGCGGCAAACCTAATTTATACTTTTGGCTCAGAAGAACAAAAAAACGATTATTGCGAAAAAATGTTTAGCGGCGAATGGTCCGGCTCCATGTGTTTGACAGAGCCTCAGGCCGGAAGTGCCGTAGGTGATGTCTCCACCAGCGCAACAAAGCAGGAAGATGGACACTATCTGATTAATGGCACCAAGCAATTTATCACAAATGGTGACCACGACATGGCGGATAACATCATCCACCTGTTGCTGGCACGTACAACAGATGCCCCTGAAGGCACAAAGGGCATCAGCCTTTTTATTGTCCCCAAAGTTCGACTGGACGGTACGCAGAATGACGTGACGGTGCTTAGTATTGAACATAAAATGGGGATCAACGGATCACCAACTTGCTTACTCTCTTTTGGAGAAAATGCTGATTGTAAGGGATATTTGCTGAAAGCCGAAAATATCGGCATGGCACAAATGTTCCAGATGATGAACGAAGCTCGTTTGCTGATCGGCTTGCAGGGACTTGCTGGAGCAAGTGCGGCAGTACAAAATGCTTGGGCTTATGCCAAAGAACGCACTCAGGGACCATCTGACATTCATCCTGGAGAGAAAGCAGCGATCGTTGAATTTCCAGATGTACGTAGAATGCTGATGCAGATGAAAGCCGTAACCGAAGGTCTCCGTGCATTGATGTACACGACTGCATGGTACACGGACATGGCTCATCATGGCCCGGAAGATAGTCGTGAAAAATATCATGACTTGCTTGACTTACATATTCCAGTTTGCAAAGCATTCGGCACAGACCAGGGTTTTGACGTAGCCAGGATCGGCATCCAAGTTTTGGGTGGTGTTGGTTATACACAAGATTTTCCGCTTGAGCAAAATGTCCGAGATCAGAAAATAGCCTCGATTTATGAAGGGACAAATGGAATTCAGGCTCTTGATCTGGTAGGCCGAAAATTCAATACCAAAAAAGGACAGTTGCTGAAGGTTCTTGAACAGGAGTTGAGCTGGTTTGATGAACACACGCCTGAAAGTGAACTCGCTGGCTGGGTTTCAGAATGGGAAAATTACCGGACCGTGATGCTGGAAAGCATTGCCAGTTTGAAAAAAATTGGAGAAACTCAGGGAAAAGCAGGTTACGTACTTTATGCTACCAATATGCTGGATTTGATGGGTGATGTACTTTGCTGTTTTTATCTGCTCAAACAAGCTGAGTCTGCTCAAAAAAAATGGGAACCCCTGCTTGCTGGAGCAAACTCTCAGGAGGAATTACTGGAGGAAAATGAAGAAGCTCAGTTTTATTGGAATAAGCTGCGCACCACCGAATTTTATGTCTGGAGTGTTTTACCGCGCGCTTTGTCAAATGCAAAAACCATTAAAAACGCAAACCTCGCTCCATTGAATGCTTGTTTGTAAGCTGCATTATTTTTCTGGAAACCTGTGGAAGAATTCATAACTCAGTTTTAAAACAACCGAATCGTCCGTTATTCCGTTTTAAGCGGCTTTATTCTTTTAGCCAATCTATCGTGTGGAGCTGTTGCCATTCTGATTGTAGCTGCAGGATTATTTCTTGGACGACTAAGTTACAATGACGCGGTCGATGATCTGGATATTCAGGGCTTGCAGAAAAAATTATTATTCAATAATTTCAATATATAATTATTCGATTCAGGATATCATGTGCAATGGTTTCTCCTAAAACCGCACAAAAGCCCTGCACAACTGATGCTCAAATTCTTCATCCTACGAGTTGTCTTCACGGGGATAATAGATTCGCATCTTCTGAATCTTCTCCATTGTCATTCCGGGTGAAGCGCAGAGCAGATCCGGAACCCAGTGGGGTGGTTTAAAATCTTCTGCTTAATCTGAGCGTGTATCTGGATCCCGGATCAAGTCCGGGATGACAAAAAAATACTTTTCAGTAAGCCCTGTTTAATTACTAAATTATCTTCAGCATCCGCTCCAAAAACAACGTCATGATTTAAAAACCTTCCTGAATTTCGAGTTGTTTTTAGTCCAGTGAAACCGTAACTTGAGCCTGTTTTAACCTTGAATCTCCACTTCGCAACCTCAAATCCCAACAAACTCCGTGAATTATCAGAGCTGTTGGAACATCAATTAGAATCGTTTCCACTGGATTTGCAAGAAATCCAAACAACTGATCTTCAGGAACTGGTAAAAAATAAACTTCAACAAGCATACGAACATATTCAGGCTCCAGTGATTGTTGAAGATACATCACTGTATTTTGAAGCATGGAATGAGCTTCCAGGACCACTCGTCAAGTGGTTTTTACAGAATCTTGGTTTGGCAGGAATGGTGAGTGCTTTATATGGATTTGATGATAAATCGGCTCATGCCGTCTGTTGTTTAGGATTTACAAATGACGGGGAAAGTATGCATTTGTTTGAAGGAAAAGTGAAGGGGTCTATCGTAGAAGGACGGGGCTCAATCAATTTTGGTTGGGACGCAATTTTTCAACCTGCAGGGCATCAGCAGACTTTTGGCGAAATGACTCCCGAAGAAAAGCATCGCCTTTCACCGCGTGGAAAAGCGGCCGCTAAATTTAAGCATTTCTTAACACGGAAGGCAAAGCAAACGTAATGTCCTCCTTAATTAATTCAAGGTTGCGGACATTACTTGAAGAGTACATGTTCTGAAGTCCAGAAACAATACCCTGCACTATGTCCTCAGGAGCCGATGCTCCCGCTGTAATACCAATGTTCTTAACACCTTCCAGCCATTCCGGATCCAATTCTGCAGCAGACTCAATCCGACGGGCCGCAGCACCTGTTGCTTGCGCGACTTCCAGTAAACGCACAGAATTTGAACTGTTCTGCGCACCCACAACCAGCACCAAATCTACTTCCTTGCTCAAGACTTTCACTGCATTTTGACGGTTTTGTGTGGCATAACAAATATCATCCTTTGCCGGACCTTGAATTTCTGGGTAGCGCTTTTTAAGAGCTGAGATAATTTCTGCCGTATCGTCCATTGATAAAGTTGTTTGTGTGATATAGCCAACCTTGCTCTCGTCCGGAACCTGCAAATCCGCTACTTCTTCAGGCGTTCCAACCACAAAAATATGTTCCGGAGCTACCCCAACAGTCCCCTGAACCTCGACGTGATTATGATGTCCTATCAGGATAATGGTGTGCTTTTTTTGGGCATACCGTTGTGCTTCTCCATGCACTTTCGTCACAAGTGGACAGGTAGCATCCACGATAATTAATTTTCGTTTCTCAGCTCTTCTGCGAACTTCCGGTGAAACGCCATGGGCCGAATAAATTGCATGTGAACCCTCCGGAATTTCATCAATATTTTCCACAAAAACAGCGCCTTCATTTCGGAGACGCTGGACAACATGCTTGTTGTGAACAATTTCGTGCTGCACATATATTGGAGAACCGTATATTTCCAAAGCTTTTTCAACTATGGTAATCGCACGATCGACACCAGCACAAAATCCTCGCGGACTAGCCAGCACCAGGTTAAGTGTTGCTCGGAAGCTGTTTGTCTTCATCGGGAAATGGAAATAATGAACATGGTTTACATTTTGCTCATATCAGTTTATAAGGGTACTGGTAACATTTCAATCTTTCAGTAAAAGCTAAAAAACTCTATAAAGGAAAACGAACCATGAGTGAAAAAGATAAACGTCGCAAAGCATCCTGGAAGCGTTTGAAAGGCACCACTAATTTTTATCCTAAATATGTGGACGGCAACCTCGACAAGGTAACTCCTACTGCGGCGACATATAGCACGGAATTCCAGACGATCATTCCACGTTACAATCTTTCCATGTCTGAAACCCGCAACTACGGGACTGGGCCAACTTTTTTGGAAACAGAATACCAACCTCCCGCCGAAAATCAGGATCCTGAAAAAAAATCTGCTGAATCACCCCAGAAGTCACCCGAACCACTGATCAAACCACCTCGCAACAAAAAAAAGAAAATCCGCACCGATTTTTGGGAATAGGAACTGCTCTTCCTGGCTTCTGCATAAAAAAGCAAAAACAGTTGTCTCCAGTGTGATATAACTAAACTTGTTTTCAAGAATTTGCAGGTATAAGAAACTTCTTTTTGAATCTGAAAAGCGTCTCGAAACACAACCTGAGCTGGGGTTTTTCTACTCCTATTTGACAAGTAGCAAAATAGCTTGACAGGTACACCAATAATTTGATTAAATGTGATGTTCATCACTTTTCAATAATTCCTATGTTTGAGACTCTGTCAGACAAATTAAGCGGCTCGTTACGTAAGGTAAGAGGGCGGGGTCGTTTGACGGAAGATAATGTCAGCCAAACCCTGAATGAGGTCAAAATGGCCCTTTTGGAGGCGGATGTCAATTTCAGAGTGGTGAAAGCTTTTTTACGGTCAGTCAAGGTAAGGGCAGTTGGTGAAGAGGTACAGGGCAGTCTGACTCCCGGACAGCAATTCATTAAAATTGTCAACGAGGAGTTGACAGAGATGATGGGAGGAGCAAATTCAGGATTAATGGAACCGGAAGCTGCCCCACTGATCACAATGATGGTTGGACTGCAGGGGTCTGGTAAAACCTCCTCTGCAGGGAAGTTGGCACGACTTTATCAGTCTAAGGGTAAACGACCCTATCTTATTCCTGCAGATATCTACCGACCGGCAGCTATCCAGCAACTGCAGGTCCTAGCGGACACTCTGGGGATCTCGTGCTACCCTTCACGAACTGAACAAAATCTGCTGGAGATCGTCCAAAAAGGACTTGAGACAGCAAAGCAGGAAGAAGCCGATGTGGTGTTTATCGACACAGCAGGTCGACTGCATATTGATGAAGAATTAATGGAGGAATTGAGACGGATCAAAACATTCGTCGCACCCCATGAAATCCTTTTTGTTGCTGATGCAATGACAGGCCAGGAAGCCGTCAGTGTAGCAAAAGGCTTTAATGACCTACTTGACATTACTGGTGTGATACTGACGAAAATGGATGGAGACGCCCGCGGAGGTGCAGCGCTTTCTATCCGGGCCATTACGCAAAAGCCGATTAAGTTTATTGCGGTTGGTGAAAAACTCGAAAATTTGGAAGCATTCTACCCTGAACGAATTGCTTCCAGAATTTTGGGTATGGGCGATATGCTCTCACTGATTGAAAAGGTAGAAGATTCATTCAGTGAGCGTGAAGCTCTGCAGATGCAAAAAAAGATCCTGAGCAACGAATTCACGCTTGAGGATTTTAGAGATCAGTTACGTTCGATGCGCAAAATGGGATCTATGAAAGATGTGATCGGAATGTTGCCTGGAATGAGTGCATCGTCCATGAAAGACGCAAATATTGACAACAAAAAACTTCTTCATATTGATGCTATTATTTCATCTATGACAATCAAAGAACGAAAGAACCACAATCTCATGAATGGCTCACGGAGACTCAGGATTGCCAAAGGGAGTGGAACAACGGTTAGCGAAATAAACCGGCTGCTAAAACAATTTATCCAGATGAGAAAAATGATGCAAAAGCTGTCAAAAGTTTCCAATCCTGGAAAAGCCATGCGCATGATGCAGGACATGATGCCCAATTGAACAGTTCAGGGAGCAGGATTCAGGACTCCCGGTATTTACTAACAAGAGAACTCCGAAATTTGTGAATTTGGAGGGCTGGAAGCATCCACTTCAACTTAGTGTGGATCTTCTCTTCCAGACATTGTTAAATCTGAAAGATTACGGTTTTAAGTATCAAATCACTCGCATCGGGCTCTCTGTACCACGCAATACTGCCGAGGGCTGGGAACATGACTCTTTAAAAGAGTCCTTACAATTTTTGTCTCATACAAAGATTCCTATGGAGAATTATGAACACAAATACACATTGGAATGAAGATTAACTCCATTGCAGCTGAAACAGGGTTGCGATGGATTCAAGAAACAAAGGAAATTTCTGTGATGCTTGCCGGACTTTCCAAAACAAGGCGTAAGTTACTTTCCGACTGAAACCTGGAACCCGAAACCTGAAACCTTATTTTATGGTTAGAATACGTCTCGCCAGAGGTGGCGTAAAAAAGAAACCTTACTATCGTGTTGTAGTTGCGGATCAACGTTGTAAACGCGATGGCCGTTATCTTGAGCACATTGGATTTTACAATCCAATGGTCACAGAAAACCGCTTTGAGATTGATGCAGAACGGGTCAAGTACTGGCTTTCCAAAGGTGCACAACCGACTGATCGTGTCAGCAAATTGATGAAACAGGCAAAAATCAAAGCCTGATGAACTTCCGGGGTTAATCGTTTTCTTTCGATGAGGACCGCGATGAGTGACTTAAGTGATTATGATGAGCTGACGTGGGTTGCCACTATTGTCGGAGCGCACGGTATCAAAGGGGCAGTTAAGGCCAAATACTTTTCTGATGCTCCTGAATATTATTTGAAAGTAAAGATTTTCTTTTTAGAAACCGCAGGTCAGTTACGATCCTTGAATGTTTTGCAGATTCGACCGGCAAAAAATGGCTGGATCATTCTCTTTGAGGAGCTTGATTCCCGCAATGATGTAGAAAAGCTCAAAGGTTGCCGGCTGTTACTGCCGGATGATCAGCTGAAACCTTTGGAGTCCAATGAAGTCTTCGTGCATCAGCTCATAGGCTGCAGTGTAGAAGATCAAAAAGGCCGAATATTGGGGAAGATTTCAGATTTTTTGGAAACCGGTGCTAACAACGTTTTCGAGGTGCAGAACGGCACAAGCAAGTTCATGGTCCCAGATGTTCCTCACGTGGTGCTGGAACTAGATCTTGAAGCACAGCAGATGATCATAGATCCATTACCGGGAATGATTGAAAAAGTTGATCAGGAGAGTGATGTTGCTCTTTGAGGTTTTGACATTATTTCCGGATATTTTTTCTTCTTTTCTAGAAGAAAGTCTGATTAAGCGGGCAATTGAACAGCAACACTTGAGTGTAAACCTGGTCAATTTTCGCAAACATGGCCGAGGGAGTCACTTTCAGGTAGACGACACGCCATACGGGGGGGGGCCCGGAATGGTGTTGCGGATTGAGCCAATAGCTCAGACTCTTGAGGAACAAAGAGAATTTCATCGTAGTGAAGGACGAGAAACACATTCTATTTTAGTGACCCCACAGGGACAGCAATTTTCGCAGGAAAAAGCAAAAGAACTGAGTCGGCGAAAAACAGTTTTGACCCTGATCTGTGGACGCTACGAAGGCTTTGATGAGCGGATTCGCAGCTTGGTAGATGAGGAAATATCAGGAGGAGATTTTGTTTGTTTGGGTGGTGAGGTAATTGCGATGACGATGATTGAAGCCATCAGCCGTCTTGTCCCAAATGTTCTTGGTAACCAAGAATCATCTGAAAAGGAATCTTTCACTCAACCCTTGCTGGAATTTCCACAATATACTCGGCCTGCAAGTTTTGGGGGGATGAAGGTTCCGGAAGAATTACTATCCGGAAACCACAAAAGAATAGTTGAGTGGCGTGAAGAGCAAGCTTTGTACCGAACAAAAAAACGTCGTCCGGATTTGCTCTAAAGCAAAACTACTAACAACTAATGAAAGTGCCGACACAGCAAATCAAAAAAATTATCACCTTAAGCAAACGAGAAAATATGTCTACTGCAATGGAAAAAATCGAGCAATCGCAATTACGTAGCGAATTGCCGGAGTTAAGAGTCGGATCCAGCGTCCGGGTCAATTACCGAATTTCGGAAGGAAACAAAGAACGCATCCAGGCATTTGAGGGTGTCATTATCGGCAAGCATTGCGGAGTACGCAACAACAAAGCCACTTTCACTGTGCGAAAAGTAACTCAGGGATATGGAGTTGAGAGAATTTTTCCGCTGCACTCCCCACGGATAGAAAGTATTGACATCATCAAAGTCGGAAAAGTTCGTCAGGCAAAACTTTATTACTTGCGAGCACTTCGTGGAAAAGCAGCCCGAATCAAAGAACGCATTACGGCCCGGCCGACAATATAACTTTCAACCAACACTTGAGCTCGAAAAAGCGGCTGCTTGTCGAGGATTTAAGAAAATTGCCGGTGTTGACGAAGCAGGACGGGGTCCCCTAGCCGGACCTGTTGTTGCTGCTGCTGTTATTTTAGGAGATCGGTGGAACGACAATCATCCGCTTAATGATTCAAAGCGTCTCTCTGCTAAAAACCGGGAGCAGTTGTTTGATGTCATTTGCTCTGAGGCTTTGGCTACCAAGATTGTCTCAATTTCTGCAGAAGAAATTGACAGGTTGAATATTCTACAAGCTACGCTTTTTTGTATGCTGCGCTGCCTCACAGAAATAGAACTTGCTCCGGATTATGTATTAGTTGATGGGAATTTTTATCCTGAAACAAAAATTCAGGGTGAGGCAGTAGTCAAGGGAGACGGCCGCTCCAAAAGTATTGCTGCGGCTTCAATTTTGGCCAAAGTGACACGGGACAGGGTTATGGTCAAAAATGCAAAACGCTACCCGGAATGGGGCTTTGAACATCATAAAGGGTATCCGACCAAAAAGCACCGGGAAGCAATTGAGAAATATGGCTTATCGCCTTTGCATCGACGGTCTTTCCAGCTCAAACCTCTGGTAAAGCAAGATTACAGGCACTCCACCGCTCAGTTGTATTTGCTGTGACAAAAGGTCGTCAGCAGACTGGAACAGTCGGAGAGCAAATCGCCTGTGAATTTTTACAAGAGCGAGGATATCGCATAGTTGAGCGAAATCACCGTTCCAGACTGGTAGAGAAAGACATTATTGCAGATTTCGAGGAATTCCTCGTATTTTGTGAAGTTAAAACTCGCAGGGGAATCAACGGATCACATCCATCACTGTCGGTGACCTCGAAAAATTGAAAAGTTGCGCCAACTGGGTAATCTTTATCTCAGCTAGAGGCACCTAACGTACCTGCAACCACGATTTGACGTGATTGCCGTACAACTGGCGGATGGAAAACCGCCGAACATTTATCATATCATCAACGCTTTTTAAGATAAAAGGAAACACTTATGGCTCATCACAAATCTGCGCTTAAGCGTGTTCGACAAACAATCAAACACACTGCACAGAAGCGCTCACAGCGGGCAGATCTACGTACGGTCATCAAAAAATTTCGTTTGATACTGGACGAGGGAAATATTGACCAAGCACGTGAAGCTTATCCCGAGGTTCAAAAAAAAATTGATAAAGCTGTCACAAAAGGTGTTCTGCACAAACGTACCGGTGCTCGCTACAAATCGCGCCTTGCCCTGTCCTTGTCCAAAACCCTCGCAAGCTGACCAGATCAGTCGCTTTTACAATAGTATTAAATCGTTCCGATCCTATGGTCAATTAGAAATACCACTTTCTAATTGGCCTCCCTTCATGATATAATAAACTCATAGTTTCCTGTGGTTTGTTTAACGTATGTTTTTTGCTGAATGGTGTTTTATGGACTCACATTTTCTTACACGGCGTATCCACAGTTTGACTGGGGTTGTGCCGGTAGGGCTGTTTCTTGTGTACCACCTCTATTTGCAGTTGTATTTGCACTCTGGTGCCGAAACATACAATAATTCAGTCAACAGTTTCTATGACAGTCCTTTGGCGATTTGGGCCTTAGTCATTGTTGTTTATATCCCTCTCTTCTTTCATGCTTTCCTTGGCATTCACCTGATTTTTGAAACTACTGTTCAGCCTTCTTACACTTATTTTTCACACTTGCTGTATTGGCTACAGCGTATCAGCGGTATCGGTGTACTTCTCTTCATCATCGCACATGTTTGGAATGCCCAGCTTGGTCCGTGGATGGCCGGGACTTGGGGAACACATTTTGAACATCTTTCAAGCGGCTTTTCAAATCCTGAATCAGGTATGATAACCAAAACGGTTTACCTGTTTGGTGTTTTGGGTGCAGTCTTTCATTTTGCCAATGGCCTCAACACCTTTTGCATGACTTGGGGCATCGCCCTCACACCAAAATCACAAATACGAATTCGTATTTTCAGCATTCTTCTTTTCTTGATTTTATCCGCCAGCTCCTTGTATGCACTAGCTGCAATTTGGTAAACTTCGAAAAGGACATGAACAAGCGACGAGTGATTGTAATTGGCGGCGGATTAGCCGGACTGGCCGCAACCATGAAAATGGCGGAACTTGGAATGTCTATTCTGCTGGTGTCGTTTTTACCTGTAAAACGTTCCCATTCTGTCTGTGCTCAGGGCGGAATCAATGGTGCAGTCAACATCAAAGGAGAGGGTGACTCTCCTGAAATTCACTTTTACGACACAGTTAAAGGAGGAGACTTTTTAGCACACCAACCGCTCTGCAAAGACATGTGCCTTCATGCTCCTTACATCATCAACCTCATGGACCGACTTGGAGTTACGTTCAACCGAACTCCGGAAGGCAATCTCGATTTCCGTAGATTTGGAGGAACTCTCTATCACCGTACCGCATTCGCTGGTGCAACCACAGGCCAACAACTTTTGTATGCGCTTGACGAACAGGTGCGCCACTTCGAGGTACAAGGTCTGGTCGAAAAAATGGAATGGCACGAATACCTAGGCGCTGTACTCAACGATGACGGGCGCTGCGTTGGCGCGATCATCCACAATCTGCGTTCCGGAGAAATCAAAGCGGAAAAAGGTGATGCAGTTATTTTAGCCACAGGTGGTCCTGGATTGGTTTATGGGCGCACCACTAATTCAATGGTTTGCACTGGAACTGCCGTCACTTCAGCATATTTACAGGGTGCTAAATATGGCAACGGTGAATTTATTCAAATTCATCCATCGGCTATTCCCGGTCGTGACAAATTACGTTTAATGAGTGAATCCGCTCGCGGAGAGGGTGGACGAGTTTGGGTACCACGAAAAGCCGGTGATTCACGCAAGCCTAGAGAAATTCCAGAAAAAGAACGTTTTTATTTTCTCGAAGAGCGCTATCCACTTTTTGGGAATTTAGTGCCGCGAGATGTGGGAGCACGTGAAATTTATGACATTTGCGTTAACGACAAATTAGGCGTTCACGGTGAAATGAAAGTTTATTTGGATTTGACACATCACACTCGTGAATTTCTTGATCATCGGTTGGGTGGAATTCTTGAGATTTACGAAAAATTCACAGGCGTCGATCCACACGAAGAACCGATGGAAATTTTCCCTGCAGTGCATTATTCCATGGGCGGAATTTGGACGGATTACACACGTACCGAAGATGGTTTGATCGACCATCAGTCTCCAAACAATCAAATGACTTCCATCACCGGTCTTTATGCCGCAGGTGAAGCAGACTATCAGTATCACGGCGGAAACCGCCTGGGTGCGAATTCATTGTTGAGCTGTATCTACACCGGATTGATGATGAGTCCAGGAGTGATTAATTACGTAAATAATGTACCGGAATCTGTGGAGGATGTTGCGGAGAATGTATTCGCTGATGCAACCAGACAATGGCAGGAGAAATTCTCTGAAATCAAAGGAATGAGTGGAAAAGAAAATCCTTATGCTTTGCATAGAGAAATGGCAGAAGAGATGATTTCCAACGTACTGATTGTAAGGGATAATTCCAAACTGAAATCGACACTTGATAAAATTGATGAATTTGAATCACGCTGGAAAAATATTAAATGTGTAGACACAACTGATTGGTCCAATCCCGTGCCAAGTTTCATCAACCAACTTTGGAACATGATTCAGCTCTCCAAAATTATAACGAAGGGTGCGCTGTTGCGTGACGAGTTCCGAGGATCACATTACAAACCGGAGTTTGATCTAAGTCAGCCTAGTGATTTCAAGCCAGAGACCTATTTGGAATTTGAGAAACAAAAAGAGGCTGGAATAGTTAAGGAGAACGCATTTGAACCAGAACATTTGGCGTACATGAAACGATTTTCTGTAAACAACAAAAAATGGCTCAAAACTACGATTGCAACTTATAAAGAAGGAAGACCAGAAATTTCTTACGAGGAAGTGGACACATCTCTTATTGCTCCACGCCCCAGAAAATATGACTGAGGATAGAAAATGCCAGATACTGTTACTTTAAAAATTAAGCGTCAGGATTCGGAAACCTCCGACTCTTATTGGGAAACATTCACAATTCCCTATATTCCCAGATCAAACGTCATTTCCTGTTTGATGGATATTCAGGCCAATCCGGTTAACGCAAAAGGAGAAGAGGTAACACCGGTTGTTTGGGAAAGCAACTGTTTGGAAGAAGTTTGTGGTGCCTGCACAATGGTGATTAACGGCAAAGTCCATCAGTCATGCAGTGCGTTAGTGGATCAATTGGAAAAACCAATTTCATTGGAACCAATGAGTAAATTCCCGGTTGTTCGGGACTTAGCAGTTGATCGTGCCCGGATGTTTGGCGCTCTCAAAAAAGTACAAGCCTGGGTCACAGCAGATGGCTATCATGACCTCGGTCCCGGAGAGCGTGAATCAACCAGCCATCAAGAAGTAGCCTACAAACTTTCAGAGTGCATGACCTGCGGGTGTTGCGTGGAAGCCTGTCCGCAATACAGCCTGAGCAACAACTTCCTTGGTGCGGCAGCCATCAGCCAATCGCGTCTTTTCAACATGCACCCTACAGCAAAAAATATTGCGGACGAACGGCTTGACACCCTCATGCAGAAAGGTGGTATTGCCGATTGCGGCAATGCCCAAAACTGCGTCGAAGCCTGCCCAAAATCCATCCCTCTTACAGAATCCATAGCCGAAATGGGCCGTCAAGTTTCAGGAAAATTTTGGCGTAATATTTTTCAGGCATAGTGTATGTTTTTTCTCCAAAATATAAAAATGTATTCATGTCAAAAAATTCCTCAGCCAACTCGCTTAAACGTTTCCTGCTGATCCGCACGGACCGTATAGGTGACACCATTCTCACCCTGCCTGCAGTTACGGCTTTAAGAAGCCAATATCGGGATGCATTCATTGCCTTTCTGGCGCAACCCTACACCGTTCCATTGATTGAGCAATATGTAGGAATAGACATTTCACTGAGTTATGAACCACATGGACGACACAAAGGCTGGCAGGGACTCTCAAAGCTCAGTCATGAACTGCAGGAACTAAACTTTGATGCAGCCCTGCTTTTTTATCCCAGGGTAAAATTAGCTTTTGCAATAGCCAAAGCGGGAATTCCGGTCCGCATCGGCACAGGTTATCGATGGTATTCTTTCCTCTTGACGGAGCGGATTTTTGAACATCGGAAAGATTGTCAAAAACATGAAGCTGAATACAATTTTTCGCTGCTGGAGTCACTGCTGCCAGACAAAAATCCACAGCCGCAATATAAGTTTAAGCAGTGGCTTCCAGAACCGTGGTGGGAAGATTTTCGCACAGTACTCAACTCCAAAGATTATGTCATTGTGCACCCCGGATACGGCGCTTCTGCTCCAAATCTAAATAATGAACAATACAGACTTATAATTCGGCTGTTGCTGGAAAAAACCGACTGGACCGTTTTATTAACGGGTATTGCCGGAGAGGAAAATTTGGTACATGAAATAGCAGCCGATTTTCCTGAAGAGAGAGTAAAAAGGGTAGTAGGGCGATTTTCACTGGCAGAATTTTTTTCTGTAGTTCGGAACGCTTCTTTGCTGATCAGCAGCAGTACTGGCCCCTTGCATATGGCAAATGCGGCCGATACTCCGCTGCTTGGATTTTTCTGTCCAGCAAAACCACACACGCCAGATCGCTGGGGACCATACGATCAGCAACAATGGGTGGTAACTCCAGATCTGGATTGGCCGGAGATTTGTGAATTGAAAAACTGTCCTCACGGGGGATGTCTGCATCATCTTTCAGACGTGGAAATAACTGAAGCATTGTGCACCCAAAGATTAAATGATTTATAAAAATGAAAACAATAAAAACTGCATGACTGAATCATTATCCTGGAAAAATTTTCAGCAGCATTATCTCGCCCTGCCGGAATTGGGTATCGCCCTTGACACTTCGCGGATGAATGCTCCGGATGTGCTACCTGATTCTCTGGAAAAACTTTTCAGAAATGCTTTTCAACAAATGCAGGAACTGGAAAAAGGAAGCCTCGCAAATCCCGATGAAAATCGAATGGTCGGACATTACTGGCTGCGTAACCCGGAGCTTGCTCCGTCTGCCGAAATTCAAAAAGTAATCAGCAGCACGAAGGAAAATATTCTGGAATTTGCTGCTGAAATTCACCAGAGCAAACTCCAACCTCAAAAAGCCGGTTCTTTCCGGAATGTACTGCTGCTCGGAATTGGTGGTTCGGCACTTGGCCCCCAGTTCGTGCAAAAAGCACTTCGTTCAAAGGCAGATCGAATGAAGTTTTATTTTCTGGACAACACGGATCCGGACGGAATCGATCAGGTCTTATCCTCAATTGGTAAAGGATTGGCTGAAACTTTAACTCTTGTTATTTCAAAATCCGGAGGCACTAAAGAAACGCGAAATGCAATGCTGGAGGTCCGTCAAGCATATGAGAAGGCCGGACTTGATTTTACTAAACACGCTGTTGCCGTTACTGGCGAGGGCAGTCAACTTGATCAGCTTGCAAAAAAGGAAAACTGGCTGCGTCGCTTTCCGATGTGGGACTGGGTAGGAGGGAGAACATCAGTGTTTTCTGCAGTGGGACTGCTTCCTGCTGCTTTGCAGGGTCTGGATATCAATAATCTTCTGGCGGGCGCAAAAATCATGGATGAATTGACAAGCCGTACGGAAATCAGTAAAAATCCGGCTGCTCTGCTGGCCTTGATGTGGCATCATGCCGGTCGAGGCAGAGGCGAAAAAGCGATGGTGATACTGCCCTACAAAGACAAATTGCAGCTCTTCAGCCGTTATCTGCAGCAGCTGGTGATGGAATCTTTAGGAAAGGAAAAAGATTTGGCTGGAAAAACTGTAAACCAGGGATTGACAGTTTATGGTAACAAAGGCTCAACCGATCAGCACGCCTTTGTCCAGCAGCTCCGTGAAGGACCCGCCGATTTTTTTGTGACTTTCATCGAAGTCCTTAGAGAACGGAACAGCACAAGTATTGAGGTCGAACCCGGTGTTACGTCTGGAGATTTTCTGCAGTGTTTTTTGCTTGGAACCCGCGAGGCACTTTTCCAAAGCGGACGCAACTCACTTAGCATCACGCTGGAAGAAATTTCCCCCCGAACTACAGCTGCCTTAATTGCGCTGTTTGAGCGGGCAGTCGGCATATATGCTTTTCTCATTGGAATAAATGCCTATCACCAGCCTGGCGTAGAAGCCGGAAAACGAGCCGCCGGAGATATTATTGAACTTTCAATAAGAATTCAAAATCACCTCAAGTACCACCCTGAGCAAAAATTTGCTGCCTCCGCACTTGCCGATGCACTCGGAGAGACAGAAAAAACCGAAACCGTTTTCCAGCTTTTGCTGCACCTGGCAGCCAACAGCAGGGTGCAAAAATTCTCTGGCAACACTCCTTTTTCTGCCAGTTTTCAAGCAAATTATTAACAGCTTTCTCCAAGCAGTAGTTGTTCCAGATCGCTTATATTTTATATACTCCTGTTACGTGTATGAAACTTGCAGAGGATTTCAGTCTTTGCAGACCATTTTCTTAACATTCTTAAACATGAGATCAGTTATGATTTTATGTCCTTTTGCTGATACCGCCAATTTGCTGATGATATTATTTGCAATTGTCACAACAAATGAAATTAAAATTGACCAAAACCCCACAAACGAGTTATTATGCCCACGTTTCAGTAGCGGGTCAGTGAACCACCGCCATCATCCAGGAGCTTTCTTACCAATGGATAAATGGTTTAAAAACACAAAAACGGCTGGAAGCATGATTACTCTAATGCTTTTGCTGTCTCTCTTTATGTTGATCCCCCAGTTAGCGGTGTCCGCCACAGCTGAAGCTGAAATTCTCATTTTCAGCCTTTCGACTGACAAGGTAAAAGAACAGAAAGGTGTTCTCAAAATCCAGATTAGCACCTTCAGCCCGATCCAGAAAGTGACGGTTGATGGAAAGCCCCAGAAATTCCCGAAGGCTGCAAGCCTGGTGTGGCTGAAGATTCCTTACTTGCTCAAGCCAGGTGAAAATTTCTTTGAAGTTTACGTCAAGACTCAGCTCGGCGAAGCAAAGAAGACACTCAGGACTATATATGAAACACCTGAATTTCTCAGAAAATCAAAGCTCGGTGACTCCTTCCAGCTGATCAGTATCCTCGGCAACACAACGAGTGACAACATTAACAAGGTCGAGGACAACGAGACCAAATCCAAAGCGTTTTCTTCAAGCATCCTGTTCGTTCCTTCCTACCGCTTCGACATCTTCGACGACTCCAGCATTTTTCTGCGGGGAGTCCTGATGGCAGATCAACATCACAACGGCGAATTTGAGTCCAAAGAGGTGTTGTTCAAACAGGCGAGTGTTGAATGGGAGGAGCGTGCAAGCTGGGCCGGTGATTTTACCCTGTCTTTGGGCACAAACGAAGCGGGAACCCGGGACGTACCGGAATCAACCTCTCCCAGAGACAGCCTATCCAAGAAACACAAACGGGCAACCCGGGACAACGTCTACACTATCAAGGCAAAGCAGGAGCTTGAAAAAGGAACAACATGGGACTGGCAGATCGACCATAAAAAAAAGTCTGTAGAAGGATCCAACGACGACAGCGGTGTTTCCACCACACTTACGGCTGGATACGTGACTCCGCTGTTCGGTGTGAAAACAACTTTTGGAGGAACTCTTGAGGACACAAATCTGAATGGTAGCTACAAGGACACGAAAGCATTCAAATCCAAGCTTAAAGTTGATTATCCAATTCCGCCAGTAACTCTTGGCGTGCAGTATGACTTTTCTCAAACTGAGGACAAGGTTGCGGATCCATCTCTGGATGGAAAGACAAAGACTCGGAATCAAGCCTTGTCGCTAAGTTTCAACTACCCTGCCGCGGCATGGTGTATCTTTGGATTGACGCAGAAACAAGAAAGACAGAGTTCAAACCTTGCTGGAAAAACCTACACCCTGAACACAACACAGCTGCAGGTGATCCTTATTTATTGAATGTTAAACAGAGAACAGCTTGACATTGAAAAAATAAATTCAAGATAATTAACTTTAATGAAAAAACCATAATTATACTCATGAAACTCCGTATCTTATTCCTGCTCTTATTTTTCATGACTGCGATTTATGCGGAACCCGCGCAGGCGCAGCAGGCACTGCTGTTGCTGGAAAAAGGATCGGCCAAGGTGATCGGGCCTAAGCGCACCCGTCTGCTGCGCAAACCCGGGACAAAAATGGTCCTCCAGCCCAGTGACCGTGTACAGACTGGCAAAGACACCTCAGTCAAGATCAAGATCAGGGGCAAGCCCGAGTTAATTGAACTCTCTTCCCGTTCCTTTTTCCGAATGGGAAAGATCACCAGGGAAACCAGTAGTATCTCCCTGCTGACCGGAAAGGCACGTTTTAAGATTCAAGGAAAACTCAAGAAGAAGAGCAAAAAGAATCGATTTCAGATACGTACAGTCACCGCACTGGTCGGGGTGAGAGGTACTGATATCGTGGTTGGGGTGTCCAATACTCAAACTAGTATTCTCAATATCTCCAAGACCAAAGAGAGCATTG
>JAKUUI010000120.1 GCA_022448485.1 SAR324 cluster bacterium
ACAAATAAAATCCCCGGATGGTTTGCCACTATAGCTGAACTTGATGATGGAAGGAAATTTCGAGGAGTTGATGAATCTACTTTTTATCTCGAGTATGAGATTCCTGCTTTAAGAAAAAAATATCTCAAACAAAAACCTAAGCATATTGTTTTTATTTTTATGGAAAGTCAGTCTGCATGGCTTTCAAACTTCAAAGGTGGTGGTTTTCAACAAAAAATCAGAAAAAACTTAGAGCATATAAAAAAACAGTCGTTGTCATTTAACCATTTTTTCCAAGCAGGCGGCGGGTCCATAAATAATATAATGAAAATTAACCTTTCAATTCCAACTAATAAACATTATCGCATCGCAAGTTCTTCTGAGATTTATAAACCTTTTTCAACAACATTCCCTAGAATCATGGAGCGTCAAGGTTACATTCCATCCTTTTTTTATGGTGGTAGTCTGTCTTGGCATAGGCTTTATTCTATTTTACCTAAATTGGGTTACCAAAAAATTTTTGGTGAAAGTAGTATTCAAAATGTAACTAAAACTAGATTTGGAGTTCATGATGCAGATTTGTTTGAGTTGGTTCATCAGAAGTTGATGAAAGCCAAACAGCCAACATTTAGCTTTGTAATGACTCTCAGCAATCATCCACCATATGGAGTTCCTGAAAATTTTGTAGGTCAAGTAACGTCTTCAAATGCACCATCTAAACTTAAAAAGCGAATTCTTGACGAGGATAATTTTGATAAAAGGATGCGAGCTTTAGCTTATGCAGACCAAGCTTTGGGAGGATTTTTCCGAAAGGCAAAAAAATCACCTTACTTTAAGGAAACTCTTTTTGTGCTGACGGCCGACCACGCCCATCCCATGGCTCTTAAATGGGAACCTGAAGAGCGATACCAACTAAGAAAAATTCCTTTGTTTTTCTATTCTCCGGCCTTATTAAAAACGTCTAATACTGTTAATGATAATTTTGGTTCACATATAGATATTCCACCTACCATTCTTTCGCTGATTACTGAAAAACCTGTGATGGTGCATAGTTGGGGGAGAAGCCTGCTCGAACCTCCAAAAAGCAAATTACTTCTAAGCAATGACATTAACTGTTTTAATGATGTATGTATAGCCAGTAATCAGGTTTACGTTTTACAAAAAGATCAAAAGCTGGTTTTATGCAAAACCACACTGTGTATAGAAAAATCTAAACATTTAACCAAAATTATCAAGGCTTTTTCAAATTCTGGTTCCAATTATCTCTTTAATTACCACATAGTTAAATCTGAGTAGTTATTTTGTTCAAAGCGTTTCTGCACGCAGATATCCTATTGGGGGGTTACCCTTCGACTTGAATAACATCTCAAACTCCGTCAGAATATTGTTTTCAATGTAGTTGCTCCGTTGCAGATCCGTGGTGTGCCCAACAATCTTGTAGTTCTCAAGCTTCTGCAAAATTTCGGTTACAGTTTCAAAATATTCGAGATGATCAGTCTTAAATCTCAATTCACCACTGGAACGAAAGTACGGATGCATTTTGGTGAGAAAATCAGCACTGAGGATACGGTGCTTGCGGCGGGCTTTTTTGGACCAGGGGTCAGGAAAATTGATGTGCATGCAATCTATGCTGTTGTGCGGCAGATATTCATCAATAAATTCACCGTGCTCTCGCATTAAAATTATGTTGCTGATAGTTTGCTGTTCAATTTTTTTTGCAGCTAGCACAAGTCGCTTATAACGCAATTCAAGGCCGATGAAAGAGTCCTGAGGATTCTCCTGAGCCCATTCGATAAGGTAACGTCCGGAGCCGCAGCCAATTTCTAAATGCACTTTTCCGGAATGAGTATCACTGACGGCTTTTATTTTACTGGACCATAGTTGCTGGAAATTTTCTGGAGTTGGATGTGGAATGAGCAGTTTCGGATAATCGTAAACCCTGGCCATATAAGGATTGTTTTTTACCAGTTGCGAAAAAACTTCAGGATTTTTGTCACGGTGGTTTCGTGGTCGATAACGCATAGAGAAAAAGATTATTGAGATTATTTGAAAATCAAAATTTAGTGAGTGTTGAAGCTGTTCATTATGCCAGTGACGAAACAGTGACACTTGATTTGAGCGATAAGCGTGAGCTGAAATTGTCAGCTGGGGTGTGGGCTGATTTAGGGCAACCAAGTGATTGCCCGCTCACAGTCTCTCAGTTGGAAACCCTGGAACTGGAAGCCTGCTATACAATGATCCGGAACAAAATGCTGGGCTTTCTTGCAGTACGTGAGCACTCCGCCACGGAATTACGAAAAAAGTTTAAACAACGTTTATATAAATTAGCAATATGTGATATTTCTGCTCTGGTGGAACGCTGTTTGCTGGAAATGCAGGAGAGCGATTTTCAAAGCGACGAACGATTCACCAGGCGCTTTGTGGAATCCAAACTCACCAATAAGCCACAGGGTCCTTTCAAGATTTTACAGGATCTTCAAAACCGCGGTATTTCCAATGAACTGGCACAGACGGTTCTGAATGAACTTAGTGACCAGGATATTTGGCTGAAAAAAGCAGTCGAATGCCTGGCACGCATACAAAAAAATGCAAAAATACAAACACAAGCGGCTTTGAGTCAAAAACTTTACCAGAGGGGTTTTGCCTGGGAAACTATTGAACAAGCGCTGGAAGAGTACCAAAACCTTGCAGAACACGCAGACACTGGAAAATTCAACTCAGTTTCAGTAGTACTCACAACTAAAAACCCTTGAATCCTTATTGTCGCAATGCATAGACAAGATTTGCAAACTAATTCCGGAAATGATGAAAGAGAATCTTTCAATCAATCCGGTGAAAATATAACAGAAGAAGGCTCCGAAACAAATAAACGTTTCCCGGAAAGATTGAACAAAGAACACATCAAGAATTTTCCAATTATGTATTTTAAAGGCAAGATACACTTGATCAAGGAAAAGAAAGATCTTAAGGAAGCACTAAAAATTTTACGACGCGAATCGGTTTTGGGCTTTGATACTGAAACACGTCCCTCCTTTAAAAAAGGGGAAAATTACTCTGTCTCTCTGTTGCAGTTATCTACCTCGGATGAAGCTTTTTTGTTCCGCTTAAATCATTTGGGTTTACCGGATGATTTAGTGTCACTGCTGGCAGATCCGGATATTTTAAAAGTTGGAGTCGCCATCCTCGATGATGTTAGGGCACTTCGGAAATTAAAGAAATTTGATGCAGAAGGCTTTGTAGAACTAACAAAAATTGCAAGTGAACTGGGTATAGTGACTTGCGGATTGAGGAACCTGGCAGCTATTTTTTTTGGTGTCAGGATTTCTAAAAAGGCGCAATTAACAAACTGGGAACGTCCAGAATTTAATTCGGGCCAAGCTCTTTATGCAGCTACAGATGCTTGGATTTGCGTGGAAATGTACCGTTTTTTGGAAAGCGAAAAATTACTGCCTGAAAAGATCATCTGGAACATGCCGGATCCTCTCCAGTCAAGACGTTCAAACGAAAGTAAAAACAAGTTGCGGAGGCAGGAAAATTGGTAATGCTCCAAAAAAAATGGCATGAATCACCAGCCATGGATCCGGATGAAGTAAAACGGTTGTGCCGCGAATGGGAAATGCATCCGCGGGTTGCAGAAATCCTATTGCGCAGAGGCCTCAAAACAAACAGCGAGATAAAATCTTTTTTACAGCCCAGTCTTAATAATCTCCGGGACCCCTATGAACTTCGCATGATGCAGGAAGCGGTTGATCTGCTGCAGGAGGCAATTGTTAAAAATTGGCGAATTGTCATTTTAGGCGATTATGACGTTGATGGAATCACTGCTACAGCTTTGATGCTGGAATTTTTACAAAAATGCGGTTGCCTGAATTTAGATTTTTTTATTCCTAACCGGATAAAACACGGTTACGGTTTGACAGAGGCCAGTACCGATATTTTGCTGGAAATGAATCCGGATCTTGTCATCACAGTGGACAATGGGATTACTGCTGCAAACGAGGTTCAGCGACTGAATGATGAAGGAATAAAAACAATAGTCACTGACCACCATTTGGCTGATCCGAATCTCTTGCCTGCAGGAATTGTGGTCAACCCCAACCATCCGGAATGTCCATATCCTTTCAAGAAAATCTCCGGATGCGGTGTGGCGCTAAAATTAATTATGGCTTTGAGAAAAACTTTTCGTGAATCGGGAAGGTGGACTACCGAACGTCCGGAACCTAATTTACGCGATAGCCTGGATTTAGCTGCTTTGGGCACGGTAGCGGATGTGGTTCCGTTATGGGACGAAAATCGTATTTTGACCTATCACGGTCTGCTTGTGATGAACGAAAAACCAAGGTTGGCGATTCAGGTTCTTCAGCGTTTGAAAAAAGTTAAGACAATCACATCCAGGACGCTTGGTTTTCAATTTGCTCCATTGCTGAATGCGGCCGGACGTCTGGTTGATGCAGATATGGCAGTCCATTTTTTACTTTCAGACGATCTTCAGGAAGCCGAAAGCATGGCACAAAAACTAGACGCTACAAATCTGGAACGACGCAAAAAAGAAGCTGAAATGCTGGAAACTGCTTTCAATCTTGCTGAAAAACAAAAGAATGATCCGGCTTTAATTTTGGTCTCTCCGGAATTTCATGAAGGAATCAATGGGATTGTTGCAACACGTCTGGTGGAACTTATTTATAAGCCTGTATTAATACTCAGCGAATCGGAAGATACCAAAACAGCCGAAAAGAGACTGAAAGGCTCAGGGCGCTCCATTCCAGAACTGCATTTGAAGGATGCGCTATCTGCCTGCTCTGATTTACTGCTGCGATTTGGAGGACATGCGGCTGCAGCAGGTTGTAGCTTGCTGCCGGAAAAATTAACTGAATTCAGCAAACGATTTTTTGCTTTTT
>JAKUUI010000121.1 GCA_022448485.1 SAR324 cluster bacterium
TGTAAGTTAAATTGACTTTTGCATTTTTAGCCTTTTAAGCAAGTACAGAGTCAAGCGATTACTGTACAAAAATGTCGAAACCAAACTCCCCTTCCGATTTTCCTGAAAACGGAATCATTGTTCCACCAAATTTTTCCAGAGCATCCAGTATTAGAGGATATTTAGGGGAAGATTCCAGCAATGCAAAAGTTGTATCCTTCCCTGAATACGCAGCATTATTTAAACGGATTTGAAAGCAGTAATTATTTTCAGCAGTATTTTCGTGCAAAATAATATTGGATTCTTTTGCCGGCACAAGCCCAACCCGGAGTCGTAATTCATTTTCCGGAACTGTAAGGGCAAGTATGTCCAAAGCTGACAACAAAATTTCGATCAACAACAACGGTGCACAACGAATTGAATCCAGTTTGGGCTCACTGATAAATTCCAATTTACGTCCTGGATGCTGTAAAACAAACAGCTTTACCAGTAAAGAGAAGAATCGATCCAGTAAACAAAGATCGGTTGGAGACAATCCAGCGAAATATTGCAAATCGTCAGAAAGAATACCCGATTGTTGGTACCATTTCCGGAAGTCTTTCTGGATATCTCCCGAAAGTGTAGCACCTACTTTTTCTATTAAATTCAAAGATTCTTGCAGCCACTCGCTCCAAGCGTTGAGCAACCAATGTCCGCTCAACGAAGTTGTGGAACCAAGCATGAAATCCGATGGGGCTTCTCCGCGGTAAAGTGCCATTTCCACAGTAGCCAATAATTCACGACGCTTGAACGGTTTTACGATGTAACCTGAAGGAGTGGTTTCTTTTGCTCGTTCAATGATGGATTCGTTGGTGAATGAAGTCAAATAAACGACTGGAAGTTGGAAACGCTTACGGAGTTGACGTGCGGTTTCGATTCCGTCGATTTCTCCTGCCAACAGAATATCGACAAGTACTAAATCCACCGACTGTTTTTCCAAAGCCTCCAATGCCTCTTCTCCTGAAGCACAAACCAATGGAACTTCGTGTCCTGCTTCCCGGAGACAGAAAAGGATGTCATCTGCCACAATAGCTTCATCCTCAATGATTAGAATTCTTCCTTTGATCATTTTACTCCTGAAAGATCAATTCAAAACAAGTTCCGTTGTTATTTTTGAGACTGTATTCACCTTTCAACTGCTGAGAAAGAATGTGAATCAGCCTCATTCCTGTACTGTGACTATTCTGCCAATTCAGATCTGGTGGCAAACCAGGTCCATCATCGTCAACAGTAAGAAAAATACGCTTTCCGGCTAAAATTTTCAATTTTATGCTAAGCCTACCTTTCCGCCCCTCAGTAAAAGCATATTTCAATGAATTGGTGATCAATTCATTGATAATCAAGCCACAGGGAATTGTATAATTGACATTTAAAGCCACCGGATCCAAGTCCAAATTCAATGAAACTTGATCAGAGGTAATGCCAAAAGAAGAAAGTAACTCTTCGCTCAAGTGCGAAATAAAATCAGGTAAATCGATGTGAGACAATGAAGTGGATTGATACAATTTTTCATGCACCATCGACATGATTTGAATACGCTGTTGCAAATCGCGCATCAGTGTCGCCAATTGCTCATCGTGAATATTTCTGAATTGTAAGCGTAACATACTTGAAATAATCTGCATGTTGTTTTTGACGCGATGATGCACCTCCTGCAACAGCACTTCTTTTTCCTGTAAAGATGATTTCAACCGTGTTTCTGCTTGGGTACGTTCCCTGTTTTCTTCCCGTAGTTTTTGGTTAGCCGAACGTAATTCATCGGTACGCTCAACCACCTGTTCTTCAAGTGTATTTTTGTATCCCAACAACTCTTTCTCTGCACTGGTACGCCGTGTGAGTTCTGAATGGAGTTGATGATAATAGTCTTGTAGCGATTTCCGCATCCGATTGAAAGCCACAACTACTTCATTCAATTCATCTTTGCGCTGATGTCGAAGTAATACTAAGGGTGCATCCAGTTTTTCCGGTGTAACTTCATGGGCATAACGAGCCATTGTGCTTAGGTGTCGAGTAATCAAAAACTGAACTAAAACAAAGATAAAACCGGAAATCAAAAATGTTTTGATTCCCTGAGTTAGCAATATGATCAAGAGTCTTTCCCAAAGTCTAGCGTACACATCATTTAGCGAAGCCAACAACCGTAATTCTCCTAAATCAAAGACCTCCGACTGATGTGTGTAACGTAATGGGAAACGATTCTCCAAAAACTGATCTTCAATTAATTCCCCTTGTATCAATAAAACACCTTCCGGAGAATGAATTTCAGCATATTCAATATCCGGCAACTGCATCACACCTTCCAGCAATACCTCAGCTTGCCGTATATCTGTCATCCAGAGACTGTTGACAATACCTCGAAGATAACTGCTTTGAATTTGAGACATGCGTTCCTCAATTTGATCAACATCACGCCGAAAATCAGTATAAAGCTGGTAACCCGTTCCCAACAAAGTAATCAGGGAACTTGCCAAAAGGATATAAACAATTAATCGACTACTGATGGACTCAAAATCAAACAGACGTTGAAAGGTTGAACTAATAAATTTATTCATGGTTCATTTTGTCGAATAAAAATATCGTATTCCTCCATAAAATTCAGTATAGTTTACATTAATTCTGTCAACATCAAAAAAAACGGAATTATTACAAAACTATTAAACAAAATGGTATCTTTAATGAGCATTAGTTTTTTTACAATTTCCAAACATTTTCTACAGGTCAAGATTAGCTTAACTGAAAATCACAGAATTCAAATTACAGTCTAACTGAATACACTTCAAGATTGTCAAATATTTATCATTGCTCCAACAGAGTTGCCCATGAAAAACGATGCATTCAACTATCCGCAGGAGAAATTTCATCGTGAACTGGAAGTAAGTCGCAACAAAGTTCGAATCATGGAGTCGACACTTTCAGATTTTTTTGAAGAATTGAGTTTTGTCCACAAACAATCATTGCTGCTTAATGACCCCCGTGGAGGAGTCATTTCCGAAGCACTGGCTGATTTACTGGAGGAACTACATTTCACCAACAAACAATTGACCATATTGCAAGGGAATCTGGAAGATGCCGTCCAAACTGCATTTGCAAAAGATGCCGGACAACGTCTGCGTGAATTACTGGTCCAACTGATGATCCTATCACTCCAACATTGGGAAGAAAACTCTGGAACCACAAAAATCGAACTTGCCGAACAAAGCGGAATTTGGAAGGTCCATCTAGACAAGGGCTACTTCCGTTTACGAACTTTTGACCGCTACCTCAGTGTTCCCAGTGTTCCTAAAAAACCACGCTGGAAAGATGTCACCCGAACCGCACGGTATGTCCTTGCTTCTGGTGAATCTTCAGTTTCCGATCAGTTACGGTTAACACTAAAGGAATTTCAAAAGCACCTTTTACAAGCTGCCAGTTGAACCATATTTTTTGTCTTTTTCCTACCTTACCGCTCGTCTTTAAGTAAAATCAATAAAAATAATATCTTTTTTTATATCATTTAACTCATTGATTATATGAGTAATAGATACAAGTTTTTACCGATTTTTCCAGAAATACTTCTTGACACAAATTCAAATAATGCAGTAAAACTGTCACACAAAATAATGAAACAAATTTTCATTTCAATTAGTACATTTATGTGGAGGATTAAGCGAGCTAATATTGGACACGCTCTACGATTATCTTCTCTGCTGTTTTTGTTTTGGATATGCACTGCAACAGTGTTAGCAGTTTCTCCTCCTTCACCTAGCAAAATGTATAGTTTGGCTTTTTTTGCGCCACGCGGAGAAGGAGATCCGTTTTGGGGACTGTTCATCGGTTTTATGCAAAAAGCCGTAGACGATTTCGGTGCGGAATTGAGGGTCCATTATGCCGATGGGAACCGCGAAAAAATGCGCCAGCAAATTGCAATAGAGGCAACATCAAAAAATCGCGCAGATGTTTTGGTTTTTCCTAATTTCAAAAAAGGTGGTGAAAAATTTTTGAAAATTATTGAAGAAAATCAAGTCCCGGCCTTTGTGGTCAATTCTGGATTCACCGAAGATGAACAAGTTGGTCTGCCCCGTGAAAAATACAAGTTCTGGATTGGGGAACTGCTTCCGGCTGAGCAAGATGTAGGTGCTCTGTTAGCCGAGAACTTGATTAAGGAGGGTTTGCGAAGTCAATTGGCATCAAACAAACTCCCTCTGGAAATGATTGGCATCACAGGAATTGTCTCTGATTACGCTGCAATTCAGCGTACCAAAGGTTTGCAGCAAATTGTGAAAGACTATCCTGAAATTCGCTTGCGGCAAATAGTTCCTGCAAATTGGAGTGAAGACGATGCCGCTAAAAGTTTTTCGATGTTAAAGCGACGTTATCCGAATGTAACACTGATTTGGAGTGCGAGTGATGTTATGGCACAAGGGGTTATACGCAGCGCAAAGATACTTGGACTAGTTTCCGGAAAAGACTTTTTAGTTGGCGGGATTGACTGGGCTCAAGCCGGTTTGCAATCAGTGCGTAAAGGAGACCAGCATGTCAGCATTGGTGGACATTTTATGGAAGGCGGCTGGGCAGTCGTGCTGATTTATGATTATTTAAAGGGGAGTGATTTTGCAGAGTTGAATCTTAGTTGGCGCTCAAGCATGGCTAGTGTGACAGCTCCAGAATGGCAGAAGCAAAAAAAACGTAGAGAAAGTATAAAACCTGAATTTATTGATTTTAAGCGCTATTCTCGTTTTTTGAATCCAGAAAATTCGTCTTATGATTTCGGGTTGAAATCACTGATTGCGGACAAATAAGAATAACGCCAGAACTTGCGGCTCGTTATTAGCCGGAAGATGCAGATGTCGATGGTCGGTATCTGTTTAT
>JAKUUI010000122.1 GCA_022448485.1 SAR324 cluster bacterium
TCCTGAAACTTTTTCTACGGCCTCTCCAAGATTATAGGTAATCTCCCAGCTTGGCTTGTGGCAATCACAGCAACGGGGTATTTTTTTTCCATCCAAGTTCTTTTCATGCTGGATTTTTGCATTGGAAGACACAAAAAATATAGGAATTCATGATAGAAAAGTTTGCTACTGCCTATCTGTCTAGCTTTAACAAGAACTCAAGGTTATCTAAAATCTGAGACTTTAGCAGTTTTCCTTGGTTTTTTCCCACAGCCTTTATCATATTCCCAAGCATACTCTCCATAAGGTTAATCGAAGCCTGCTTTAGTCCTTTGATGTCTTTAACATGTTTTTTTGGCAGTCTCTTCTTGACACCTAAAAAGGATGCTGAGATATGGACGCGCTCTATCTTATAGAATAACTCGGCTGCGTCATTCATAACATATTTTCCTTTTTCGGTTGTTGAAAATTTTGAGGATTTTATATTTTGTATTCTAAAAATAGGCTTTGATTTTTTCAATTTTGGCAGCAAATCAGCTTCAAAATAATCGTTGTGATAACGAAGTTGTGAATACAAGAAGTCTGTCTCCTCATCGATGTTAGAAACGATCTTTTTCATGGTGCTGATTATGTTTCTGCATATTTTTTTAATATATCAATCACTTCTTCATCAGAAACCTGTTTGAAGTTAGCGTAAAAATCACTGATTGACATGAAATTAGTGGGAGTCTCCACCGCAAAGACATTCTGGAATTTCTGCTTTAACAGTTCAAACATGTCTGCCGCAACAACAGGTGAGGCAATCGAGGCATGGGATGTTTTTGTCTCAAGCCATTTTGCAACGACCAGCACCGTTGAACCTGTCGCAATTCCGTCATCTACTACGATTACATTTTTGTTTGTTAAATTATATTCGGAACTCCCTCTGAGTTTCCTTTGCTTCTCTTCAACCTCAGCCTTTTTGATTGAGATTTCGTTTTGTAGACTGGCCTGGGTAAAATATTCTGCATGTGAATCTGGCAAATAGGTGACACCGTCATACGTAATTGCTCCAATTCCAAACTCCGGATTTTCCGGCAGGGTCAGCTTCTTGGAAACTATCACATCAAGTTGTAGACCATAACGCTTGGCAATCTGGTGCCCTATGACAACGCCTCCCCTAGGAATTGCAAGAACCACTGTGTTCTCATCTATGATGTCTGCCATCTTTAATGCAAGCCTATTACCAGCGTCTACACGATCTGAAAACATCATAGCTTTTTCTTCTGCTTTTCTTTTGGTACAACACACGTAGCAGATGCCTTGGCGACAAGAATAGGCGGATCAAGTACTTCACAAGCACTAGCTTGCACATGACCCTGAATCGAGGCAATCACCTTGTAAGCTTCGAAGGTTATTTTTCTGCTCGTCTTGCCCGCTTTGACGATTCTTCCGGTGACTTCGATAAAGTCACCACCATAAACTGGTGCAAGAAACTCAACCTGATCGTAAGCACGAAGTAGACCCTCATCACCATCATAACGAATGGTCAGTTCTGTAGCCACGTCACCAAATAAACCAAGAATCTTCGCACCAGCTACTAAATTTCCAGCATAGTGAGCATCATTGGAACTCATCCTGATTCGTAATCTGGCTTCAGTGTTTTCCATATCCACTAATCTATTATTTGCCTGATAATCTCATCCAGTTCAGACTCAAGCATTGTTATTATTGGTGGGATGAGCCTGTCAGTAGCATCCTGCTCGGGCCAGAAAATTTGAGCCTGGTTACCATTTAGCGTAATTCTAATCGTTGACTTTGTATAATCCGTTACATCATCTAGTATGGGGAACGATTCCTTTGGAATTGACATGAATCCGGTTTCCTTGATTAGCGCGGTAAGTTTTTGTAATTTTTCATCAGCAACTGATGACATGATTTGAGATTGGCCGCCATAGCCCGTGCCGTCAAAGTCGTAGTCCGTGATTTTGTTGTATTGTACTGTTCCATCATTTTTTATGGTAAGAATTTCTGTACTTTTTGCCACAGTTTTTTCTGTGACGCCAAAGGAGACAACCATCAAATCGTGTTTAGTGTATTCTATGTGTATAGTATCATTAGGGTTGATTGCAGATGAGGGAATTTCTGTTTCGGTTAACATGGGTATCATAATCAGAAGTGCGAGAATTACAGGAATAGCCATGATGACGAAAATTATGGGTTTTGCCACTACATCAAAAGGACATTTTTGCAATTAAGTCTTGGTAAAATAACTTAAAATTCAAGTCTGTCATTTTCAATTTTGTGGGGTCGTAGCCTAGCCTGGTAGGGCGACAGTGACTACGTAAAGATCACCGCTAAGGGCTCCAGAGGTTAAAGTTCAAACTCTGATGAAAAGATGATGTGAGTTTGGAGCTGTAGTGACCCGTAGGTCGTCGGTTCGATTCCGATCGGCCCCACGTTTTTTAAAATCAGTCCTAATTGTTGCGCAGCATGTTGAGTGCCGAGCCAGACCGAAACCATTCTAATTGTAAATCGTTATACGAATGAGTTAGGGATATTTCCTCTGTTTCGTTATTTTCATGACATATAATGCACTTGACAGGCTTGTTGGGTGCAAGTGCATTCAAACCAATCAAGCTTACTTTGTCTCCCTGCTGTAACCTATCATAATCATCAGGGTTTTCGAATGTCAAAGCCAGGATTCCCTGCTTTTTCAAGTTTGTTTCGTGTATTCTGGCAAAGCTTTTTGCAAGCACGGCGCTACAGCCCAGAAATCGCGGCGTCATTGCAGCATGCTCGCGGCTGCTACCTTCTCCGTAGTTGCTATCGCCTACTATAACCCAAGAGATGTTTTGTTTTTTGTATTCCCTAGCAATCTGTGCACAGCTTTCAACATTGCTAGTCAGCGCGTTTTTTGCCTTTCCAACCTCACCATTGAAAGCATTTACAGCGCCCAACAGCAGATTATCGCTTAATTTTTCTAAATGTCCTCTAAGCCTCAGCCAAGGACCTGCAGGCGATATGTGATCAGTGGTGCATTTTCCTTTTACCTTAATCAGAACATGTGCATCGTCAAAGTCCTGCCCATTCCAGGCATTGAATGGCTCTAGTTTTTGCAGCCTTTCGCTATTTGGATCAATTAATACGTCAATATCATCAGTGTTTTTTGCAGGAGAAATGTAAACATCTTCAGTATTTACAAAGCCGTTCTTTGGAACATCAGGTGCACTTTCTGGCGGTTCCAGCTTAAACTTTGTTCCGTCTGCAGCCGTAAGGGAATCATATAATGGGTTGAACGAAAGGCTTCCGTCTAACGCCAAGGCAATCACCAATTCCGGGCTAGCGATAAAATTCATTGTTTCCTGCTTTCCGTCGTTACGACCAGGGAAATTGCGGTTATACGATGTAACTATGGTGTTTTGCTGCCCGCGTTTGATTTCTGGCCTATGCCACTGACCAATGCAGGGACCGCAGGCATTTGCAAGAACCGTTGCGCCGATTAATTTTAGCGAGTCAATCTGACCGTCTCTTTCTATGGTAGCCCTAATTTGTTCCGAGCCTGGAGTTACAAGCAGTGGGATCTTTGCCTTGGTTCCCTTTGATTGTGCTTGTTTTGCCAAGCTTGCAGCTCTTGACATGTCTTCATACGAAGAGTTTGTACAACTTCCAATCAGTGCGACAGAAATCTCATCAAGATAATTGTTATTTTTTACATCAGCTGCTAATTTTGAGATTGGTCTTGCAAGATCTGGGGTATGTGGACCAACAACATGTGGTTCAAGTTTTGAAAGGTTGATTTCTATAACTTTATCAAAATACTTCTCAGGACTTTGTTCAATTTCAGGATCCGCTATTAGATATTCTCTGTACTTGTTCGCAAGCTCTGCAATTTTTTCCCTGCCCGTTGATTTCAGATAAAGTTCCATCCTTTCATCATATGGGAAAATTGAGCAGGTGGCACCAATTTCTGCACCCATGTTAGTTATTGTAGCCTTGCCTGTACAGCTGATAGATTTTGTACCTGGACCAAAATATTCAATTATTGAATTTGTGCCGCCAGAGACTGTGAGCTTTCCAGCTACATACAGTATAACATCTTTTGGTGAAGTCCAGCCACTTAACTCACCTTTTAGATGTATGCCTATTCTTTTTGGATATAACAACTCCCATGGTATCCCGGCCATTGTTTCAGCTGCATCTATGCCGCCAACACCTATTGCTAACATGCCGAGACCGCCGGCGTTTGGCGTGTGAGAATCTGTCCCAATCATCAAACCGCCTGGAAACGCATAATTTTCTAAAATCACTTGGTGAATAATTCCTGCACCTGGTTTCCAAAAACCAGCACCATATTTACTTGCCGCAGATTCTAAAAATTTGTAAACTTCATTGTTTTCATATATGGCTAGCTTTGTATCTGACTTTCCTTCAGTTCTGGCTTGAATCAGATGGTCACAGTGAACTGTTGTAGGCAATGCGACAGATTTTAGTCCTGCTTGCATAAATTGAAGCATTACCGTCTGGCCAGTAACATCTTGAAGCGCAACCCTGTCTGGGCGTAAAAACACATAATTTGTTTTATCATCCAGCTTTCTTGCAAGAAAGCCTTCCTCCAGGTGGCCTGCAAGGATTTTTTCCGCTAAAGTTAGTGAACGGTTTACTGTTTTTCTATATATTGAAATATTTTTTTCTAATTTTGAATAAACTTTTTCCGTCATTTCAGGCGTTGTTGCGATTTTTATCTTTTCCAATAATTAATGATGTTATTTTTTATTTATAAACCGACACAGTTCCTTATGGATTTTTTACATACAATTATAAGCGAAAAACACTATTTTCTGTTGTTGTTTCGAGAAGT
>JAKUUI010000123.1 GCA_022448485.1 SAR324 cluster bacterium
GCTCCAAACGTACAGGTTCAATTCCGGTTGATTTAAGCACAGTCACTTCTGCACCTACACCTTCAGCCATTTCTGCCATGCGTCCACTAAATGTTCCCATGGACAAGGCTAAAACACTTCGACCCGGCCAGAGAATGTTTGTGATAGCCATTTCCATTGCCGCTGAAGCAGGTCCGGAAACTCCTATGATTTTATCTGAAACAGTTTGGAAAGCATAACGCCCCATCATCTTTACATTGCTCACAACTGCATCCATGGTTTCGCCCAGATGATTGATCACCACTCCATTTGCTCGGGAAACCGCATGAGAAATCGGGACGGGTCCTGCACCCATCAACAGCAATGGTTCTGCAGGCAGGATGGAATCTAATTGTTGTGTTTGTGGAGGAGAAAGCGGCATGTTGAAAAGATCCGTTAAGATGGTAGTTTTGCCTTTTTTCCTTTGCAATTTCTGCGCTCAAGACATGTAATTGTCTACAATCTTTTAAGTTTTCAACAAAATATATGTAAATCTCAAAGCTCCCGTTCGCCCAGATTACCGTAGCGGTGATAGTCGACTGAAATACTTTGCTCGCGTAAATAACGCAGCATTTCGATTCGTCCTTCGGCCAGGGGGACATGGCGGGAAATGTGTTTGCCAAGTTTTGCGGCGGCCTGGTGAATTACTTGTGGAACACGGTTGGGAAGGGCGTAGCGCACGCGGTCGATTTTGGATGGAGGGTCAGTTACCAAAATTCGGTCGGCAAGATTTTCGTCGTTTTCTGTGAGAATTTCGACAGAATCGCACAAGCGTTTTCCATCAGTTCCAGCCAGAAATTCGGTGACAGAATTGTTCAAATCGGGAGGCAAACTTATTTCCACTTTACATTTCGCGATTCGCGCGGCGGCAATCCGTATCAACGTTTCAACAAGTCCGTCGTCCGGATGCATGCGCACGGTGACTTTGCCGATGGGAAGGTAGCGGAACAAATTATCCTGTCCGCGCAAGCGGAAAAAATCCTGCTCACCTGAAAATTCACGCTCGTATTGGTAAAGACAACTGTAAATCGCCTCAATAGTTTTTTGTAACTCGCTACGGATTTCAGCGTGTTCATTGCGGGTAAGCTGTGTCTGCCAGTTTCGAGCAAGATAAAGCAGAGGTGATTCTTCACGCAACGGGCCTTGAGTCGGCGAATCGCCGTAAGGCTTGCTTTCCTCAATCCGGCAAAACTGCACGGCGTAATTCGGGCTTCCGGCTTTGATTCCGGCACCGATGGCAGAAAGTCCCATACCGCCAAACGACTGACGCAGGACAATCGCACCGGTCGTCACGCGGTTGATGTAGAGGTTACCGGCTTTAATTTTTTCCGACCAGATTTTTTGCTCCCGCGGATCCAAACTTTCGAGGCCGGAAGTCAAACCGTAATTCGTGTCATTGACAATTTCAATGGCATCATCCAAAGATTCTGCTTTCATCACCGAAAGCAACGGTCCGAAAAATTCTGTTTGATGTGAAAAACTGCCGCGTTTCACGCCCCATTTTACTGCAGGATGCCAAAGTTTTAGATTCCTTTCATCACATTTTGGCTGCAAGGCCCAGCTCTCTCCGTCCTCCAAAGTTTCCAAACCCCTGCGTAAATTTTCGAGCGGTTCCCGGATGAGAGGCCCCATTTTATTTGAAAAGTTCCAGACAGAACCAACTTTCAAAGTTTGAATTGCATCCAGCAATTGTTTGCGAAAAGTCTCGTCTTCATAAACTTCTTTTTCCAAAACAAGCAGCGAAGTCGCTGAGCATTTTTGTCCACTATGACTGAATGCGGAATGCAAAACGTGTTCGACTGTCTGGTCTCGATCGGCCATGGCAGTTACGATGGTTGCGTTTTTACCTCCTGTTTCCGCGGACAGTTCTGCATCAGGACGCTTCTCCAGCAGCTTCAAAGCCGTTTGTGTCCCTCCGGTAAATATTATTGCGTCCACATCCGGATGTCCTGAAAGCGTTTGAATCGGCTCTCCGTTTTCACAGCATACCAGCTGCAGGGCTTCTCGCGGAATTCCGGCATCCCAAAAACATTTTGCGATCTCCGCTCCTAAAGGAAAAGCCAGTGGTGAAGGTTTGAACAGAACGGTGTTTCCGCAAGCCAGCGCAGCGGCCACTCCTCCGGTCGGAATCGCAATCGGGAAATTCCAAGGCGGTATTACCAGAACCACGCCAAGCGGTGACAATTTTAACGATGTATGCTGTTCCATCAATCGCAGAGAATGCGGATAATATTCGATAAAATCAATTGCTTCCGAAATTTCCGGATCACTTTCATAAAAAGTTTTTCCGCAAACGGATGCAGCTGCGCCGATTAAATCACCCCGCCTTTTACGCATATTCAGTGCAGCTCCTGAAAGCAATTCGTGCCGTTCCGACAAAGTGGTATGTCGCCACTGTTCAGGATCGTCCTTGGCGATTTTGACAGCTTTTTTGACATCCGTTTTTGTGGCCAGCGCAACGGAATAAACAGCCGGAACGTCCGCTGCGGGTTGTGACGGATCAAAAAATAATTGTTGTTTGCGCTTTGATTTAACTTCCGAATTTCCGATATATAGCGGAATTTTTTTGACTTTGGTTTTCGCTGTCGGTTGCCATTTCTTACGGATTTTGTCAGCCCATTTTCGGTTTTCCGGAAGCACCCAGTCCGTATCCGCTTCGTTCCGGAAGATTGAATCCGCAAATGTTCCCAGGTTTTCCGGAAAGACTTCTTTGTCACGGTTTTGCTGACGTCGTGGTTCAGATGAAATCTTGTCTTTCAACTGCCATGCTTCGAGAAATTGGTTTTCCAGAAACTTCCATTCAGATGAACCAACCCGGATATCAAATGAGTGGCGCAAAAAGTTGTCCGGACTCGTGTTTTCGTCGAGCCGCCTTACCAAATAGGCGATGGCGCTGATGAACTGGTCCTGACTCGTCACCGGCGTGTAGAGCAATAAATTTGTTTCTTTGGTTTTAGCTTTTCGTTTTTCTTCCTGCAGAGTTCGCCGCACATGGTCGGCCATGCCTTCAAGCATTTCAAAAACAAGTCCCTCTGTGATGCCCCGCTCTTCAGCGAGAACATGTGTGTAGGCCAAGTCAAACAAATTATGCGAAGCCAAACCAAAATGCACGGCTACGATATTTTCCGGCTGAAGTCCGAATTCCAGCATACGTTTGAAATTTGCATCGGTTTCAATTTTGGACTCAAAAACCGTCAGCGGCCAACCGAAAATTTCCGCCTCAACTGCTTCCATCACCAGATTCGCGCCTTTTACCAAACGCATTTTTACCGGACTTCCGGCGTTTTTGACGCGCTTTTTTGCCCATTTGACCAGCTCCTGTTGACGCAAAAACGAATCCGGAAGATAAGCCTGCAAAACGATTCCGGCCTGTAAATTTTTGAATTCCGCCTGATCGAGGGTACGCATGAACGCGGCCATTGTTAAATCAAGATCATGATAGGATTCCATGTCCAAATTTACAAATTTAGCGTGCCGCGTGCCGTCGCTGTGCAAAACCGGATTTTCTGCGGCAATCCTGTAAAGTTCTGAAAGACGCTTGCAAATCAATTCGAGTTCATTCTCAAAACCGAGCGGATGAAGTTGCGCGACGATATTTGAAATTTTGATGGAAATTGTGTGGATGTCCGGATTTCGCAGCGACTCTCCGTAATGCTTCAAACGGTTTAAAGCTTCACCGTCACCCAGAACCGCTTCACCCAGATGATTGAGATTGACCTGTACGCCTTCGGCTTGCCGTTTCTTTAAATGTGCTTTTAGAATTTCCGGCTCCTCCGGAAGAATTGTGCTGCGCGTGTCTGCACGGATTTTTCGTAATATTTGGGAATGGGAGATTTGCGGAAGGATGTTTCCGAATCGCAAAAAAATCTTGAGCAACCACTGCTCGACTTGCGGAAAAAAGCGAGGAATGCCGTGATGTTCCAGCAGATAACGGAATTGATCAACAGCGCGGCGCGGGTTTCCGGAACGAAAACTCTGATCAACCAAATGCATCACGACGGTTTTGTCGGACGGATGATTGAGCAAACGACGCATCATCTGCTGTTGTTTTAGTTCATCTTTGGTGCGTAAAGTGTTGGCGCGATTTTGCCATTTTTCGGCGAGGGCAATTGTTTTGCGTAGAATTTCCGGGAGATCCGTTTTTTTCATGGAAGTTATGCCTGATGAACTCGCAAAAAGTCAAAATGACACACTCGCTTGACATACCCGCCAAAGCGGGAACCATCCGGTACGCAGCAAAAAAGAATGGAGCCCTACCGGTATGAGCCTGATATTTACTGTTTCAGTCGTTTAACTAATTTCCAGGCAGAAGGAAGAAGAAGAACTGCCATGGCTATTTTCAGCAAGTCACCCATCACGAAAGGATACAGTCCTAATTCCAAAACAGGCTTATCCCAGCCAATCAGGCTTCCCAGCCATAACAGGCCGGGAGCATATAACAGGATGTTGCTAATCAGCAGGGCATAAAACAATTTAGTGTAATTGCGGTCAAATCCGCGTTCCGCAAACCACCCACAGGCTGTGGCCGCCACTAAAAATCCAACTAGATAACCTGCTGTTGGTCCCATGAAGACAATCAGTCCCCCCTTTTCCACCGGAAAATACCGGCAATCCAAGTGCTCCCTCCAGTAAATAAAGAGCAACAGTGACTCCACCTAAACGCCAGCCGTATGTCAAACCGATCAAAAACACCGCA
>JAKUUI010000124.1 GCA_022448485.1 SAR324 cluster bacterium
AATGATCAATATGGAACTACCATCGCTTTAATTGAACACGACATGGGTGTTGTCATGGATATTTCAGATAAAGTTGTCGTGCTGGATTATGGTAAAAAACTGGCAGAGGGTACTCCGGATGAAGTCCGCGGCAATCAAGCAGTGATTGACGCATATTTAGGCGTACCACATAATTAGACAATTTTTATATTAACATATGATGCAGGCATTTTTATTTGACCCTTTCATGATGATGTATGACTCTCCGCTTTTTTTCGTGGAGGTGCTTGTCAGCGGTTTAATGTCAGGAGTGATGTATGCACTGGTTGCACTGGGTTTTGTGCTGATCTTCAAAGCCTCCGGGGTATTTAATTTTGCCCAGGGCGCAATGGTTTTATTTGCAGCTTTGACTTTTGTAGGACTCTGGGAACTTGGAGTTAATCCATGGCTGGCTTTAATTCTTTCTGCTGTGACAATGATTGGGGTAGCCTTTTCTGTAGAACGTATCGTTTTGCGTCCCCTGGTAAATCAGGATCCAATTATTTTTTTCATGGCAACAATAGGCATTACTTATTTTCTGGACGGTTTCGGCCAGACTATTTGGGGCAGTGAGGTTCGTCCATTGGACATTGGTATTCCTAACGAACCTTTTATGGATTTTGCAGAATGGTCTGGACTTTATATCAATAAATTTGATGTATTTGCAACAGTAGTCTGCAGTGTTCTTGTGGCATTATTAGCAGGTTTTTTCACCAAAACTAAAATTGGACGTGCTTTACGTGCAGTTGCAGATGATCACCAGGCTGCCCTTTCGGTAGGAATTCCGCTGAAAACTATTTGGACAATAGTCTGGTCAGTGGCCGGAATAGTTGGTTTAGCTGCAGGAATTCTCTGGGGTTCCAAACTGGGGGTCCAGTTTACTCTGGCCTTAATTGCTTTTAAAGCTCTGCCAGTTCTGATTCTTGGTGGATTCACTTCTATTCCAGGTGCAATTATCGGCGGACTGATCATTGGATCCGGCGAAAAAATAGCTGAAGTTTACTGGGGTGATGCATTCGGAGGTGCCATTGAAGACTGGTTTGCCTATGTGGTGGCTTTGATTTTTCTGTTATTCCGCCCACAGGGTTTGTTTGGCGAAAAAATTATTGAACGTGTCTAAACCAAAAAAATACAGAAATAAATATTTCTTATGATCTATAGAGAAGCAGGACAATTCAAAACTTCTTACAATTCCGACCAGGCGCTGTTGCCAGTAGCCCAGGATCGTTTTTTTGTGATAGGCCTTTTGGTGGTGGCCTACTTAGTGATACCGTTTGTAGCCAATGATTACTGGCTAAATTCTATATTTTTGCAGTTTTTTATTTTTGCACTGGCCGCCATAGGACTTAATATTTTAACAGGTTATGCAGGACAGCTTAGTTTAGGTACTGGTGGCTTTATGGCCTGCGGTGCATTTTCCGCATACAAACTGGCTACGTCGTTTCCGGATATGCACATCATCATAGTGTTGTTTATTGCTGGATTAATTACGGCACTGGTGGGAATGCTTTTCGGAATTCCAAGTTTGCGGATCAAGGGTTTTTATCTTGCTGTGTCTACGCTTGCAGCACAGTTCTTTTTGTTATGGCTTTTCAATCGGGTTCCCTGGTTTACTAACTACTCCAGTTCCGGAGTGATTTCGCCCCCACCAATAAAACTGATAGGGGATTATTATATTACCGGCCCTCAAGCTACTAATCTTACACAGTACTTTTTTACTTTGACTCTTGTTGTAGTGATGGCTTTGGGAGCAAGAAATATTATCAGGGGGCACATCGGCCGTTCCTGGATGGCTATGAGGGATATGGATATTGCTGCTGAAATCATTGGAATATCACCACTGAGAGCAAAACTGTCAGCGTTTGCTGTAAGTTCTTTTTATTGCGGAATTGCAGGTGCGTTGTGGGCTTTTCTTTACACTGAGACAGTACAACCGTTGGCTTTTGAAATTAACCAGTCATTTTTAATTCTATTCATGATTATAATTGGTGGTTTGGGCTCAATTCTGGGTTCATTTTTTGGAGCGGCTTTTATTTTAGTTTTGCCCATTTTTCTCAATTCTGCACCAGCCTTGTTGGGCTTAAAGTTGTCAGGTTCATTGGTTACTCATATTGAATTTATGGTTTTTGGCGTGTTGATTGTGTTTTTCCTGATTGTGGAACCACACGGTTTGGCGCGTTTGTGGGGAATTGCTAAAGAAAAATTACGACTTTGGCCGTTTCCGTATTGACCGTGTTGACCACTTGGATTAACATCCATATGGTTAATCACGTCCGGTGCTTCCGGATTCATCAGTTGGTGAGTTCAGTAACTCCGGATATTTAATTGCTGGATTTAATGTAAAATCCAGCTCATTTCTCAAACATAAATAAAAGGAGAGAAAATGAATAATCTAGTAAAAAAAATCACGATAGTCATGCTTATCGGCGTCGTGTTCAGTCTGACAGGACTGGCTCAAGCAGCGGAAAAAATTTATGTTCCGATGCTGACATACACTACCGGACCCTATGCTCCCGGTGGACTTCCCATTGATCAAGGTTTCCGGGATTACTTCAAGTATGTCAACGCCACAGGCGGCGTGAATGGTGTGATGCTTGACTGGGAAACCTGCGAGTATGGTTATAACACTGGCCGTGGAGTGGAGTGTTACGACAGGATAAAAAGCAAAAACGGAAAAATGGGTGTTGCAGTTTTCCCACTCTCAACAGGTGTGACCTATGCCTTGATTCCTAAAACACAGGCTGATGGAATGGTTTTGCATTCGATGGGATATGGTCGGACTGATGCGTCAGATGGACGGGTTTTTAGTCATGTTTTCACCGCACCCATGACTTATTGGAGTCAAGTGACTGCAATAACCAAATATATTGGCGAACAGATGGGCGGTTTGAATAATCTGAAAGGCAAAAAAATCGCCCTGGTATATCACAACAGTGCCTATGGTAAGGAGCCGATCAAAACCTTGGAAGTTCTATCCAAAAAATACGGATTTAAGTTTCTAAAGTATCCGGTGAATCATCCGGGGCTGGAGCAAAAATCCACCTGGCTAAAAATCGGTCGTCAGACAAAGCCTGACTTCGCCATTATCTTTGGTTGGGGTGTGATGACTCAAACTTCCATCAAGGAAGCAAAAGCCATCGGCTATCCGGTTTCCAAAATTATCGGCAACTGGTGGTCTGCTTCTGAAAACGATACTCGTCCGGCAGGTGCTGCATCAGTTGGCTACAAGGCAGCAGGTTTTCATACGATTGGGAAAAAATACCAATTACATAAAGATATTCTCGCAAAAGTCTATGGAGCCGGAAATGGTTCCGGTGAGAAAAGTGTAGTTGGTGAAGTGTTATACAACCGTGCGCTCGTTCAAGGTGTAATTTTGACCGAAGCAATTCGTGCCGCGCAAAAGAAGTACGGCAACATTGCTATCAACGGCAAACAATTAGCTTGGGGTTATGAGCATGTAAATTTAACCAGTTCCCGCTTGAATGAGTTGGGATTGGGCGGTTTCATGAAACCTCTCAAAATTACATGTGCCAACCACGAAGGAGCCAACAATTTGCTCATTCATGAGTGGGACGGGAATAATTGGGTTAATCCTTCCAAATGGTATACTCCAATGTATGACGTAACTCGTCCGATGATTGAATCATCAGCCGCCGCTTACGCCAAGGAAAAAGGAATTACTCCTCGTTCCAATTGTAATTAATATAATAAGGCGGATTAAGCAAAGCTGATCCGCCTTTTTCTTATTTTCTGCAGCACTATTTCCAGCTAAATCAAGCATGCTCCAGGTTAACAACATAGAAGTGATCTATGATCACGTAATCCTAGTGCTCAAAGGAGTATCCCTGGAAGTTCCCGAAGGAAAAATAGTTGCCATTCTTGGTGCAAACGGGGCAGGCAAATCAACGACCCTCAAAGCTATTTCCAATTTACTCCAGGCAGAACGCGGAGAAGTAACCAAAGGCAGTATTCAGTTTGATGATTTTGAAGTTCACGATCTTTCCCCCAACGAATTAGTGACACGCGGTTGTATTCAGGTGATGGAGGGAAGGCATGTTTTTGAACATCTGACTGTCGAAGAAAACCTGCTAACCGGAGCCTATACCAGAAAGGAAGGACGAGCTGCAATCTCAGAAGATCTGGAAAAAACCTATTCCTATTTTCCACGTTTGAAAGACCGTAGAACCAGTCAGGCAGGATACACGTCCGGAGGCGAACAGCAAATGCTCGCTCTTGGCCGTGCACTGATGTCCAAACCGAAAATGATTTTGCTTGATGAACCATCAATGGGACTTGCGCCGCAACTCGTTGAAGAAATTTTTGAAATTGTTAAAAACCTCAATCAGCGTGAAGGCGTAAGTTTTCTGCTGGCCGAACAAAATACAAATATTGCCCTGCGTTATGCTGATTATGGCTACATTCTGGAAAATGGACGAGTCGTGATGGACGGTGAAGGTTCGGAGCTGCGTGAAAATGAGGATGTCAAGGAGTTCTATTTAGGAATGGGCGGTGAAGGCCGCAAGAGCTTCCGTGATGGAAAAAACTACCGACGACGTAAACGATGGCTCTAGTCGATCCCTACCGTTAGCCATTATTCTGAATTTCTCATCAAAGACAAAACCATGAGCAGTGATGATGCAAAAATAGGCATCGTTGGAGGT
>JAKUUI010000125.1 GCA_022448485.1 SAR324 cluster bacterium
GCAGAGTAAACCAGGTCCATAGACGCATTGAAGGCCAAACTCGCTCCCTGTGGATGTGTTTTCCTGACATGCAAAGGTGTCAGCTTCCAGTCAACTGCCTCTCGTAATTTATTAACTTCTTCCTGCCAGCATTCCACAACATCTTCCACTGGAACCCCTGAAACAGAAACGTCAAGTACTGTTCCGGGCAAATGAAAATACAGGCTTGGGCCCGTTAAACGGCGACAGCTTTCGAGTGTTAGTTTCACCAAGATTGCTTACAGTAATAGTGGGGTTTTCAATCCGCTTCCTCTTCACTGGCAAGACGTACTCCCCGTTCATCTTGAATAATACGTTGTCCGGCCACCATAGTAAATGGTTCAACAAAGGCCTCAACTGAATCCTCCTCTTTGGGTTGCTGTTTTGGCTGGATACTCGGTAACTCTACATCTTCGTTAAAGTGGACAATCTGTTTCCAACTGCGGGAGACATTATCTCCAAACACCATCAGTAAATCACCTGGCTGAGCCAGAGTCAACCCCCGATAAATTGATTCAACTTCATCCGGAACCACATCAATACAGTCTTCAGAAACACCATTTTTCAGCAGGATTTTCCGGAGCATTTTTGGTATTTCGTCATAACCCCGCTTTCGGCGATCATCATCTGCTTTACAAATAAAATGGTCAAAAACTCCAGAGACAGTTTTTCCAACTTCCTGAATGTCCTCATCACGCCGATCACCGGGCATGGAAATCACACAAATATTTTTTCCAGGAGTTTCCATGCGTGATACCAGGTGACACATACCCTTGAAAGCTGCAGGGTTATGGGCATAATCCAGGATAACTTTAAATGGATGATCATCAAAAATATTCATGCGTCCCGGAGCCTGGAAGAAAGTAGTGTTAAAGGTACGCAATCCATGACGGATATCATCCAATGGCACTCCCATGCTGAAGGAGAGAGCTGCGGCAAACATTGCATTTTGAACATTATGTACTGCTTTGCCTTCCAAAGTTGCCGGAATCAGGTGTGTCCAGAGCAAAGGAATATGAGCGCCCTTATCGTAAAGTGTGATCATGTCTCCATTGAGCCCCTTTTCCAGTACTACCGCCCTGCCTTCAGCACGGATGTGTTTACGCACCAGAGGATGATTGTCAGCTAAAGTTACATAACAAATATTTTCCGCCTTGGTATGATTTGCCATTTCCAGACAGAGTGAATCGTCTGCATTTAGTACTGCAGTATCAGTGGCAATTTCAATAATAATGCGCTTTACTCGAGCAAGTTGTTCTACGGTATCAATGCCTCTTAGTCCGAGGTGATCTGCAGAAACATTGAGGCATGCTGCCACATCACATTTGGGGAATCCAACTCCTTTCTTCAGCATTCCACCACGGGCAACTTCCATCACTGCTACATCTACCGATGGATCACGGAGTACCATTTGAGAGGAAACTGGACCGGTCATGTCACCTTTTACAGTCAGGTGACCATCTATATAAACCCCATCTGTGGAAGTCATTCCCACTGTATTCCCGCTGGTCTTCATGATATATGAAAGCATCCTGGCAGTAGTGGTTTTTCCGTTAGTTCCTGTAATAGCGGCAATCGGTATACAACTGGGAGATCCTGGTGGAAACAGCATGTCCATTACAGAGGTTGCGACATCACGCGGTTTACCTTCGCTGGGAGCTACATGCATACGGAATCCAGGAGCAGAGTTAACTTCAACAATGGCGCCGCCAATATCCTTGTAAGACTGGGTGATATCGTCCGTCAGAAAATCAACTCCACCTACATCCAACCCAATAGATTTTACTGCTCTTACAGCCATTTCTCGATTATCAGGATGCACTACATCTGTCAAATCAATCGCTGTACCACCAGTTGATAGATTACCTGTGGAACGCAGGTAAAAAATTTCACCCTTGGTTAAAACTGTTTGACTGCTGTATTCAGATTCTTTCATCAGTCTTTCCGCCTGCTCATCAAACTTCAGACGAGTCAGTACTTTTTCGTGACCAATTCCACGGCGAGGATCACTATTGACAATTTCCACCAGTTCCTCAATAGTTTTTTCTCCATCGCCTACTACGTGTCCCGGAACACGTTTGGAAACGGCAACCAACTCTCCGTTGACCACCAGCATTCGATGATCAAAACCCGTAACGTAATTTTCGATAATGATCGCCTCGTTATTGCTTTGGGCACGAGCTTCATTAAAACCCAATACAACTTGCTCATCGCTAATGAGATTGATCGAGACGCCACGTCCATGGTTGCCATCGAGTGGTTTCACAACCACCGGGAATCCAAGATTTTCTGCTTGACTGACCGCTTCCTCTTCACTATAGGCCAGACGCTGCATGGTGGTGGGCAGGCCAAGATCGTACAGTATGGTGTGGGTTTCTTCTTTATCACCGGCAATGACTACAGCAATCTGCCGAGTTTCACTGGTGATTGTGGCCTGTATTCGGCGTTGATATTTTCCATGACCAAACTGCACAAGGCTAAACCGGTTCAGTCGCAGGTATGGAATTCCACGCACTTTGGCAGCATTAACTAAAGAGGCTGTACTGGGTCCAAATTCATGACGCTGTGCAAAGCGAATGAAAGCATCGCGCTCCTCTTCAAAATTAAAATCAGCAGAAGGGGGAGTATCCAGTTGTTTTTTGAGTGAGTCCGGAAGCAGACACAGAAGCAACCTCAGTGCGAGTTCACTGGCTTTCAAGCCTACATCCCGCTGCATGTACTGGAACACCATGTTATATTCGCCGGGATTGCCTGTGGAGCGGGTACGACCAAATGTTACCTCAGACCCTGCAATGCCCTGCAGTTCCAAAGCAACATGCTCCATGATGTGTCCCATCCATGTACCATCATCTTCACGTAATCGACGAATGAACCCACCGGGAATACGATAGGAGCATCCATGTTCTTTCAGTCCCGGCAGTATTTCAACTAACTGATCAACGTAATCCTGCCCAATACGCACGGAGGGCCATTCTTCAAGCACTCCTAAATCCAAAACGTGTCTAATCACCGGGAAATGGGCATACAAGCTTGGACCTTGAAAAACATTGGTTGAAAGAATCTTCATAAAACTTCACTTGAATCTAAAGAAAATATTTGGAAGAAATTCATCAATTAAAAACCTGCCTGGAATTGATATCGTATTTTGCACCACTTGTTAAAAGATGCAATCGTAAATTGGTCAGGTTAATGGCCTTTCCTCTGTTTTCTGATTCCATAGAAGAATGAAACAGTTCGCTGGGATCAACAACGGTAATTGCACCAGAACCTACAACTTCCAACATACCTTCCGGATCAATAAAGGCTGCAGTGTTTTCATCAATACCGATTCCGGTTGCAAACGGATTGAAAGCCACTGCAGAAAGCAGCCGGCCTAAACGGTCTCGCTGCCGGAAGTGCTGATCTACCACTATCTTGTTTGTCAATCCCAGTCCGGGAGCAAAGATCACCCCGCCTTCACGTGGAGTTGGCCCTGCCTTACCCCCTGCGATCATATGTTCCGGAATTATTGCCGCGCCCGCAGAAGTTCCGGCAAAGTGAACACCAACCGCATTTCTTCGTCGAATTGCCTGCGCAACGGGAGTACCTCCCATAATAGTGGACAAACGTAACTGATTGCCTCCTGTCACAAAAATCCCACTCGCTTCATTGAGTTCTTGCAGATATTCTACACATTCGCTGTCAGAGCGTTCTTCAATCGGGAGACTTACACAGTAATCAACCCCTATGTCCCTGAAAATATCAATGTAATTTTGGCCAGTTTCTTTGAGTTTTGAGGCAGTCGGAATAATTGCCAGACGAGCGTTTTTACCTCCGCATAGTTCGGCAAACTTTTGCAAAATAAGAGGCTTTCTCCTTTTATTTTCAGCCCCCCCTATCGGTATAATATAGCCCCTTTGACTGCCCTCAGGTACGTGCGACGCCACAAATCATCCTTTCTTTAATTAAGTAGATCTTAGCTAAGTTGAATTACTTGCCGAGCTTAAATTGTAACTACTATACCAAATATACCAAAAAAACAGATGAAGTAACCAGCAGTTTTACCGAAAATCTTTCCAAAGCCAGTTAATAACACAACAAACTTTCTGCTCAAGTTGACTACCACTCCTCAATTTTCTACAAGGAAAAACTCAGTTCAAAAGTTTCCGCAACTCTTTAATTGAATGGACCGGCAATTGACAGGTTTGATTTTGGCAAACATAAGCGGTCGCACGTTCATTTACCATTACTCTTCCGGAAGCCAGCGGGATGATTTTTTCTGTTTCCGGACTCTCTCCGTTTTCAACGAAGGCCACTACTATATTCGGATGAAATTCACTACGTACTTCCTTCAGTAAAGCTTCTGTCTCAGGATCACCACGTCTTCCGGAAATGATAATCTCTTTCGGTTCAGAAAGGCTGAAATGCAGGGCACCAAGCATTGCTGAAAAGCTTACTCCGGCCTGTTTCAGATGGGTAGCAAAACTTCTTAAAATTCGTTGAGCATCGCTGTAA
>JAKUUI010000126.1 GCA_022448485.1 SAR324 cluster bacterium
CGCATCCTGGGGCTGAAGCAGGTCCCAAGGGTATGGCTGTTCGCCATTTAAAGCGGTACGCGAGCTGGGTTCAGAACGTCGTGAGACAGTTCGGTCCCTATCTGCCGCGGGCGCAGGAGATCTGAGGAGGTCTGCCCTTAGTACGAGAGGACCGGGGTGGACAGACCTCTGGTGATCCGGTTGTTCCGCCAGGAGCATTGCCGGGTAGCTACGTCTGGAACGGATAACCGCTGAAAGCATCTAAGCGGGAAGCCGGCTCCAAGAGCGATCTCCCGGACCATCAGGTCCCCAAAGGCCGCAGGAAGATTACCTGTTTGATAGGCCGGAGGTGGAAGCATGGCAACATGTGAAGCTGACCGGTACTAATTGGCCGGGCGACCTGACTTAAAAAAGATTTAAACCCGAAAAGGCCCTCTCATTTGCTCTTAATTGAAACCAAAACCTCCAATACAAAACGAACGCAGGCTTGAGTGCCGGTGCTTCTGGCAGGGGAGTCACACCTGTTACCATCCCGAACACAGAAGTAAAGCCCCCTTGCGCCTATGGTACTGCCGGGTTGCCCGGTGGAAGAGTCGGTCGGTGCCGACGCTCAATCGTGCGTTTGTTAATAGTTAATACAGGCGCGTAGCTCAGTGGGAGAGCACTACCTCGACACGGTAGGGGTCGGCGGTTCAATCCCGCCCGCGCCTACCAGTTTTTCATTTAAACAGAGAGAAAGCCCATAGGTATACGAAGGTCTCGTCCTCCGACAAGAAATGAAGAAACAACACGGATCAATGATCAGATTCGCGTTAGTGAGGTTAGGCTCATTGATGGAGAAGGTGAGCAAGTTGGAATAGTATCAACAGATGAAGCGCTGGAAAAAGCGCTACATGCTGATTTGGATTTAGTTGAAGTTTCTCCAAAAGCTAGGCCGCCTGTTTGTCGTTTAATGGATTATGGTAAATTCAAATACCAACAAAGTAAACGAAGTCACGTTGCGAAACAAAATCAGAAGGTTGTTCATCTCAAAGAGGTGAAAATGAAGCCAAAAATTGAGGAACACGATTTTCAATTTAAGCTTCGCAATGCACTTCGCTTTCTAGAAGATGGCAACAAGGTTAAAGTTGGAGTCAGATTCATGGGACGTCAGATAGCCCACAAAGATTTAGGGGTAGACTTACTGGAGAAATTCCAAGCGGAGATTGGAGACGAGGGAACAGTAGAGCAACCAATTCGTAGTGAGGGACGTTCATTGCATATGATTCTTGCTCCACCTAAAAAAAGAAAATAGGAATTACTATGAAAATAAAAACCCATCGTGGAGCAGCAAAGCGTTTTAAAAAGACAGGCGGCGGAGGTTACAAGCGAAAACGTGCTTTTCTTCGTCACGGAATGCGTAAGCGAAACCAAGATGTGAAGCGTGTGTTACGCAAGAAAACAATCGTATCTGAGGCAGACACTAAGTCTGTTGCTTTGATGCTACCAAATGGATAACCTGAGATTAATTTTTTATGAGAGTTAAAAGAGCAGTTCACGCCCGCAAGCGAAAAAAATCTCTCTTTAAGGCTGCCAAAGGGTATCGTGGAGGCAGGAGTCGCCTTTTACGTACAGTCAAGGATGCGGTTGATCGATCAAGAGAGTCTAGCTATCGTGATAGAAAAGTTAAAAAACGTGATTTTCGACGTCTTTGGATTGTGCGTATAAATGCCGCTGTTCGTGAACACGGAATGAGCTACAGTCAGTTCATCTACGGACTGAAAGCTGCAGATATCGAAATGGATCGCAAAACCCTGGCTTATCTAGCCATGGAGGAACCCAGATTGTTTGCTCAAGTTGCAGAGGCCGCAAAAACAAAACTGGCAGCTTAATTATTTAAGCGCATCTCTTCAGGTGCGCTGAAGCCCTTTCTATTTTTCCTTCTTTTTTACTGCAGCAAAGACGATCCGGACACTATCCGCAATAGTCTTGAGCCATTCTTTCCCTTTTTGTTTACCCTCAGGAGATAATCCTTGTATTAACTCAGTGTAGGCAGGTTTCCCGTCAGCTTGCTGTTGTCTAATGCTGTTTGTGAGAGATTCCGGAACCATCAATTCAAATTCCGCTGGAGAAACCAGCTGTTTTTCGATGTCGGGCCAGTGATCCAGTAAATGCTTTTGTTCGGAGATTTCATTTTTTGAAACTTTTTTGCTGCGACTGAGAAAACAGAGAGAATTCTCTATGGCATCCACATAGAGATTCAACTGAGCCAGACGCTCCTGATAATTCAATTCGACCATCCTGAGTCCAGAATCATAAAGGAATTTTTGCACTGGATTTAGGGCGACACAACCGATTCTAATTTGCTGATACCAGTGAAATAATGCAGTCAATTCAGCAAGTACGTCAACCTGTTTTGTCACTATTCCGGAGGCCCCTAAATATATTCTCTGATCATAGTCAATTTTACCTTTCGGCAAAGCATGTCCAAAATGTAAACCTGGAGACAGTGAGCCGTTAATCCTTACACCAGCTGCAGTCATTGAACCAAAACTCGCCTTAATCGGGCCCAAGAGACTGTTGTTTCCTCCAATAAAAAGACGTTCCTGATCCAAAAAGACACCACTAGAAACATCTCCAAATAAAGATGCAGTTGCTTTGTCACCCCTGATGCTGAAATTAAAATGAATGGTACCACTTCCGACTTCGCTAAAAAAACCCAATCCAGGTCCAGTTCCTCCAGCCAGCAGAGCATCACAAAAATTAATACTACTTCCCAAAGTAGTCCATGGAAAAAGCACTGTCATTTTTGTGTCAGTATGCTGGGCGGATGATGCATCTTCCTCATAGAGTGAGCCTTTACGAATTCGGAATCCGTATCCGGTAGTGAAATCATTAACCATTGTTTCTTTACCCAGAAAAACAGCATGTTCCGCCGCTCCTGCACCGAGAATAGTTTGCGGACCCAAAACTGTATTCTTCAAAGTTACGGACCCTAAATTCCCCACAATTGCATTTTCTCCAACCCAGCTGTTTTCCAGAGTCGCTGGGCCGCTTACTCCAATTTGCGCTCCGGAATGAATATGTGTTTTGGAACCTGTAATTCGAGTAAGAGGATGAATTGTACAACCTGAATAAATTCGCTCTAGCTTTACTTCTTGCCCTACAAAGACAGAATTCATATCTGGAATTTTAACCCCACTTTCTTGGAGTTTTAAGATTTTTTCAGGGCTATGATAGTTTAATTTGCTTTCATTCATTTTATATGTTCTCGTTGAAATAACGCATTGACTTCATGGCGGGAAATACCTAAAAAATATAATAATACTTCAAGGTTGGGAAGAGAGAGACTGCCGGCGGCATGTTCCCGCAAATAACGTTTAGCATTAAAAGCAATTCCTAAACTGGCACTGGATAGCATTTCCAAATCGTTGGCGCCATCACCGACTGCAATAACTTGTTCTGGATGAATATTTTCTTTGAGAGCAACTTCCCGAAGGATAACACATTTTTTGATGACCATCTAGGATTTCTCCTAATATGCGTCCGGTAAGTTCTCCGTTTTTCACTTCCAGCGTGTTGGCAAATGCGTAATCAACGTCAAAACGCTGTTTTATATGATCGATAATTCTGGTAAATCCGTCGCTCACAATTCCAATTTGATAACCGAGTGTTTTGAGAATATAAACCAGACGTTCGACTCCGGGAGTGTATGAAATGTTCAATATCAGGCGCTCCAGATCACTGAGTCGCACACCTTCGAGCAGTGCAACTACTTGTAGCAAGGCTTCTTTAAAATTAATTTCACCATCCATGGCACGATTCGTTATTTCGGCAATTTCCGTCTCTTTTCCAGCCAGTCGACTCATATCGTTAATCATTTCACATTGAATAAATGTCATATCTGCATCAAGAAAAATCAAGCGTTTGTTGCGCCGAAATAAATCGTCAGATTGAAAAGAAAAATCAAGTTGAAATTCAGATTTCAGTTCCAGCAACTCCTGCATTAGTTGCTGGCGATCAATGGGCTGATCTACATGGATTTTTATTTCAAAAACTTGCAAATCCTCAGCATCCAGAGGGCTTACTGCCGTTATATGAAGTTGCCTCTCCCGGAGATGACGGAACAGCTTTGTGAGGAATTCTGTACGCAGCTGCTGGCTCAATAATGTCAAAATATAACGGTGAACGGGTGAGACAATGGTCATTTCAGGTAGTGGGCTAATCAACAGCTCAAGCTGATATTTTTTTGCCACTTTGTCCAATTCTTTTCTCAGAGAATTCTTGTCAGTAAAATCAGAAACCTCAAGGCGTATCAACAGAAAAAGAGTTGACTGACAGTTCAGGTAATGCATGTCCAGGATAGAAGATGAACGTTCTTCCAGCTGTTTAGTGAAATGTACCAAATCGTCCAACATAGTAGC
>JAKUUI010000127.1 GCA_022448485.1 SAR324 cluster bacterium
TAACGTGCAAATCATCAATCAAAATGTTGATTATTACTCCGCTGAAGTAACTATCAAAAGTTTGCCTATCAAGAAACGATTTGGCAATGTACCTGTTTATTTACTAAACATGAATTTTGTAAGCGTAATCAATCCAAACACTTTCAATGTTTTTGTTGAAGGTCCTGAAGACTTGATTAAATCTATTGATCGTAATCAGCTTTTTGGTGAAATTGATCTTTCAACATATGAACCTGGAGAGTATCCTAAAGTGACACCAAAAGTAATTGCACCGGAAGGAATCACAGTTCTACAGCAGTGGCCTATCGTTTCGGTTTGGGTTAAAAATGAAATAAGTAACCAGTTATAGAGGCAAGAGATTGATACAGAAAACTGTCTACATGTTATCGTGAAACATCAACCTAATTAAATGATTGCTTTACACATTAATATCGATCATGTTGCTACTGTCAGGCAGGCACGTCAAATTAGCGAACCAGATCCAGTTACTGCAGCAGGACTTGTGGAATTGGCTGGTGCAGATGGGATCACGATTCATCTACGCGAAGACCGGCGGCACATTATCGAACGTGACGTCAGGATTTTACGTGAAACAGTGCAAACGCGTCTGAACCTCGAAATGGCGGCAACAGCAGAAATGTTTACAATAGCCCTGGATATTCGTCCTAATATTGTCACTCTCGTTCCGGAAAAACGGGAAGAGGTCACAACCGAAGGTGGACTGGATGTTGTCGGTTCTGCAGCAATAATGCACAAAGGAATTGAACAACTCCGGGATGCAGGAATCCGGGTAAGTTTATTCATAGATCCGGATACTGAACAAATCAAGGCAAGTAAAAAAGTTGGTGCTGAAGATGTTGAATTGCACACAGGCTGCTATGCCAATGCAGTAAAAAGCGCAGAAAGGGACAATGAATATGAACGACTGGTTTCTGCAGCAGAATTGGCTCATCAGGAAAAACTACAGGTAAATGCCGGACATGGGCTCAATTACATCAACACTCAACGAATCTGCGGCCTGCCGCATTTACGTGAATTAAACATCGGACACAGTATTGTCAGCCGGGCAATTTTTGTCGGTATTTCTCAAGCAGTGCAGGAAATGAGAGAAATAATAATTCTTAATACTTAATTATTTTATGGCTAAAGAAATTATCATAAATCACACTTCGCATGAGACGCGGGTTGCAGTAATGGAAGACGGTGTACTTTCCGAACTGCACCACGAACGTGAAAAAACAACACGTGTTGTGGACAATATTTACAAGGGCAAGGTATTGAATGTTCTGCCTGGAATGGAGTCCGCTTTTATTGACATTGGCACAGAGCGGGCGGCATTTTTACATATCGATGACATTCTTCCGGAACATGAAATACATGGAAACACCACGAAGAATAATGGAGAACAGCATAAAATTAGGCAGCTGATTCAAGAAGGACAGGACTTGCTGGTACAAGTCTCAAAAGGTCCAATTGGCACAAAGGGGGCCCGCATTACCAACCACGTCTCCATTCCGGGAAGAAATCTTGTTTATTTGCCAACCTCACAAACCCTCGGGGTTTCCCGTCAAATTAGCCAGGACAAGGAACGAGACCGTCTGAGGGAAATTGTGGATCGTCTCCGGCCGGAAAATGCAGGATTCATTATCCGGACGGTTGCCGAAGGACACAGTGAAGAAGATTTACATTCTGACATCAACTACCTGGTTTCTATTTGGGATGATATCCTGGAAAAATACAATACCCTGCCTGCTCCAGCTCTTTTGCATTCAGATCTAAATGTAATTTTCCGGACGATCCGAGATCTTTTTTCAGCTGATATCCGCAAATTAGTTGTTGACGACAAAAGTCAGTTTCAGAAAGTTCGTCAGTTCGTGCGCTCTTACTTGCCGCGATATGGTTCTGTAATTGAAAATTATACAAAAACGGAACCTGTTTTTGATCATTACGGAATTGAGAATGAAATTGATCGTGCACTAGGAAATAAAGTCTGGCTGCGCTCCGGAGGACATCTTGTCATTGACCAGACTGAAGCTCTCACTGCAGTTGATGTGAATACAGGGAGATTTGTCGGTAAAGAAAGTCATGAAAAAACTATTTTGCGTACCAACATTGAGGCGGCAGAGGAAATCGTTTACCAGCTGCAGTTGCGCAATATTGGCGGAATTATCATTATCGATTTCATCGATATGGAATCTCAGCAGCATCAGCAAATGGTTTATCAGACTCTCAAAGACCACCTGCGCTCTGATAAGGCACGCAGCAAAATTTTGCAAATTAGCGAAATGGGTCTCGTTGAAATGACGCGCAAACGTGATCGTGAAAATCTTAGCCGCTATCTTTGTGATCCGTGTCCATATTGTGATGGAACTGGACAAATAAAATCTGCATCTACAGTCTGTTATGAAGCCTTCCGCGAAGTCCGGCGCAGTTGCCGTCGAAACACAAAGGGATCCATCGCAATATTTTTGCACTCTGATGTTTTTAAATATATACAGGAGGAAGAGCAGGAAGCAGTCAAATCACTGGAAGATGAAATGGGGCGAAGCATTAGCTTTAAATTATCAGAAGAATTGCACCACGAACAATTTGAACTATACGAATACTAATTTGCACAAAGAACTTGCCGGACGAAATTTCACGAATCACATTGCAGAAAACGTTTATCCGGGACGTGGAATTGTGATTGGACGAAACCATGAAAATTCTTGGATTGTGATTTACTGGATAATGGGCCGCAGTTCAAACAGCAGAAATCGGATTTTCAGGAACGAAAACGGAATTTTGCGGACCGAAGCAGCAAATCCTTCACTGGTGGAAGATCCAACGCTGATTATTTACAACGCCATGCGGGATGTAGATAACCGGATTGTTGTCAGCAACGGAAGCCAGACCGATACGATTTGTGAGGGTTTGATGCAGGGTGAGAGTTTTTGTACTTCTCTGCACACAGAAAAGCATGAACCGGATGCACCGAATTATACGCCCCGTATTTCCGGATTTATTGAGCTGAAAGAGTCTTCAATGGCTTTGGCTAAAATCAGCAAAAGTGATTTTTCGGCTGAGCATTCTGAGCATCATTATTACCGCTATTGCAAAATCCCTCCGGGATACGGATATTGCTTGACTACATATATGGGTGACGGTAATCCCCTTCCGTCTTTTCACGGTGATCCAATCATGCTGCCGCTGGAAGGTGATGCAGAACAAATTGCAGATATTTACTGGCAGGGACTGAATACAGATAATCGTATTTCTCTGGCTGCCCGTGAATTGGGGAAATCTGGTAAAGATCGTCTGAAAATAGTCAATCGTTTTCAATAGACAAATTAATAAAGTAAAATGCAGGCTGACTGCTCCCTGCACAATTATCGACTCAAATATTATTGCTCATTTCTGTGTGCTTCATGCTGATTTATGTGCGAGTCTAACAAGGCCCGAAAAATGAGATTTTATAAGGTTTGCAGATTTGCATTACTTAATAATTCACTTGGTATTGAGTTATATTTATCCTCATGCTTTACAGATTGACGAGAAAGTGTTAAAGCTAACATTCCAGAAAATTTTGTAACGGTGCTCTAATATCACCTATATCAATCCATGGTTTCGCTGGAGTGATAATTTTTTGCGAGACTGTCAAACAATAATTTAGTTTCATATATGCCAACAGCTGATCGGAGACAATATACACGAGTTTCGTTTGAATCCACCTTTGAGGTGCGGACAGCCGAATGGTCTGACCCTGTGGCGACTGGACTTGATATTTCACTTAATGGATGCCGCTTTAATTGCGAAAAATCCATGTCAGATGGTGAAACTGTCACCTTAGCTTTTGAACATGGTTTTGAACTGGAGGGCAATGTTCGGTGGTGCTGGCCAATTGAATGGTATTTTCAGGCGGCCGTTCATTTTGCTGGTATTTCACCGAAAAAACAGATTCAACTTAAGGCCTACATTGAAGAAGTAACAGGGGAGGATTTTCAAATGGAACTGAAAGATGAAGCAACACTGGAAACAATTGCTGAAGCAGAAAAGAGTTTGACGGTGACTGATGATGAGATCGAAGTCGATGACGATTTTGGTGATTTTGTTACAGAATCGGAGGAAGAGGAAGATCTTGAAATTGAAATTGAAGAGGATGAACTGGAAGAACTTCCGCCACTTGAAGAAGAAGGTTTACGGGTTCCCGATGAAGAGGAACAGCTTAACAGCACATTGTCTCTTTCTGAAATAGCGAAGCATGAGGATTTTTTGCATGAATTTGCTGGAGGAGACCTTAATCCACGC
>JAKUUI010000128.1 GCA_022448485.1 SAR324 cluster bacterium
GATTTTGCTCCAGGACATATTTTGCGTGTTTCAGCGAGCCAAGACAGCAAATCGAGGAACAATAAGGCAGGTGGTTTTCGTCTCTGGAACCGGCGCACTGCACAAAGACTACGCTTTCTACCGGCTTCTGGTCTGATGGGCGTAAAATTTTACCTTTGGTGGGGCCGCTGACGGAGGCAAGTCGTTCCATCATGATATTGTTAATCACATTTGGAACGCTGGGAAAACCCATGTTGGTGAGTTTCGAGGCATCGTAAGGTCTCCAGCCGGTTGCTACCACGACCGAGGCGACTTCCAATTCTATTTCCTGCGTCTTCATATCAAGATCGATCGCACCGTACTTGCAGGCTGCCACACATTTGCTGCATCCCGGTTCACAGGCCGGACGGTCAATCACGTATCTGGGAGGATAGGCCATTTTGTTGGGCAGGAAAATCGCTTTGGTTTTGTCCATACCTGCATTGAAATCGTTGCTTCTATCTGATGGACAAACCGCAGTGCAGTGGTCACAGGCCACACATTTTTCATTCACAAAAGTTGGATTTTTCCGGACTTTGATTTTGAAATTCCCTGCTTCTCCGGAAACCGAAAGGACTTCAGAGTTGGTGTAAACTTGAACACGAGGATTGGCACGCAAACGTCTGTAATTAATTTCAAGTCCGCAGGTTGGAGGACAAAGTTTGGGAAAATACTGATGGAATCCGGAAACTCGCCCACCGAGGGTTGGAGATTTTTCGACGAGGATCACATCCCGGCCAACCTCAGAGGCCTCAAGGGCCGTCGTGATACCGCTGATTCCACCGCCGATCACTAATATTTTACCTTGGTCATTCATTAACTTGCCTCAGAATTAATTGCTTTAAATCCTTAGTGTAAACTTTGGGGCATGCAGATTACAGGATCATCAAATAGGCAGGTTAATTAGTGTGGAAACGATCCTGAAAACAATTCCGGATGGAAGGAAATCAAGAAAACTTCCATCCAGAAGATTTAGCTTAGGGAATCAACTGGTGATATTCCCGTTTGAACACATTCCACTCACCGGTTTCCTTATCGTAAGTGGAATTGACGAAGCACTTCCAGTTTTCATCGTCAATTGCCAGGAAATCACCTCGGTAGTAATACCCCGGATAGCGGGTTTCTTCCCGGAAATGGATATGGCGTGCATGTGCCTCTCCGGCAAGAATACGGTGAAAGTTTTCCCATGCTCTCAACAATTCGTGGAGATTTTCTGCAGCCATGTGCAGGGAATCCTCTTTGACCATGTCCAGGTATTTGAACCCCTCTTCCAACATGCTTTTGCTGGTCATGTACCAGGTTCCAACACCGCCGACATATTCATCCATCACTTTCTGCAGGCGCTGCTGCATCATTCCCGGACGAATGTAGTGTGGGTTGATGTTGGGGTCGGTAGTATAGTTGCTGTACTTGGCAAAGGTTTCCATCGGCATGTAGATTTCCTTAGCTAACTCGTCATGATCCTCACTAAAAGAAACATCTTCACCTTTTGTGTCAAGACAGTAAGAGGTCATGTTCTTACCACAGATCCGTCCTTCTGCATGGGAACCGGAAGAAAACTTGTGTCCAGAAGCTCCAACACCGTCTCCTGCAGTAAAGAGTCCATTGACTGTGGTCATCCGATTATAGCCCCAGGAATACTCATCCGGTCCAAAATCTTCAGGACCACTGGTCCACAATCCTGCACATCCTGCGTGAGAACCCAGCAAATAAGGTTCTGAGGGCATCAATTCTGACGGAACTTTTTCCGGTTCCATATTGTTTGCTGCCCAGACTCCGGCCTGTGCGATGGTCATGTCCAAGAAATCTTCCCAGGCTTCCGCTTCAAGGTGTTTGATTTCCTTTTTGCTCATTGTCTCTGAAAGTTTTTGGAGAGCAACATCCGTATGAATCTTGATCGGACCTTTTCCGGCCTTCATGTCAATCATCATCATGTGATTACGCATACAGGTTCCAAGTGAATCCACATACTTACCATAAAGCTTGCGGCTTTCTTCCAGATTCGTCGCACAGTAATCTTCTCCAAGTGCATTGGTTGCTTTTGCCTTGAAGAGCAGGAACCACGCCCCGACCGGACCGTAACCGTCCTTGAAACGCGCAGGAACAAATCTATTTTCCATCATCGTCATCTCTGCCCCGGACTCTGCGGCCATGGCATAATTTGAACCGGAGTTCCAAACTGGGAACCAGGCACGTCCCTGTCCTTCTGCAGTGGCACGTGTTTTAAAAACGTTTACGCATCCTCCTGTTCCAAGCAGGGCGGTCTTGCATTTAAAAATATAAATTTTATGTTCACGTACACTGAAGCCAACTGCACCGGCTACTTTCTTAGGATCATTTTGATCCATTAGCAGTTTGACAATAAAAATCCGCTCAAAATGATTTTGATCAACTCCGGTTGCTTTACGGTTGTTTTCCAAAGCAAGCTTGGCAGCTTCTGCAACAATCACTTTGTAGGATTCGCCGTTAATCATGATTTGCCAGCGTCCGGAACGTACAGGATTCCCTCCGTCTCTTAAGGACGGCATTTCCTCTCTCTGCGCTTGAGCACCGTCAAGGCGTTTTCCCTCCTCATCTTTCTTCCAGATTGGAAGTCCCCAATCTTCAAAAAGATGAACGGAATCATCCACAACACGTCCGAGGTCAAATGTCAAATCTTCACGGGTAATTCCCATCAAGTCATTGCGGACATAACGTACATAGTCTTCAGGGCTGTTTTCGCCAAGGTAGGTATTGATTGCGGAAAGTCCCATGGCCACTGCACCGCTGCGGTCGGTTGCCGCCTTGTCCACCATCGTGATACGCAACCCTTCCGGTGTTGCCCAGCGGTCTGCTTCGTATGCAGTACCGCAAGCTGCCATACCTCCGCCGATCAGAAGCAAATCAGTTTCGTGTACCACAATTTCCGGTTTTTTACAAAATTCCCAATTATTTACTTTTGGTTCCATATTTCAACTCTCTGTAATTCATTGATTTTAATGCAGCCTATGCAGGTGTGATGGCTGTTCTAGGATCACCATTTGCGTGTTGGGTGTAAAGCCCAGGAGCTTTGATACGCGAAATATCTGCTTTAGCTTCTCCAACTCCTGCAAAAATATCCACGCTTCCAGCTTCAACAGTACGTACCGGGAACTTGAAACGTTTGATGTTTCCGTTACGAAACTTGACCGTCCACATAATACTGTCGGAACCCAGCATGGGTATTACTTCTCCTCCCAAAGGGGCAAAATCTGCATAACAGCGGATGCTGATTGCTTGCTGCGGGCAGATCTTTACACAACTGTAACATTCCCAGCACTGCACCGGCTCCTGATTCACGGCTTTCATTACAGGATTGTTGGTCTCCGGATTTACAATGACTTTTTTGGTAATCGGATCCACTTGCTCTTTCAAAGCCATCAAATCGTGTGGACAAATATACATGCAGGCAGTCTTATCCTGACCGGCACAACTGTCACATTTCTCTGTGATTACATAACTTGGCATCAGCCCTCCTTATTTATTTACAATTTTGATCGGTTTCCTGCACTTTCTCGCTTCCATAATAGTTCTTAAAAATACAAAGTGCAAACAAATCAATCACTATAATGCTCTTCGAAACGAAAAACTTAGTTTAAATATACAGATAATTAAATTTAATGTTCAAAACCACCATCAGGCTAAGTTATTTATTAGGGTATAGTTTAGTGTTTTCGAAAAAAATGTCAAGTACTAAATTCAAAATTTTTCTCTTAATTACTCATTAAAAAAATTAAACTTTTTGCGATTTTATCAACCAATTGAATTTATTTAAATTTGTACTGTGAAGCAAATATTTTTAACTACACGTTTAATATGACTCACTGAAAAAGTTTTCTCTTGTCATCCAGGACGTGATCCGGGATCCAGATCACCGTCCAGTTTGAGTAAAAGATTTGAAACATTTCCCCTATGTTTTGATTTTCCGGGTTATGGTTATCGCCTAACTCGGCAGGACCTTAATTATACATTCTGTAAGAATTTTCAGACCAGGGGGACAAAGGAAAAAAGGCCGTGAGAGCTGGTTTGAAAATGTTCCGGGGAGGTTTTACATAACTTGATCATCTCGCAGCCGTGCGTAGCACCAACTGGAGCAACGAGGAATCCTCCAACGGCAAGCTGATCTTTCAGTTGCGGTGGAACTTGATAAGCAGCCGCAGTTACTATTATTCTGTCATAAGGTGCAAGCCTGGCGCAGCCCTTTTTTCCGTCATCCGCAATGACTACGACATTTTCCAGAC
>JAKUUI010000129.1 GCA_022448485.1 SAR324 cluster bacterium
AGGCAAGGCCTTAACAATTGCGGCAATTTCCTCTTTTTCCGGAGGAACTATTGGTGTGGTGTTGTTAATGTTTTTTGCACCTGCATTGGCCAGCTTTGCAATTTTATTTTGGTCCGCAGAATACTTTGCCCTGATGCTTCTCGGTTTGTCCGCAGTTTCTGCTTTTGCCGGTAAAGGTAAAGTGCTCAAAGCAGTCATGATGACACTTCTAGGATTGATGTTGGCCACAGTTGGGGAGTCGTCGCTTTTCCATGCACCACGATTTACCCTGGGCATAATGGATTTACAGAGTGGAATTAACTTTGTCACTCTTGCAATGGGTTTGTTTGCTGTTCCGGAAGCATTTTTTCTGGCAATAGACAAAATTCGCAGTAAAAAAAGCAGTTCCAAAAAATCCCAGGAAATATCAAACCTTCGCATTAACCTCAAAGAAGCCAAAGCCATTGCACCGGTAATCGGAAGGCAGTCAATTCAAGGATTCCTGATTGGAGTAATGCCCGGAACAGGCGCTACAATTGCTTCATTCCTCGGTTATGCAGTAGAGAGGAACCTTGCCAGTCCGGAAGAACGTGAAGAATTCGGTAAAGGCTCCATCAAAGGTTTAGCCGCACCAGAAACTGCAAACAATGCGGCCAGTACAGGTTCCTTCGTGCCGTTGCTGACTCTTGGAATTCCCGGTTCCGGAACGACTGCTGTATTGTTGGGAGCTTTTATTGCCCTCAATCTGCAGCCAGGACCACAACTCTTGCAGGAGCGGCCGGAAGTTTTCTGGTCTGTGATCATGTCAATGTACTTCGGCAACATAGTCCTTCTAGTACTTAATCTGCCGCTGGTTCCCTACATTGCCAGGCTGCTGGCAATTCCACGAGGTTATTTGATTCCATTTGTCCTGTTTTTCGCCATGGCAGGAGCGTACATTGGTCAGAACAATTCAACAGAACTACTTTTATTGTTGGGTTTTGGTGTCTTGGCCATTATCTTGAGATTTGCAGATTATCCCTTGCCTCCGCTGCTGATTGGTTTTGTGCTGGGTCAAATGTTCGAGGACAATCTTGGACGTGCAATGCGTAATGCAAACGGAATAGAATTTATCTGGGAACGCCCAATGACTCTGGCTCTGATTTGTTCTGCAGTAGTCTTTATTCTTTTCCCTCTCCTCAAGGATTGGCTGGCAAACAAACGCAAGTAACAATTGTGTATGACAGCTTCTCGTATTTCGCTGATCAGCCCTACCGGTGCATTGGGCATGGGTTTTTTGGATCAATCACTGAAACGCGGAATTTTACTAAAACCCGATGTGATTGCCTGCGATGCAGGTTCAACTGATTCCGGTCCATTCTATCTCGGTTCCGCAACTCCAAAAATGTCACGCCGTGCAATTTTACAGGATTTGCGACGTTTGTTGCTGGCCCGTGACAGTTTGAAAGTCCCGTTGATTATCGGTTCCTGCGGAACATCCGGAGTTGATTACGGAGTAGACTGGATGCGGGAAATGACGCTTGAAATTGCTCGTGAAGAAGGTCTGAGTATTAAACTTGGAAGAGTTTATTCTGAGCAAAATCCGGAATTAATGGCACAGGCGTTTCAGTCCGGACATATTGAAGCGCTTCCGGGAGCACCGGAAATTAATGAACAGACAATCCTCGACTGCACCCACATTGTGGCCATGATGGGGCATGAACCGATTGTGCATTTGCTGGAAGAAAAGTGTGACGTGATTCTCTGCGGACGAGCCTCTGACACAGCACTTTTCTCTGCACTTCCGTTGATGCGTGGTTTCCTTCCGGGGCCGGTCTGGCATTGTGCGAAAACGATCGAATGCGGTGCGATTTGTTCCACCAGCACACAAGCTGATGGCGTTTACGCGGAGATAGACGATAACGGATTCAGCGTTGAACCTTTAGCTCTTGACGCGTCATGCACACCGCTCAGTTTAGCTTCACACACACTTTATGAAAACGCCGATCCGTTTTTGATTCGCGAACCTTGCGGAATGCTTGATACACAAAAAGCAAATTATCATGCAGTTTCCGAGCGTAAGACTCGTGTCGAGGGCTCCGTGTTTCGTCCGGAGCGTTATACCCTCAAACTGGAAGGAGCCACTTTATCCGGTTTCCAAACCGTCTCCATCGGTGGAGTTCGTGACCCCTACATTTTGGCACGAGTCGATTCGTGGCTGGAGGAAATGAAGGTATTTTTTAATGAGCGCCTCAAAGAATTGACCGGCAAAACTTTTGGACAGGAGGTGCGGCTCGATATTTCGCAGTACGGTAGAAATGCAGTGATGGGAGAGTTTGAGCCGAATCCTGAAGAAATGCCTCATGAAATCGGACTCTTGTTCACAATAACCGCGCCTTATCAAACGCTTGCCAATGACGTGGCCAGATTTGTGACTCATGCTGCTTCGCATTGGCCGATTCCTGAGTGGGATGGTTTCATCAGCGGCATCGCGTTTCCTTTTTCACCGCCGGAAATAGACCGTGGTCCAACCTATCGTTTTACGCTGAATCATGTGCTCATTCCGGAATCTCCTTTATCTCCGTTTCGTTTTGAACTGGAGAACATCTGATGAGAGAGCCCGTCCTTCTGGGAGAATTAGCAAAATTGATTCGCTCAAAAAACGCAGGCCCATTCTGGATTACATTCGATATTGTTTTTGCAGATGACGAGGATTTCGAAAGAGCTGTTTTCGCAAAAGTACTGACAAAAGAATGGGTTGCCGGAACATACCATATTCCGGAAGATTCTATAATTTTCGTTGAAATCTCCGCAGCCCGTGCCATCAAGTTTTCGTTTCCACGGCCACGAATTCAGGGCAATCCAGGAGAAACCGACATGTATTCCGGACAGCAGTATGCACCGCTTCTTGATCTTCAAGTCAGTTAATCAGGAATCCGCTTTCCCAAACCCGCCTCCTCCAGGAGTTTCGATACGGATTCGGTCTCCGGATTCTGCGCGGATTTCATTTTTACCACCAAGAAACAGCGTTGTTCCGTCTTTACGGAAAAAAAGATTGCGCCCGCTTTTTCCGGAATCACCACCGTTAAGTCCGTAAGGCCGGTGAACGCGGCGTTCGGAGAGGATCGCCGCATTGAGCGGTTCCAAAAATTCGACTTCCCGCACGAGTCCATCACCGCCTTTAAACTTTCCGGAACCGCCTGAATTTTTTCGGATGGAAAATTCACGCAACATCACAGGATAACGCCGTTCCAGAATTTCCGGATCAGTGATTCGTGTATTGGTCATGTGGGTGTGAACTCCGGATTGACCGTGCCATTCCGGACCGGCTCCCGCGCCACCGCCAATGGTTTCGTAATAGCCGAAATTTTCGTTGCCGAATGTGAAATTGTTCATGCAGCCCTGCGAAGCCGCGCAGGCACGGAATGCTTTGAGAATTACATCCGTGATTCGCTGAGAAGTCAAAACATTACCTCCGACCACAGCAGCATTTTCAGATGGAGCCAGCAATGAACCGTCTTCAATAATCACCTCAATCGGGTTCAGGCAGCCTTGATTGAGCGGAATTTCCTGATCTATCAAACAGCGCAAACTGTACAAAATCGCTGAATGAGTTACTGCTCTTGGTGCATTCAGGTTGCCCCAAAGCTCAGGTCCTGTTCCGGTAAAATCGAAAATCGCACTGCCGTCTCTTCGATCTATAGTGAGATGCAAAACTATTTCACTGCCGTCATCCAGATAATCCTTTGCTGCAACCGTATCTACTTCCGCCAAACCTTCCCTTTCAGAGAGCTCCTTGAGCATATTACGTACTGCTTCTTCGGCATTATTTTGGATATGGTGCATATATGCCTGTACAATCGGCAGACCAGGCACATCTTCCGATGAATAGTGCTCTACCATTTCCAAAAGCAAATCAATTCCGCGCTGATTTGCAGCAACTTGTGCTTTGAGATCGGAAAGGTTGTCCGAAAGCAATCGGGTTCCGCTGATCGCCGGCTCCCCCGGATTACGTACTATTTTTCCGGGCGCTTGAAGCAATTCGGTAATTCCGTCTTCATTGAAAATTCCGTTTTCCACCACTTTGAAAGTTTTGATACAAGCACCTTCTTCTTTTAATTCACGGGAAAAAGGTGGCATCGATCCTGGAGAAATTCCGCCTATATCTGCATGGTGTGCTCTACTGGCAATGTAAAAAATTATC
>JAKUUI010000013.1 GCA_022448485.1 SAR324 cluster bacterium
ATGAAATTTAACAGCATGTCAGAGCCTGAAGGAGCCTCTGACATTTCTGCTACTACCGTTTCATGTGGTATCTCAATCTCAGTGTTTTCAATTGAAGAAATCTCTTCATGTAAAACTTCGCCTGCCTTATGGATGATCTTGGATATGATGTTGGAAGAATCGGAAGAAGAACCAGTATCAGCATTCAACTGACTAGAAATGTCCGATGTTGTTTGTGCTCGTTCTTCATCACGTTCTAGTTCCAATACCTCATCAACCTTAGATGAAATTTGATCTAATTTTTCATCAAGAACTGCAAATTCTTCTTCTGTCGATTCAAGAGCATCCATTTTTTCGCCCATTTCCTTAAGCTCATTCATAGTATCTGCTTTTGTTTCAGCGTCAGCAAACCACTCTGTTGCAGTTTCTTCATTAGAATCTTCTGTTTCAGGTTCTTCTGAATCAGCAAGTTCGATCTCATTGTCTTCTTGATCAAGGACAGTGAGCTCAGTTTCTTCCACGTCATCCAAAGCATCCATTCCAAGTTCCATTTCCTCTGTATCTTCTCCTTCACTCTCTTCAGTAATCTCAGGATCATGCAGCATCTCCATAACATCAGACGACTCCGAATTTTCTTCCACAGGGACAGAACTTTCATCTGCTTCTTCTGTAGATACAACCTCTTCTGCTGAATCAGGTTCTCCATCTTCAGGAGCAGATTCTTCTACATTTTTACTTTCTACAGACTCTGCCTTATCTTTCGATGTGGATACGATCTCTTCTACTGAATCAGGTTCTCCATCTTCAGGAGCAGATTCTTCTACCGTTTCATTTTCCACAGATTCTGCTTCATCCGACGATGTAGAAGCGACCTCTTCCGTTGAATCAGGTTCTCCATTTTCAGGAGTAGATTCTTCTACCGTTTCATTTTCTACAGATTCTGCCCCATCTGACGATTCTGTCATTTCCTCCAAATCATCGGATAAATCCAAATCATCCGGCAATTCTAAGTCTTCTGTTTCAGTGCTTTCTCCAGAACTTTCTTCATCGTCAATTGACTCTGATTCATCTGATTCAGAAGCCACTTCTCCTTCTCCGGTAATTTCAACCTCAGACGAAGCATCCGAACCAGTATCTTCTTTACTTTCGTCTCCACCCAGTTCATCAAGCAAGCTTTCTACTGAATCGTTGTTTTCATCTTCAGCTTCTTCCTCTTCAAAAACCATATCTTCTTCTCCTTCTCCAGATGCAACAGTTTCATCGTCGTCATGAACATCTAATTTTAAGTCTTCAATAAGATTTCCAATCTCGTCCATGCCAAGATCTATTTCCTCGTCATCCGGACCACTATCAATTTCTTCGACATTCGGCAATGTATCAGCCAAATCTACATTAGCAAGTCCATCAGAAGAATCATCACCGCTTAGTTCATTATCAAACAGATCTGCGTCACCTGGTTCATTCAAAATATCATTCGGACTATCTTCGTCAGATAGTTCTATTTTATGTTCCCCAGGCTTTTCTGCCATTGCTCCTCAGCTTCGACGTTTCTCTTTACCAGAAACAGAATTACTTACTGAAACGGGATGTATACTTGAAATGAAAATCTTGCCAAATTTTAGTTTTATCATTTCCCGTAAATGCTCCGCTTAAAAATGCCATATCAGGCTTGGTTTTCGCAAGTCTTTTCTGAAAATTTTTGATTTTTTTTTAGTAATTTCCAGTTTAGAGTCAAAGGCATGAATTTCTTTTCAGAACTTCTTAATCTACTATTTTCTTCAAAATGATCAAATCATTGTTTAAAATGAGCATTTTCTGCAAACTGGAATTTACAATCTCATCACCTTCGGTTATGATGATGCTTGAACGTGGCAGCAAAGGTTCAGGATGACTACGACAGCTAAATTGATTTCACAGATATCATAACACATATGGAACTACTTAAAAAAATTTTTAGTTCTGCAGATTCAGACAAGGAGGTACAAGCCATTCTTGCCCATGCTGAAAGCCTACTGGAAAAAAACTTCTATGACTGGGCGGCAGTAGAATTTAACAAAGCACTGGAATTGAATCCCAAGTTTGCTTCAGAAACTGTTACCAGACTGTTCCAGGAAATGCAGGGTGGCGGGAATCCTGACGGGATGATAAGTTTAGGTGTAAATGTCCTGCAAATGGATCCAAAAAACGTAGAGCTGGCTAATATCCTAGGAAACACATATCGCAAGAAGCATGACTGGAAACAAGCAAAAAATATGTACCACTACTGCCTGAAGCATGATCCTGATTTTAAATATGCTTTTTATAATTTGGCTGCATCTGTAGCAAAACTCGAAGTCGCTGATGGCACGGCTGTCTCTGCCATTGATGAGTTTGAAAAAATGTCCGACTTTGTGCTGCCTGACATTAAAGAGGGACTAGATAAATTAATTGAGATGCAGCAGAATTTTGTGAATGACCCGGAAGAAGTTAGTGAGGATGGGGGTGCAGGGAAACAAGAAGATACAGGAGAAATACCTGTGGACGGGAGCAAAGAGGACGATAAAACGGAAGTCAAAGCTGATGATGAGAAGGATGGAGACGAAAGTTCCGATGAAACAAACAAAATTAATCCTTCGCAAACTTTTAAATACATCGTTTCCAATCTTGAGGCTGAAAGCAAGGAAGAAAAGGAAGCCTGTTTCACTTTAGGTATTTATTGTTTGCAGCAAAGAATTGGCGACATCGCTCAGCGTTTGTTTAAACGCCTGCTTATGCGTGAAAAAGGGAATGTCGATCTGCGTTGCTTCCTGGTGCTTGCAATTTCACTTGATGGTGATACCAACAAAGCAATAAAAACTTTTCAGGGCATTCTAGGCAGCAATCCGAATCACCGCTACACTAATGTTAACATGGGGATCCTCCTCAAACGGAAAGGAATGATCCAGCAGTCACGCGTTTGCTTTTTCACAACCTTCAAGCTCCTTGAGAGGTCCAAAGGGAATTATGATATCAGTGCAATCTTGGAAAAAGCAGAAAAACTTTATGAGGAAGGTCATGAGAAAAAAGCTATTGAAATTTATGAACCCCTTGTGCCAGAGATCACATCCGAAGAACTGCTGAACAAAATCGCCCAGTATAATGTAGAAAAAAAATTATGGGATAATGCATTTGAAATTTTTAGACGAATTTTACACATAAACCGTCAAAATAAAGAGGCCCGTGAAGGGATTAAATCAATTCATGCTGCGTATTTGATGGTCTCAGGAAACTATCTTAAAAAAAAGGATCCTAAAAATGCATTACTGGCAATTGACAAAGCTCTAAACATTGCCGCTAGCAAAAACCTGATTCAAAAAGCGATCAGCCTCAACCGGATACTGAAAAATGAAAATAGAACAATAGAACTGGAAAAGATGCTGGAAGCATTCAAGAAAAAAGAGATTAAAGGTAAAGTTCAGGAGAAAATTAGTTTAGCGGAGGAGGCTGAAACAAAAGGAAATTTTAAAGAGGCCATTAGTTATTATGAACAGGCAATCAGGATCGAGCCGCAAAACAGCACGCTGAAAAAATTAGTTGACCTTTGCGTTCGTATCAAACGTCCGGATTTGGCAGAAAAAGTAACAAATTGGTTCAATAAATATCAGCACTCTATTGAAGAAAAAAAGAAGGTACAAGCTCGTGAGGCATTCAGGCAAAGTGAAAAAAATGAAGAAGAATTTCAGAAAGATGGAGAACCTGATTCAGCAGAAGAGGTCGCATCTACATCGTCAGATGAGGCAGAGTCTGTAGAAAGTGAAAATGAAGAAGAATCTCAGCAAGATGAGACTTAATGCGTAATAAACGAGGATATTTAGGTGACTTACAAGGTTTTATAAACTTGGATTCTTTGGTGGATATTGTTTCCAACAATGTAGGAATTCTTGTTATTCTAGCAGTGTTCATGGCTATGTTTTCGTTATTAGAAAAAAGTGAACAAGTACCAACAACAGAACAATCCATAGAAAATATTGAAAAACTAAAAATTCCCTGGTCACATGTTTCACAAAAAAACAATCTATTGCTTTTGTTGCGAAATGACCGTTTATTGTTCTTTGATCGTGCATTAGTTTATCAAAGGCTAAAAAAATATCTCTCTGGCAGTGACCCTTTACCGACAAACATCAGCCTGGATCAATATTCCATTGAACTCACAGCCGGTGGTGGACATGCACACTGTCTGGAATTTTTCCCTTCACCTGGAGCAGGACAATGGTGGCATCAGGTTTCTCAGCACAATGGATTAATGCAAACTTTGATGAAAAAATATCCTACAGAGGAAAACTACTTTTTTTTCTGGGTTGATCCGGACAGTTTTGACCTGTTCCGGGAAATAAGGAAATCTTTGTGGGAAAAGCGTTTTGAAGTAGGTTGGAAGCCGGTCAGAATTGAATCACCTTTGCGTTACTGCAGTGGAGATGATCAAACAAGACGTTTTCAACCACAGTAATAGTATGCTCCAAACAGTAAATATGCTCGGCACTAAAAAGATAGCTATTTCAGCAAGCGATAATACCTTGATTGCAAAGTTGGTTAAGCAAATTCGGAGCTACGTGCAGAAATATGGTACTGGCGAAGATTCTGAACTGCTTGAACAAGCAATTTTTGATCTCCGGAAACACCAAGAACATCATAGACGTAAATCAGGGCAGCCAGTCATTATACATCCACTTCGTGTGGCGAACTATATCTGTCGAGCAGGACTGGATGCTCCAACCGTTATTGCAGCACTTCTACATGATATTATTGAAGACACAAAGATTACCCACAAAGACATCCATAAGCGCTATGGGGCCTGGTATGCTGATATTGTCAAGGGGTTAACTAAAATTAAAAATCCGGAAAGCTCAAAAAACCGGGCAAGGGATGATCTGGATGCAACATACCAGCGAATGCTGAAAACCATGGCGCAGGATGTACGCGCATTGCTGATCAAGCTGTTTGACCGACTCGATAACATGAGAGACATGGAGGCCATGCCTCGTGATAAACAACGGCGAATCAGTCTTGAAACTTTAAATGTATACGTGCCATTAGCCGAACGTCTGGGATTGACCCAGATTTGTCAGGAACACACAGAACTTTGCTTCAAGCTACTATACCCCAAAAGATATCAGAGGACCTTGGCGGATATTGATGAATTAATAAAAGCCCGTATTTCAACGATTAATACAATGAAGTTTTCTTTGCTAAAAAACCTTGAAAATCAAAATTTTGCATATCATAAAATTGAACCGCTTTTTGTTCATCCTGCTTCCAGAATTCAGGAAAGAGGCCCTGTAGATCATGTTTTGAAGGGATTCAGAATTATTGTCGAAAACAGTTTGGCCTGTTTTCAAGCATTGGGAATACTGCATACCAGTTTTTTTGTTATTCCATTGAAAATCAGAGATTATATCAGCAACCCTCTCTGGAACGGTTATGAGGGAATACAGACCGAATTAATGATTGAGGGTGAGCAGACATGCATAGAGATTGTCTCTAAAGAAATGCTGAAAAATAATCAGTATGGGATCATGGCTCATTGGCAAGGAAGCCCAACCGAGATTGCTGACTATTACCGAATATACCTCAGTCAACTGGATCAGCTGGCAGGTGACAAAGAAGTTCGCATGCTCGAAGTAATGAGCTATGTGCAGTCTGACCAGGTTCAGGTCTATAGTCCAAAAGGAGACATGTTTGTTTTTCCAAAAGGTGCAACAGTGCTGGATTTTGCTTATGGAATTCACACAGATCTTGGCAGTCACTGCATTGGTGCTCTGGTGAACCCTTCTTCTGTTGGAACAACTAATAAAAGGGTCCCACGTGAGCGTCAGTTATTTGCAGGAGAAGCATTGCAGATTCTTACAGACCATGGAGTTCAGCCCAGGGAGGAATGGCTTGAACAAGTCAAAACTGCAAAGAGCCGGGCCCATATTAAACGCGCTCTTGAACAGCAAAAAGTAATTAGCGCTAGAAATTCAGGACGATCATTATTAGAGCGAAAGTTACGAGATAATGGTGAAGATCAGAGTGCGGAAAAATGGATTAAATCCAAGGGTATGAAAGAGGCATTGCAGGCTGAAAAATTGTCAGCCAACAAATTTCTGCAGGAAATTGGATTACAAAAACGTCCATTACAAAAGTTTCTCAAAAAATATAAATTGCTTGAGTTTGAAAATACTGGTCGTTTAAAAGAGATGATAAGCTCAGAATTTTGGGAGAGCATATTCGGCGGTGACAAAAACATTTTTTTGATCGAAGATGTCCAGAGCCCCTTAATTCGACTGGCAGGATGCTGTTTCCCAATTCCCGGAGACAAAATCACAGGTTTTATCTACGAAGACAAGGAAATAGAGATTCACCTCGCAGACTGTCCCAAAATAATGCGTAAAAATAAACGGCCACCGTCAGATAAAATTCCTATTGATGTCGCCTGGAAAATCTCTAAAAAGATAACACGTTCACACATTATTCATTTACAAGTCATTGATGGAACTGGAATTTTGTTTCAAATAACGAAAATAATAAAAGACGCTGGTGTCGCAATAATCAATTCCGAAACATCTGCCAAAAAAAATAAAGAGGCAGATATCCGTATCAAACTTGAATCCGTCAGTTGGCCTGTTTTTCATAAAATAGTTGAAAAATTGAGGCCGCTAAAATTTGTAAAGAAAATTTGGGAGGAACCACCTCAGGGAGTTTAGGTGTATTGAAATTTTGGATGTTGGCGTATAGAAAATTATAAAATCATAACTCTCTAATTTATTATGGAACTTCCTTCCTGGCTGGAAATCCGCCTGATGCAGGTCTGTGACTTGATCTTTGCGCTAATACCACAGCAAGCCCCAACTGTAGAAAATTTGAGGAAATGTAAAATTATTTCTCACCGTGGACAGCATGACAACTTGAAAGTGTTTGAAAACACTCTGACTGCGTTTGATCACGTGCTTGAAACAGATGGAATTTGGGGTGTTGAAATGGATTTTCGCTGGACAAAAGACTTGTATCCTGTCGTTTCTCATGACCCGGATTTGCAGAGATTGTACGGTTCAAATATCCGGATTTCAGACACAACATTGGATGAACTAAAGCAACTTTGCCCCCAGATTCCAACATTGGAGGAGGTTCTTAAACGCTACGGCGGGAAGTTGCATTTGATGGTTGAGGCCAAAGAAGAGCATTATCCGAAACCGGAAGAGCAGAACAGGATACTGAAAGAACTGTTTGAAGCCTTTGAACCAAAGAAAGATTTCCATTTACTTTCCTTGGATCCAAATATGCTGGAAATGATTAAATTCGTCGATACTTCAGCAAAAATTCTGGTAGCAGAATTTAATAAAAAAACGTTAAGCAAAATCTCATTAACTAAAAAGTATGCTGGCCTAGGCGGACATTATCTGCTCCTTGATAAAAAACTGGTAGAGGAGCATTTAGCCTGTGGGCAAAAAATTGGAGTCGGCTATCCCAAGTCAAAAAATAATCTTTTTCGAGAAATTAACCGTGGGGTAGAATGGATTTTTTGCAATGACGCTGTGGGATTGAGCAATATTCTACAAACTGAATTAAATAAGGCCCAATCACTCGTTGAGGCAGCAAATATTAAATGACAGCAGGTGAGACTATGACAAACAAAAAATTGCCAGTCAGGTCGCACTTTTCGAAAATAGTCATTCAATGTTGCTAAATCTATAAAAAAACCAAAAGAGTCTCTTGCTATGAGTGATAAACCCGTTCGAGTTTTATTTACTGGTGGAGGTTCTGGTGGACCAACCCTGCCGTTGCTCGCCCTGGCGCAGGAAGTCCTCAAACAAAAAAAAGAGGCAAAATTTCTTTTTTTGGGCAGCAAGAATGGGCCTGAACGAAAAATGGTGGAGCAGGCAAAGATTCCGTTTGCGGCAATTCCTTCCGGAAAACTCCGGCGTTATTGGAGTTGGTTCAATTTTATCGATCCTTTGTTTATTCTTGGCGGTGGAATAGCCGGCTTAATGCACTTGCTTCATTTTCGCCCACATGTTGTTGTTTCTGCAGGAAGTTTTGTGAGTGTACCTGTAGCTTATGCAGCTTGGTTTTTAAGAATCCCACATATAATTTTGCAAATGGATTTGCGTCCCGGACTCGCTAACCGCTTGATGGCTCCAGTCAGCAATGCCCTTGTTTTTTATTTTGAAAGTACTGCGAATCAGTTTCCCACTATTTCTAAGAAACGCAAAATCGGTCCAGTTGTACGTCAGGAAATATACTCTGCCAAAGCAGAGCGTGCAAATGAGCGTTTTGGTTTACATCCGGAGCGTCCGCTCATCCTTATCACAGGCGGAGGTCAGGGGGCACTTGGTTTGAACAAGGCCGTTTTTCCGTTGCTAAAACATTTGCTTATTGATTTTCAAGTGGTACATCTCACTGGTACAGGAGGGGAAAATTATTTGAAACCAGAATCTTCCTGTTTTTCTCATCAGGATTACCATCCGATAGAAACTGTCCAGCAAGGCATGGGGGATTTACTTGCAAAAAGTGACATAGTGCTGACGCGCGCAGGAATGGGCATTCTTGGTGAACTTGCTATTATGCAAAAAGATACTATCCTCATTCCACTTCCGGGAACGCATCAGGAAGATAATGCTCGGTTTATCCAGGAAAACAATGCCGCAGAATTTGTTTCCCAGGATGTTTTAGCGGAACAGGGCTTGGAGTGGTGGAAGAAATATTGGAAACTGCGTGTTCCAGGAAAAATGGGAAAAAGGCTCCATGAAATTCTACAGGACGGAGGAACAAATGATTTTGCTAAGTTGCTTTTCGAGATAACTGATAATAGGTAATAAATGGAACCAAAAATAAAGTTCTGCAAAATTTTGATAACACGAACTTTGCCATTTCGGAACTGTTGGGAATTATGTCCCGTAATCCTTTTACTATTCTTCATCTCCGCGTCCTGTACACCACCAAGTGGGAAGTTATACGAGTGGTGTGAAAAACGGGAATTCCCTGCCGTTTGTAAAAAGTTATTTTAATTCAATTTTTTGTTCTGGAGTTTTCAATGCGAATTGGAATTCTTTGCGCCATTCCTAAAGAAATACATTTTTTTGATTTGCTTCCAGATTCAGCTCAACTGGTAGGAGGCAGAACTTTTTTCAAGAGCAAACACTCTTCCCATGACCTGGTTGTAGTCGAATGTGGTATAGGCAAAGTCAATGCAGCAATGGTTTCCACGCTCCTGGTTAAAGTATTTGACTGCGAAATGCTTATTTTCTCCGGTGTCGCGGGAGGAATTGATCCGGAAATGGAAATCGGAGAGGTTATTGTCGGCAAGTCGTTGATTCAATACGATTATGGTGCTCTAAACGACGGCAAACTCCAAGTTTTCCGGGCAGGTAACATCCCGATGGGGCAACAGAAAAATGAATTAGAATTTGTAATTGATCCGAAAATAAAGAAAAAAATAAATGCAGTGCTTCCTGATGTCAAGATGGGTACAATACTGACCGGAGATGTTTTTCTTCAGTGTGGTGAAACTCGAAAAGCGTTGTTTGAAAGATTTGGAGCGCAGGCCATTGAAATGGAAGGAGGAGCGGTTGCTCAGGTTGCAGAGCAATTTGAAATTCCAGCGCTCGTGGTACGTTGCCTCAGTGATTTGGCAGGAGCAAACGGCCAGAAACTTCACTCAGCTTTTTTGAAAAAAGCTGCAGAATCCTCATTTCAAATTGTACAGACGATTTTGAAAGTCTTGTTTTAACTGCAATTTTTCAAAAATAACAGCGCAACTCCAAGTACGGAGAATCCGCCCCCATTTTTGGATTAAGTCTGAATCCATTTTTTGCAATTGGATAAAGCTCTTTGAGCATATTATATTTGCGGTTACGATGATTGTCTCTGCACACCACACTTACAACGCGTTTTTCGTCACCGTTAACGCACACTAAAGTTTTTCCTTCCAACAGCAAATCTGCTTCAATACGCATCCAGAAACTCTCCATCCTACACTCGTTTTTTTTATCAGCAAATTTTATTTTTCGCATAGAAGTAACTGGAACGGTGAGTGTCTCAGTGCCATAGCCTTTATCAGCATACAAAATCTCCCATTTAAAATAATCTGCAAATGATTCGGTGGCCACACCATAAAAAAGCATCAATAATAACGACCATTTAGACATAAATGATATTTTCGTAAAAGATTAGCCGCAAAAGAAGCGCAAATGTTGTATTTGTTGATAAGTTAAAGCAAAAGTCTAAAATCTCATTGTTCACATCCGCTCTGGTGGTGTTATTCCAAGGAGCTGAAGACCATGCAGAAGAGTTTCTGCAACACAGTGGAATAATAGCATCCTGGCAGCTTGCAGCATTTCAGTTTCAGCATGCTTTACCGAACATGTGTTATAGGCACGACTGAAATCTTTGGAAAACTCATAAAGCATCCGAGCAAGTAAAGACGGACGGTATTGCTCTCCGGAGTTATATACGGTGCGATTGAAATCCAGCATCTGTCGCAAAAGTTTTTTTTCGTTGGGGTGTACCAGTAGTGAAAAGTCTACTTCAGCGCTTACTTCCCGCGGAACTTGCCGACCTATACTCCGAATGCGTACATAAGCATAAATCATATAGGTACCAGTATCTCCCTCAGAAACTAGCCAGTCGTCCATAGAAAACACAATCTGTTTGTTCGAGTCCTGATTGAGCATTCCGTATTTGATGGCAGCCACCGCAATTTTTTGGGCCGTTTCGTCCAGTTCTTTCCTACTCCAATCTTGACGGTGTTCACTCAAATGGGCAGTTTGGATACTCTCAATGATTTCTTTTCGGAGCTGCGAAAACAAAATCACATTACCTGCACGAGAACTCATTTTTCCCTGTGGAAGCATGACCAATGCGTATGACAAATGAAAACACTGTCTGACTTGCTCGTAGCCCATTCGTTTTAGTGTTGCAAAAACTTGTTTAAAATGCAGCGTCTGCTCAACACCAACCACATAAATAGAGCGCTTTACTCCGAACTGGTCAAATTTTTGTTGTGCAAGTGCAAGGTCTTTTGTGGAATAAAGTGTGTTTCCATCTGATTTCAGAAGCAAAAAAAAACCAAGATCTTCCTCCTCAAGATCAACTCCGATTGCACCTTCCGATCGCTCAAATGTACCGTCTTTTTCTCCTTCAATTACAATTTGTTTGCCTTTTTCATCAACCTCAGATTCAAAAAAAATGTGATCAAAACTTACATCAAGCCACTCATATATTTCCCGAAAATCCTCCACTGACCACTCACGGGTCATTTCCCATTCTCTCGTGAGTTCCTCGTCTTTTGCTTCCAGTTTTTGCTGTATTCGACTAACTTCCTCCTGAAAATTGATTTTCTTTTGGCCTTTGGCTTCATCTAGTTTTTTTACTGCTTGGGTATAAAGTTCACCCAACCATTCTCCACGATAGTGCTCCGGAGGCGTTTCTGTATTGTAATTTCGGTAAAACCACAAACATTTTGCGATGTGCGCTCCAACATCACCAATGTAGTTTGCTCCAACTACATCGTAACCATTATAACGAAAAATGCGACAAAGACTGTCTCCAAGCGCTACATTACGCATATGTCCGACGTGAAAACCTTTGTGAGTATTAGGCTGAGAATATTCGATCATCACTCGTTCACGAGCATTTTTGGAGGATTCCTTGAAATAAGTTCCACGAAAAACATCTGGCAGCACTACTTCTGCCATTGCTGCAGCTGAAACAGTGAAATTTAGATATGAGCCTTCAGCTTGAATTGCAGTTATAGGGGTTTCTTGAGAGATGAACTTTTGTAACTGCTCTGCCAGTTCCGCAGCAATTTGGACGGGTGAGCGCTGCAAGTTTTTGGCAAAGCTAAAGCATGGGATTGCATAATCACCCATCTCAGAATTGGGTGGCTGCTCAACTAAGCGGTTGAGCTCTGATGGCTCCCAGGTTCTCGACTCATCAACAGAGTTTAGTACCTTCGTTGTCCAATCATAGATCGTTTGTATAAATATATTCATCCAGGATCAATCGCTAAATCTAGGCGGAATCAATTGTTCACAGGACGCAACAAACCAACTTTTCATCATTTTAAATGAATCTATAAGGTCAAGACTATTTTCAACCTTCAACTTTTTCCCGCCGCACGATTCTTCCGCGTTTTAGATCATAGGGAGAAAGTTCAATTGTGACTGTATCTCCGGGAAGTACACGAATCTTATACATTTTCATTTTTCCCGACAAATGGCCAATAACGACATGATCATTTTCCAGCTTTACCCGAAAAATGCCTTTGGAGGACTCAAGAACAGTCCCCTCAACTTCTAGTTTGTCTTCGCTCAAACGGTGGTCTCCTTTGCTAATAAATTTATTTCAGTTCTTCTTTGATTCATTCAAAGATTATACTACTCGATTCTAATTCAAAATAATGAAATTTCAAGTGATTTGAGGAATTTAGACTTATTTATCTTTTGAAAATAATTTGGATTACAATATCACCTGTTTTGATATCCTATTTTTTATCCGTGTAAATCTCTTTGAAATACGTTACAATTCACATTTATTAAGATGAATATGTTTCATTATATATCTCAACTCACATTCGTGATGACACGTTAAAATGAGCACATGGAAAGTGCGTCGCGCTCCTGCCGGAGTGCAGCGACAAGACGACCAGCGCGAAGAATATGAACGCGACCGAGCGCGTGTAATTCATTCTTCAGCCTTCAGAAGATTACAGGCAAAAACACAAATTCTTGGTGTTCTGGAAGGAGATTTTCATCGGACACGTTTAACACATTCGATGGAAGTGGCACAGATTGGACGTGGCCTGGTTCTGAGTTTACTAAGGCGATATCCGGAACTTACAGACCTTCTTCCACGACTGGAACAAATAGAAACAACCGGATTGGCCCATGATTTGGGGCATCCACCATTTGGGCACGGCGGTGAAACTGCACTTAATTATGCAATGTCCAAATATGGAGGATTCGAAGGAAATGCCCAGACATTACGAATTCTTACCAAGCTGGAATCACACACACCGGAGCATGGGCTGGATTTAACGCGACGCGCACTACTAGGGATTCTAAAATATCCGGCTCCGTATTCCAAACTTCAACGAACACAGCTTCCTGAATTACCTGTAGCGTCAGTGCAATCAGATGTTCAACAGGCCTGGCAGCCTCCAAAATGTTATCTTGATACAGAGCAGGAGGCGCTTAACTGGATCTTAGATCCACTTTCAGAGTCAGACCAAAATAATTTTTGCAAACAAACTCTGCCAACTCAAAAAAACCATGGTTACCCGCTGCACAAAGCTCTGGACACCTCACTTATGAATTTGGCGGATGACATTGCATATGGGGTTCATGATTTTGAGGATGGAATTGTTTTACGATTGTTGACCCTTGAACTCTGGCAGGAGGTCGCGCAACATTTGGATCCAAAATGGGCAGAGGATAATGATCTTCTGCAAATTGAAAAAAAACTTTTCAAACGTGGCGAAAACTCCGGACATCACCGCAAACAAGCTGTTGGATCACTGGTTCATGCACTGATTTCTTCTGTAGAACTGAAACATAATGAGCTATTTGAAGAACCTCTTCTGGGATGGAATGCAGTTCTTCCTGAAGAACCACAGCATTTCCTCAAGTCTCTGAAAGAAACAGTTTCTCGCCATGTCATCCAGCTCAATACCGTTCAAGCAGCAACATTCCGGGGACGTAAAATTGTTATGTCCCTTTTTGAAGCACTCTCATCTGAACCTGAAATGCTGTTACCTTCCTCTTTTCAGATTTTATGGAAAAAGGCAAAAAGTGAACAAGATCAAAATAGAATCGTTTGTGATTACATAGCAGGCATGACAGATCAGTACGCAAACCGCTTTTACGAAAGACTGTTTCTCCCAGGACACGGCTCCGTATTCGATAGACTTTGAAAAAGCACTGAGTGTTGAGTGTTTTTATCCTCGCTCAGTAGAACCTGAAACAAAAACACAAAAACCAAAATTGCTCCCCATTAGACGTCAAACAAACACAGTTTCAATCGGTTCCATAAAGATAGGAGGATCTGAACCAATCCGGATTCAGTCGATGCTGACTTCAGACTCAACCAATGTTGATGCATGTATTGAAGAAATCGCTCGATTAGATGCAGTGGATTGTGAGATCATTCGCTTGACAGTTCCTAATCAAAAATCTGTTGACAGCCTGCCTGCAATCCGTGCGGAAATGCTGAAGCGCGGAATTGAACGACCTCTGGTTGCAGACGTTCATTTCAATCCGCAATTGGCAGTCAACGTTTGTGAGTTTGTTGAGAAAGTCCGCATTAACCCAGGAAATTATGCTGACCGGAAAAAATTTGAAGTACGTGAATACACTGATGCACAGTATCAGGAAGAGTTACAACGTGTTGAGGAAAAATTGCTTCCGCTAGTTGAAAACTTGAAAAAGTATAGCTGTGCTTTACGGATTGGGACCAACCATGGTTCACTCTCAGACCGTGTAATGAACCGCTTTGGCGACACACCGGAAGGAATGGTTGAATCTGCTCTTGAATTTTTGCGTATTCTCCGGAGACATGATTTTGAGGAAACTATACTCTCCATGAAATCCTCAAATCCTCTGGTGATGATTAAAGCATATCGGCTGCTTGTGCGCGAGATGGATGCTGAAAACATGCATTATCCATTGCATTTGGGAGTCACCGAAGCAGGCAATGAACTCGATGGGCGAATAAAAAGTGCAGTGGGAATCGGCACCTTGCTTTGTGACGGCCTAGGGGACACAATCAGAGTTTCACTGACAGAGCCTGCTGAAAATGAAATTCCCGTAGCCCGATCTATTTTACAGTCCACCCGTTCCAGGATTTACAATGCAGATTTTATTTCTTGCCCTTCATGTGGACGCACATTTTTTGACCTAGAAAGTACCACCGAACAAATAAAAGCGTGCACCTCACATCTCAAAGGAGTCAAAATTGCAGTCATGGGTTGCGTAGTCAATGGTCCTGGTGAAATGGCAGATGCTGACTTTGGCTACGTTGGTGCAGGTCCGGACAAAATCAATCTCTACCACGGTCAATCATGCGTGGAGCACAACATTCCTGCTGAACATGCTGTGCAACGTTTAATCTGCCTCATCAAGGAGCATGGGAAATGGGTTGACCCTGCTTAAAACAATAATGTTCTATCAAGAAACCATACTTCTCCATGGCTTTTCAAATAAACGAAATTATCAATTTTTTGATATATTATCAATTTATTGTAATTCCTGTCCTTGGTGGATTTACAGCATTTATAGTAATACTCACATGGTACCAAGTAAGACAGGGCTGGCGTTTTTATTTCAGCAAACGCAGACTAATTAAGCAATTGCAGGGAAAATACTTTGAACTTTAAAATTATTTCCTGGAACCAAAAATAGCTGTCCCCACGCGAATCATGGTTGCACCTTCCTGAATAGCCCAATGATAATCAGAAGTCATCCCCATTGAAAGCTCTGTGATTTCAGCTGAACCAAGTTCTTGGCGAAGTTGATCCCGCCATCCACGGATTTTTTCATAAATTTTACGAGTTGAAATTTCCCCGAGATTTGGGGCAGGAATAATCATCAATCCTCTGAATTTTAGCCAATGTCCTGCATTTAAAGTCTCCGCAACCTGCAAAATATCTCCCCATTCTTGGAGACCGGATTTGCTGCTTTCATGGGAAAGATTAACTTGTATCAACACGTTGATTTTTTTTTGGGCAAAAGCACAACGGGCTTCTAATTTTTCTGCCAATTCGATAGAATCAACTGAGTGAATCCATTTGAAATTTCCGGGACAGAACTTAACTTTGTTTTTTTGCAAATGACCAATCAAATGCCATTCTAGCTCAGGATTATCAGTTAGTGCCTCAATTTTTTCTAGTGCTTCCTGAACGCGATTTTCACCAAATGCTGTTTGCTTGGCTGACAATGCATCTCGAATCATATCAACAGGTTTCGTTTTGCTAACTGCAATCAGCCGGATGTCTTCCGGAGTTCGTCCGGACTGGATTGCGGCTTGTTTTAGTTGTTGCCGAACGATAGCTAAATTTTCTTTGATTGACACTACACTTGCTCTCTAGTAATTATTGATGTTAAAAGAATCTTTAATTGACAAACTTTGGGTTGCGCTTTTTCGTATTCCTCTAGTGAAAAATTTTTGGGCACGCAGTTATGAAGCAGTGCTCTTTGATCGCGTGCCTTGGACAAAGCTTAACAAACCGCTTCCAGAATGCAAAATAGCATTATTCACAACTGGTGGTATTCATTTGAAATCCGACGAAGCCTTTGATCTGGATGATCCACACGGAGACAGTTCATTTCGCCGAATTCCTCATGACGTTTCTCCGGAAGATTTAATAATAAAACATAAATATTATGATCACCGTGACGCAGACCGTGATCCAAATTTGATACTGCCTTTTGGGGTCTTACGTCAACTGCAAGCTGAAGGCAGAGTTGGTCGCTCCAACAAATATCATTACAGCTTCATGGGGCACATCGAAGAGCCACATCTAACGACTTTAATCCAAAAAAGTGCAGTTGATGCAGCAAAAGAAATTAAGCAGCAGAAAGTTGATATAGCCCTTTTGGTACCAGCCTGAGGTCTCTGCAACCAGACGGTCGGTCTGGTTCAACGTGAAGTAGAACGACAGGGCATTTCGACTGTAGGCATATCTATTGTCCGAAAGGTGACTGAGTCGGTCAAACCGCCACGTACCTACCACTTGAAATACCCTTTCGGTCATGCCATGGGCGAAGCGTTCAATCTGCCTCAGCAAAAACAGATTTTTCGTGACTGCTTGGAAATACTGGAAACAGCAACTGAGCCTGGAATAATCGTCGACAGCCCCTATCGCTGGAGAGGGCATCAGTTTGAATAATCTCTCTTGACTGTCAGCTACACAAGAAGTCCATAGCCTGAAAACCTACTGCAACTCTGCTTTCCAGAGCCCTACTTGAAGTTGTTTAGCTTCATTTTCTGCAGCCAACAATTCTTCATGCTCTGGGGGTGGTTCGTTTTCCAGGAGATAAAATGACCAACCATTCCGGATTAACCATACATTTATGTTTGTATCACCAGTCCAGACCATGCCATCCAGCCGGAATAATTTTTCAGAGAAATCATAATTGATTCTCACCTGCCTGTTGTAAAATATCTTCTGCATCTCAAAAGCTGCTTTTTTACGGAACCACTCGTTGTATTCCTTGCCGTGACTGATGGAAAGCTTTGGTGAAACATATTTTAACCAAACACGCACTTCCTGACGTGACAAATTCAGATTTTTCTTGGATAGTTTGAAGGTCCATTTACGATATTCTGACCGGTTTTCAATACGAATCCACACGCTTTCAGAGTCAGTAACTCTACTAATAACTCCAATTAAAATATTTTCGCTGACAGTACGGAGAGGCTTTAACTTTTTCCTGTCATCCATCCGTCCGAAAAGTTTCTGACGAATCGTTTCGGTTTTAAAAAAACCTTCTTCCGCTCGGACTTCCAGGATCTGGCCACCCAAACTTCCAAATAAAAAGAAGATTGCCATCAACAATATTCTATAAAAACTCATTATTTTTTATAATTGCTCTTTGTTTTGAAATAGATCTGTCAAGTATCATGCCCAGAATACCATGATAATACCGCAAAATCTACCTGATTCGATCAAGATTGCAGTATAGATTTTTTTGAAGAATGAAAGACATGGTACTGGAGATGCAATAAGTTTGCATGTGTCACCACATTTCAGATAAAGTACACTAAATTCTTCGTTATTCTTAAGATCGGGACTGTGCTCTTTTCGCCCTCAAGGAGTGACGTAAAAGTGCACTTGCCGGTTTTATGCTTTGTTTTTTCCCGCCAACCATGAGTCCTTTGCCTTCATCCACATTTTTCTCATCAATACACCAGCAATCAGTCTCTAGACCTAACTTAAACAGACTGTTTTTCTGTCTAATCAGGCATGGCATCTGTCTTACACTCTGGTTAATAGTATTTCTTATTTGCATACCTGTTCAAGGATTTTCGCAAAATGACCTGGATATTCCTCAACTTTCTATTCAGACACAATCCTACTTCCACAATCCTGAGACTGGAACGTACCTTTATCGCAATGCAAAAGTTGAGTGGGAGGGAATTATAGTTGAAAGCACAGAAATCAATTACCATCCGGAATCACATAAATTGACTGCAAGTGGATATGTCAGAGTAACAGAAGGAGAAATAGTTGCGGTGATGGATGAGTTGGAGATTAACGTCAAAGACGGCACAGGAATTTTCAGGGATACTATTGTTTATGATGCCTCAAACAAAGCGTATATGACTGCAAAAGAAGTGCGGAGATTGGGAGAAAACCACTATGTGGCAGAAATTTGCACATTCACGACTTGTAATCCCAAATCTCCGGCTTGGCAAATAACAGGTGGCAAAGTAAATTATTATACACAAAATTTCTCATCGTCCCATGCCACGACTTTAAGAATTGGCGGTGTTACAGCATTTTATTTTCCATTCATCTCCTGGCCGACAGTGAAACGACGTCAATCCGGATTTCTTCCTCCAGAATATCTCATAGTCCGGAGTAGTGTCCGAAAATGGGACTTGGGCTACCGCTTCGGAATTCCATACTTTTGGGCAATTGATCCGGAACAGGATTTGACACTGACTTATGACTGGGTGGAGAGACGAGGAACAGGATTGCGCATGGATTACCAATATGCATTGACCGAAGGAATGAGGGGTGGAATCAAATATCAGCAATTTTTTGAGCGTGATCCACGCGATCCAGAAAATGAATCTGGAAGTTTGAGTGCGGACGAGATAGAGTCAACAGACTTGCGTCCGAAACGCTTCAAGTTTGAATTTAACCACAACTTGCAGTTAGATGACCAGAGCCGCCTAATTTTTTCAGCCTTGGCTTACAGTGACAGCCAGTTTCAAAAGGAATACGAACTGGTTGAAAACCCTAGTCTCACTGCTCAAAATCTTTCGGCAAGCATCAACCGGCAGTTTTCAAAAGGAAGTGTCACACTTTCTGCGACTCAAATTCGCAAATTCGGTGAATTAGCTTTGCTGAACCGGAGAATTGCCTCACAAACACAAAACTCCCCTGTATTTACATTTCAATTTAGCGACATATTTTGGCGTTCTGGTGAAACGACATTGTCTCGTGGTATAAGTGGATCTATCGTTCGCTGGTATGAATTTCAAGGATCGAATGGAGAGGAAGTTTCTGTCACTCCGGAACTGAGTTTAGTTTTTCCGGTCTTTCGACATTTCGATGCCAGCCTTGGCATCAACGAAAGATATTCTCGCAGCAGATCTCGTGATCCTAATGTCCCAGGAAGTGAAAAAGAAGTTGAATACCAAATTATGCATGGGAATGCACAAATAGGGACAACCCTGTCCCGGATTTTTTCGAGGGAATCCGGATTTTACAGCCGTCTCAAGCATTTGATCGGTACTACTCTGAAATACGATTACATTGAGGATGTTGAAGGATCGGGTGAAGCAACACGGAGGTTGACCACATTACGATTGAATAACACGTTGCTTGCCAAACGGCGTTACTTTGAGAGAAGCGTAAAATTAACATCCCTCTCATTGGACAGAATGCGGCGAAATCATGTGGATGCCGTAATAATTCGTAAATTAGAACTAATTCAAGGTCAGGAATTTGGCTCAGAAAAATTATTTATGGAGCAGTTGGATAAGCTGTTTGGCGAAACATTCAGTGCTCAACAAAAAGACAGCATTCTGACTTATACTGAAAAAGGCGTGGCCCCGCTATTGAGCAGTCAAGCCCGCGGCCAAACTCGTGAAGGAAAAACCTGGACTCTGGCAAGTTTGAACTTTGTTCAGCATTACGATTTCCTAAAAAAAGATCCGTACTTTCGACCAATAGGTGAGGCAATTAAAGGCAATGAGACCGAGTCAGGCCAACCATCTTGCAGTCGGACAGGATGTCCACTGTTACCTCTTCGGACTTCATTGACATTCAACCCAGGACCGGGTTTTTCTATAAGTTATTTCAATCGGTATCACCATCAAATACGCCAAGTAGTGGAATATTCTGCAGGCATGAGTTTCAACGCGAGCGCGCACAACAAAGCATCGGTGAATTTCAGGAAAAACGAGTTTGCCTACCAAACTCCATATGGGAATGATGTTGCGGCAGCAAACACGTTTGGCTTCGGCAATAGCTTTGAAGCAAGTGATGAACTGGCTTTTGGATTTTCCGGAAATGTCAATTTAGATGCTGACAGCACCGCCTTTCGACGTCGCCTGACTTCAACCGTTTTCACTTTGGATTACCGTCCAGACTGCTGGAACATTCGGCTTGCCCTGACAGAAAATGTTGGCAAAACAACAACCAGCAGCGGACGAGAAAAAGAATACATTGACCGGACTCTTTATGCCTACATTAACTTGGGCGGAGTTAGGATTAAGGAGCAGGCTTATACGTACTTGGAATAGTGAAATGAAAAATTACGATTACACAGTAAATTTAAGAAAAGAAATTTTTAAGTATCTCTTCAAGACCATTTGGTTTTTATTGGTACTACTCTATTTTATTGTTTTTGTAGGTGAAAGCTACGGACAAGAAGCTGTTTCTTCTGAATTCAGTGAAATGAATGAACACGGTCTTGAATCACGGACAGCAACACGGGAACCTGATTTTTTTGTTTCCGGAACTCCTTTTCAATGGACAGGATTCTATTTTGGTGTTGGGTTCCGCAAAGTCGGGCTAAAAGTTGCAAACGATGTGATCATTTCTGATTCGGATAGCGAGGCTAACGGAATAGGCGTTAACTTGGGATATTTTTGGGAGGAACAGGTTGTAGAATTTGAAAGACAAAACTCGATAATTGAGCATACCAATTCTTTAAATTATGAAGGTAAATCCGGACAAAGATTGGAAGTAATTCAGAACAATTTCTGGTATTCTCAGTATCCAAAAATCAGTCGTAACTTTTATTTACACTATGGCATTGGAGTGCAATTTACCAAAACGCGCTTTGCAGCCACAGGGAGTGACGAGTCTTATGTAAATGAAATTGCACTAGGAGTTGAAACTGGCGCCTCTTATTTTGTCAGCTCTAATTTATTATTATATTATCGATTTTCGCTTGGTCAACATGTTCCCTTTCTCACCACCTCAGGTTCCAGTCCTTTTTTGAAACAGAGTCAACTTCACACAATTTACCTGAATTCCTACTTCCCTCTTTGACTTGTTTTTCAAATTTTCAGATTTTTCCCACGATAATCTGTGACCAGTTGTTTAAGTCTTTTATTCAGAAGCTCTTCCTGCTCTTCCCTTATATAAACACTGGGCGGTACAGTTCGTTCCGAACATTGACTATTTTCCAGTGGGCAACGTTCACATGTTTGGTTAACTTCGATGACTGGAATTTGAGGATCGTTTAAGAATTTAACTTTTCTTTTTAAAGCATTATCCACCCTCAATCCGAGTGAAACGCAGCGGTTCATTTTCGTGCGCAAACGTAAAGAATGTGCAATGGAAATAAATAGAACCTCGTCTCCACTTTCCATAAACTTAGCCCTCTGTGCACGAATAAGTATTTTTTTGAAATCACCGTTTTGCCGTTTTCCTTCTAAAACTTGAAGTAACGACACCGGTAGCCAACGGCGGCAATAATGCTCTTTCAAACGTACACCGCTGGGCACCAAAGTTCTAGGCATGTTCAGTTCCTTGGTCAGTTGGATTTCATTTCTTCCGACCAAATGTTCAAAACGCAAATAATGCAACTCTGTGATTTTGAAAATTCCCGGAAGAATCTGACTTAGACGGTGCAAAAACGTTTCTGGAGTTACTGCGTGGCGATTCAGCAACTCAAGAATTGAGTCTCCATTCCAAGTTTCTGATTGAAATAATTCTTGAACTTCTTCCTTTGCCTGGAAACGGTTGATCATCAAAGCTCCGGCAAAATAAGAGGCTCTAAAATTGTCCATTACCTGATCAAAGGAATCAAAATTTTTTCGGGGAGAAGTCCTGAGACGCTCGCGGATTTTTAATTCGGAATATCCAATTTGTAAAGCCATTGAGTAGACGTGCTGGGATGGAGCAAGCTGATCATTTAATAATAATTGTGAGGGCTTGCCCGGTAAAAAAATAAATCTCTGCCCTGTCAATTCCGGATATTCCGAAAAATCGGCAACTCTTGCCTCTACTGAGTGAAGTTGATGGAGCGTTTCTATCAATTCTTCAGGTGTCGGTGGAGGAAAGCGGATCCACTTCTGCTCACGTGCAAACTGCTCAGCCAACTCTTCAACATCCTCAAAATAATTGTTGTGCATTTCTTGATAGGCACGCAAAGATGCCAAAAAGAATTGCTCAACATTCATGTCATACGCCCTTGAAATTTCCATTAACGTGGTGATAAGTGCAGCCGCTTTCTTGGGTGATGCTGTGAAAAGTTCCATCACATTTTCGAATGTGATCCCAAAAAGCTGAAAAGGAAACGAACCAAGAACTGACGAAGAAAAAAACAGTTCCGACATTTGACCTAGCCGGCCAGTCATGCTGATGGAAACTAAATCATCATAATTAACACCCAATCCTTCAGCCAGCAGCATTATTTTTTCAGCTTTTGGATATTTTTTCCCCTTTTCTATTTCATTAATATAAGATGCAGATAACCCGGTGAGTGAGGAGAGTTGCTTCAATCCAAGACCTTTTTCTTGCCTAAAATTGCGGAGTTTCATCCCAATAATATACTGCAAATTCAGCTTTCCTGCGGCAGAAGTCTGCTCTTTTTTATTCAGCATTTCTTCACCAACTATTTAGTTTTATTGTCTGCACAAACTCCGGCATTTTTTAGTTTTTTAATTTGTTCCAAAGTATATCCGAGTTCTTTCAAGACAATATCCGTTTGCTTGCCAAGCTCTACTCCAACGTGCCGATATTCTGGTTTGCATGCAGAAAACTTGAACGGTGATGCAATTTGTTTTCGAGACGAACCATCCTGAACCGGAACATCCTTAATCATTTCTCTGTCTTTAAACTGCTGGTGTTCCATTGCTTCCGGAAATTCCAAAACCAGTTCAACGCACGCATCACAATAGGCAAAAGCAGATTCCCATTCAGACCAGGTACGTTCCAAAAAGCGTTTCCGAAGAATTCCCTTTAGCATCTTTTGTGCTTCCAGATCAGTCAATGATGTTTGAAGCAAAGTTTCCGGCAGTTCCATCGCATGAATCAATGCAGCAAAAAATTGCGTTTCCAAACTACTTACAGAAACCCAGCGTCCATCTTGCGTCTGATAATAATCGTAAAACGTTCCACCATTGAGCCATGTCGATTCCGGTTCTGCTCCCGGACCTCCGGCCAACCAATTTGCACCCTCAAAAACATTCATGCTGAACATTGCATCTGCCATGCTGATATCTATGGACTGGCCTTCTCCTGTCTGTTGACGGTGAACTACGGCTGCCAAAATTCCCATAACAACATGATACGAACCTCCTGCAATATCCGCAACCTGTATACCTAATGGCACAGGTGATTCATTTTTTCGACGACTGTAATTACTGACTCCGGAAAGGGCAAGATAATTGAGGTCATGTCCGGCACGGTTCCGGTAAACTCCTGTTTGTCCGTATCCGGTGAGAGAACAAAATATAAGTGCAGGGTTGTGTCTGCGGAGTTCCTCATAATCCAACCCGAGTCGCTTCATCACCCCAGGCCGGAATTGTTCCAAAACTATATCATATTTATTGACCAGTTGTTGGACTATTTTAACAGCATCAGGATGTTTCAGGTTTAAACCAATCGAGAGTTTGGAGCGATTGAGTGTCTCATGAGTTCCTGATCCACCTTTAATTTGTGTCGGTAGCATTCTTACTAAATCCGGGCGTGTGGGAGATTCCACCCGTAAAACTACTGCCCCTAAATCAGCCAACATCATTGAAGCGAATGGCCCCGGCAACAACGTGGAAAAATCAAGAATTTTCAATGAGGAAAGGGGAGCTGGCATATTAATCCAAAGCTACCACAGCTTCAGCAACAATGGTCTGTGCCTGTGGGGTGTCCGTCTGCAGTTCAAGGCGCACAAGTTTTTCTCTGTCTACTACAAATATTTCAATAAATTTTCCAGTACTGGTCACACTTTCGTCAATATGATTCGTTGCTGCGAAACGATTTTTCCTGCTTCTGAGAGCAGGCTGCGGTACCCAGTTGGTGAGCAACCTGACAAGAAATCCTGTCGAAAACATCCCCTGTACAATCACTTCATCCAGTCCGGATAATTTTGCAAAATCAATATCCACATGAATAGGATTATGGCCTCCAGAAGCTCCAAAATAGAGTGCCAGAGTATACCTGGTTAGAGGTGGTATGGTCAGTGCGGGAATTTCATCTCCTACTTTCAGAGAATCAAGTGTCAAAAGTCGCATGTTTTTTTCATTAATGACGAAATATATAATTGGTGCGGGTTTTGGCGATAGTTTCTTCATTCTGATTAGTGACAGTGTTATCAGAAATCACGAACCACAAGGCTCCTTCTTTTTTATCTATGATATCAGTAATTTTTTGTAGACAGTAATTTTATCACCAGCATAAATAGGCGCGTAGTATGTGAAATTTTCTTCTCCGTCCAGAAATTTTTCGAGTGTCTCGCCTAAAAAAGTCATAAATTCCTCCAAATCAAATGCGTCTATTTCCAGCATAAAAGTAAAAGTTGGATTGGCCAGCAACTCTGGAGGTTCAGCAGCTTTTGCAGCATCCGTAAATGTATATATACATATGTTCCCGAAGAGCTTTTGCTATAATTTAAGCGGTCCCTCCTCAACAGTCATCTTTTACGGGAAGAAATTCATGGCCAATATGTTTTTGTCAATTATGTTTTTTACTGATCACTTTGTGATGCAATTACATATGAATGAATTTTTTTATCATGCTGCAGTTAGTTTTTTCTATAAGGATGAAAAAAAATTTTAACCTTGCCTTGTTTTACTGTCAACGACAAACGTTTTTTGAATCTATCATAAACGTTTGCAGGACGAAGATAAGTGCGGAAGACCCTGTAGACAGAGAGTACTGGCACAATCTTCAATTTGGTTGAGATTCGGTCGAGAAGCAGACGGCATGTTTTTGGTACGGCTCCGGACTGCTAACAAACACTGAAGCAATCGCTGTTCTTGCTGATCGACATCCATCCTTCCTCCAATACACTGAACACGAGCCTCTTTAAAGTTTGACCATGCAGGAAGACGATTCAGCTCCGCAACCAACGATTTTCTAATGTCTCGTAATTGTTCTGAATATGCTGATGCCTGTCTGTTTGTACTGCAGGTTGAGACTGATCTTTTGGTGCTTGTAAATGAATTTGATGACAGCTGACTTATAATCAGGAGCATCAATGCCATTCCCAACAACACTCCCACAGTAATTAGTAGCCACTTCAACCAACGTTTCCAATTTTTTGATGAAATATTTTCGGTTTTTCCGTCTTGAAAACTAACCTGAAAAAACTGTACTCTTCCATCTGATGATTCCTGGTTCAAGATAGGTGTTTGCTCATGACCGAGAACAGCTCCAACCAGTTTGACTTCTGCAATTTCTGGAGAAGCCATATCATCAGTCAGCTTTGAAAGTTCAGCCACATCACGTGCGTAACGGTGAATCAGTTGCATAACTTCTGGATGTTGGGGCCAGTTTTCGCGATTTACCTCCGGATTTGTCACAGTTGCAAGATCGACCCTTGAAAACATCTTGGCCTTGCGCTCTTTTCCAGCACCGGTGTCACAGACCCCGATCGGGCGCCATTGAACATATTTAAGTCGAGAAATTTCAGTCATATTTCGGGAAATGGATATTCCCAACACAGGGAGGACTGAAGAGGAAAATATAGATCTGCTTAGCATGAATTAATGGCTGGGGCGGCAGGGATCGAACCTGCGAATCACGGGATCAAAACCCGATGCCTTACCACTTGGCTACGCCCCAAACAACCAGTAATTAAATATTTTCATTCTATCTTGGCAACGAAAAATTACAAGAGATTTTCTGAGTAAAAATTGTTCATGACTCTCTTGTAAAAGTTGTTACTCTCGCGAAAGTGATAACCACTAAACTAGCAAATATTTGTAATAATAGGATTTATTACCTCAGGGATAATAGACTAGTCTGGTATTTTTATTTAATAATGCCGTCATTCTTCAACTATGAACTCAAATCCCAGCAAAGAAAGTGTGAAGAGAACAACGTCAAAACCCAGAAGCAATTTCCACCATGACCAGACTTCTTCAGAGTGAGCTCCGAAAAAAAGAAAATCTGTAAGACGAACAACACACAACAGACTCGGTACCATCAGCGGAAATATCAGTATTGGCAAAAGCATTTCTTTACCACGTAAAGTTGATGTCATTGCAGTAAGCAAAGTTCCTAATGAACTGAATCCCACTGTCCCAAAAAACAAAACCATGAGCAACTCTAACCAGTTTCTCACCTCAATTTCAAAAAAAAACAAACATAAAGGGATAAACAAAAGCTGCGTGAACAAAAGAAACAAGGTATTGGCCAGCATCTTACCTAAAAACAAAACACTGCGATCCACTGGTGCTAATAACAAACCTCCCATGCAGCCAGTTTCCATTTCCTGCACAAAAGACTTACCCAATCCTAGGACACCACTCATCAGGAAAACAATCCAGATAACTCCCGGAAGTGCAATTTGAAACATTTCGGGCTCCTCTCCCATCGCAAATTGAAAGACCAGCAAGGTCAGAATTGCAAATAAGATCATTGAGAGCAAGTTGTCCTTACGCTTCAAATCAATCAGCACATCTTTCCAAACTAAAATTAAAGTTTGCCGGAAAAACAATTGCATGAGCAGGATTCGACTTTAAGGAAACAGCAGAGAAAAATCAGGCGGCTCTTTCTTTGCTCAAAGTTTTGGCGGTTTTAGTTGAAGTTGATTCCTTCTTTTCTGATGTAGTCGACTTTTCAGAACCAGGAGGCTTATCTTTAGTGGAATTTTCCTTAGCTGTTGAGGAACTCTTTTCTTTTAAAGATTTTTCTGTTTTTTCGGTTTCAATACCGTTGCTGGAATATCCATCTTTGTACCATCCACCTCCTTTAAGATGGAATGAGCTCACCGAAACTTGACGCTCAGCGCTGTTTTTCCCACAATCAGGACATTCTTCCAGCGATGGATCACTGAATTTTTGTACTTCTTCAAACTCGTATCCACAACTTGTGCAGAGGTATTCATAGATTGGCATATAATTCTCTTTCTGCTAAAATCAAATTACATTAAAACCAGATAGAACTATACAAAAAAAAATTATTATTGTCAATTCAGAGTTACTTGGAGGATTGGTTTGAGCACAAGAAAATTAGAAGCCACTAACCTGAAAAAATCATACCAGGGTAGATATGCGGTCAGGGGCATCTCGCTTGAGGTCACTCAAGGTCAGGTTGTTGGCCTGCTCGGCCCTAATGGTGCAGGAAAAACGACAGCATTTTACATGATAGCCGGTGTCCAACGTCCGGAAGAAGGTACCGTCCTTTTGGACGGGCAGAACATCACCAGCTACCCCATGCACAAGCGAGCAAAAGCCGGTCTCGGATATCTTTCTCAGGAACGTTCAATTTTTCGGAAACTTACAGTTGAAGAAAACTTGAATGCAGTGTTGGAAATGCTTCCGCTGAGTCGTTCTGAAAAACGAAAACGTCTTGAATCACTGCTGAATGAACTTAGAATACAGCATGTCAGGAAAATAAAAGGATACGCCCTTTCCGGCGGAGAAAGCCGGCGAGCAGAAATAGCTCGTGCTTTGGTACTTGAACCAACTATCATGTTACTGGATGAACCATTTGCTGGTGTGGACCCTATTGCAGTTACAGATATTCAAACGATAATCCGACAACTAGCCCAACGTAACATCGGGGTCTTAATAACAGACCATAATGTCCGAGAGACATTTGGGATTATCGATTACGGCTATATCATGAACGAAGGAGAGTTGTTGATTGACGGCACGCCTGATGAACTGGTCGAAAATGATCAGGCCCGAAAAGTTTATCTCGGCAAGTCTTTCTCGATGTAGGTTTGACTTTTATGCCAACTTAGAGCGAAACTAATAGCTAGCAAATTAAGATCATATCTTGATCGGTATCTTGTGAAAATAATTGTCTTAACTGTAATAAAGCAGGATAGAGAGGATTCATGGCAATGCAGATGAAAATGCAGATGAAGATGAGCCAGCAGCTCATCATGACCCCACAGCTGCAACAAGCCATCAAACTCCTGCAATTGTCACGTGCTGAACTGGAAGAGTTAATCGAACAAACTTTAATAGAAAATCCTGTCCTTGAGGAAGGCATAGATATGGATACCTTCCCTAACAAAACAGAAGATTCACAAGAGACAACAGAGACTGCAGAAAGCCCAGAAGTTGTTGCTGATACAGACGATTTTGAAACCGCTCGAGAAAACGAACCGGAAAAAAAAGATCAGGACGAAATCGACTGGCAGCAGTATATTGAACAAGTTGAGCAGTTTGGCGGATACCAGGAACGTCGGTATAATGTTGCTTCAGAAGACGAAGAAGGACCTTCCATCGAGGCCACTGCTGCGCAAACTGAATCTTTAGCGGATCATTTGGTATGGCAATTAGACATGCTCGATCTCTCTAAGCTGGAATACCTTGCAGGCGCACACTTGATCGGCAATATTGATGATGATGGTTTCCTGGTAACCAGTATCCGTGAACTGCTGGAATCTCAGCGGGATTTGTACGATCAGATCGTTGCAAAACATAAAAGTGGTGACCTCCCCGACCTGCCTGAAATTGATCCAGACATGTTAGACCTGAAATTTCAGTCAGGCAAACCAACTCAGAAGAAAAAAAATAAAAAAGAAGAGCCATCCGACTTTGTTGAAGAAGTGAATGTCCTAGAAGAAGAGCCTAAAAAAACTGAACTTCTATCTGCGGCATGTTCCTTCGTAGAAAATGTTTTGGTTAAAATACAGCAATTCAATCCCAATGGAGTTGGTGCAAGAAGTTTACAGGAGTGTCTCTTAATTCAGTTGGACATTTTGGGTGAGAGTGGCAACTTGTGTTCCCGCATTGTCAAAAATGACATGCCGCTGCTGGAGTCAAAGGATCTAAAAAAAATTGCCCGCAGACAAAAGCAGGATATTGAACAAGTGATTGAAGCTTATCGTCTGATCATGTCACTTGAGCCAAAACCTGGCAGAGAGTTTATTGCCAATCCTTCGCATCACTACATAATTCCTGATGTATATATCTATCAAAAGGACCACGAATACAAAGTTGCACTCAACTCTGCAGGTATGCCACGTCTCCGTATCAGTAATTATTATAAAGATTTGAGCAACACTCTTGAAGATGACGGAAGTCTCACAAAAGATTATATATTAGAAAAAGTCAAAGCAGGTCAATGGCTGCTAAAAAGTATAGAGCAGAGGCAAAAAACTATTTACCGCGTGACAAAAAGCATTCTCCGCTTTCAAAAAGAGTTCTTTGAAAAGGGTATCCATTATTTGCGCCCTCTTGTGCTCAAGGATGTTGCAGAAGATATTGACGTGCATGAGTCGACCGTCAGCAGGATCACCACCAACAAATATGTTCACACGCCGCAAGGAATTTTTGAATTAAAATATTTCTTTACCAGTGGCATTGATCAAGGAAGAGGAGAGGCTGTTTCTTCAAAACGAATAAAAGATATGATTATGCAAATGGTACAAAAAGAAAATTTAAAGTCACCTTATACAGATTTGCAGATAGCAGATGTTCTTGAGCGGAAAAGTGGAATAAAAGTAGCTCGCAGAACTGTCGCCAAATATCGGGAGGCACTCAACATCCTCCCTTCAAACAAACGCAAACAACTCTTCTAGAAACCTTCATTCAAAAAATAATATGGGAATTCTCTTGCGCCTGTTTAATCTATTTCGGGCAAACGCCAATGATATGCTTGATAAAGCAGAAGATCCAGAAAAAATGCTTCAGCAAACGCTCTCTGATTTTGAAGTTCAAAAACGGAAAGCCAAACAGCAAATGACAGAGGCTTTAGCCTTACAGAAACGCTTTGAACGCGACACAGAAAAAGAATATAAAGAGGCAGAAAAATGGGAGCAAAAGGCAATCCTTGCTGTTCAAAATGAAAAAGATCATTTAGCTAAGGAAGCACTGACCCGGAAAAAAGAACATACTTTCCGTGCTGCAGATTTTGAAAAACAGCTTGAGATGCATCGGAGCAATGCAGAAGCACTCCGAAGCAGCTACCAGACTATGGAAGACAAAATCGATGAAATCAAACGCAAAAAAGGACTCTTGTCTGTAAAACAAAAACAGGCAGAAGCTCAGGAACAGATTTTTCTAACTATGGAAGGCCTCGGAGACACTTCCGGTGCCATGGAAACAATAGCACGTGTTGAAGAAAAGGTGGAAAACATGCAGGCAAGAGCTGAGGCCTACCAGGAAATCGGCATGGAATCTGACAAAGGTAGTTTAGAAAACAAATTTGAGGAGTTGGAACACGATTCTTCAGATATGGAATTAGAATTGCTTGAATTGAAAAAACGGGCAGCTCTTCCTGCTCCCGATGAAGAAACTGATAAAAAGCAATAAAAATGTTGTATTTATTAGGTTTGTGCATCATACTGAGCAGTTGTGAAAAGAATAACTTATATTGTAAATGCATAAACAGGTAATTCATGCCAATCAAAGTTGAAGTCCGCGATGGTAACGTCGGCAGATCAATGATGCAACTTAAGCGTACCTTGATCAGAGAGGGTCTTTTTAAAGAAATCAAGAAACGAAAATTTCACTGCAAGCCGTCTTTGGCAAAACGTCTCAAGCGTGAGGCCGCGGCAAAACAGCGCAACAAGGACCTTAAACGCGAAATCCGTGCGGCACTAAAAGCCGATTTCTAAGATTATTCCTGTATTAGTAAAGAGGGGCCATTTTTCAGGTGTATCATTCCAGCCTTTTTACTGCCTGTTTACACCCAATATCGACAAATTATGTCTGACAGATTAGCTCGGACAAGCTTCTTGATTTTATAATAATATCTGATATTTTGCAGTTCTCTAAACTTCTATTGTCAGAACTGTAATTTACGAGATATTCATTTCCGGATTATCTTTGTTACTTCTCCAGGCTCCGGAAACCTCGCAAGTTTTTTCTTGGAAAAAACAATTTTTCCATCCACAACCACTTCAAAATCTCCACGTTCTCCTGAAAGAAGTTCAGAATCCACTGCAAAGGATTCTTTTAATTCCGTAGCCAAACTGACCGCGCTGGGCTCGTAGTTTCAGACCACGCAGTAATATATTTTGACGTTCATTTTTTTTCTACTATTCAAAAGATTTAAACATCTGACTGCACCAAGAACTTTGACAGAATCAGAGCTATGACTAAATGGTGACCGTATTCTAGTGAAAAATCAAGATCTGGACGTACAAAAAGAAATGTGGGAACAGGTTATTGCCCTTCCGCACCAAGACAGGTTATGAAGAAGCGTTTTCATTTAAACGTGACTGTTCCCTTGAAGTTTGGCAATTGTGTCGTTGGATAATATCTCTGCAGGTGGAGGTGGGTTTATTTTGCTGGCCAGCAGTGAAAGCAGTTTTTGTCCTACTTTAAATACACCATAAATAAAAGGCAGGGGTGAAAGTACCTGAATCATTCGGACTATGGAAAAAATTAACATGACTGCCAAAGCAGATAAACCCAAGGTGAGATCGATTGAATGCTCCAACCAATTTACTGCTAACCTGCCGGCATATCCGTTCTGCCAGAAAAACTCCAATTCAACTGTTTTTATATTGCCGGATAGTAGGACAACTTCATGGATAATCGAAAGTAAAAAAACAAGAACAAACGCATAATAGGTTCCTGCTAATCCGGAAACCTGGCGAGGTTGGTGCAAAGCTGTCCTGACAAAAAGCCATGGAAGAAGCAAAGCCGATGGACCAAAAATTTCCAGTAAAGAACCGCCGATTAATGCTCCGACCAACCCCGTCCAGTTCCGAATTCCTTCTGAAGGATACAACTGATTAAAAACAGTCGGATCCAAAAAATCTGCAGTCAGCATTGACAATAACAGGACTAAACCTATTCCTCCAAAAAACAGATAGTCGATGCGTAGCTTGATTGCACTCATAGTTTTTGACTTACTAAGGTTTTACAAATCAGGATCTTTTTGGATTGCATCATCCACAATTTTTGCCACAGATGGCAAAACATAGTCTTCAATTGACTCTCCCAGAAATGCTAATTCACGAACAAGAGTCGAGTTGATGGCAAAAAGGTCCGGTTTTCCAAATAAGCAAAAGGTTTCAATTTCAGGATCAATACCTTTGTTTCCAACAGCTTGCTGAAATTCCCCCTGAAAATCGTCCAAACTCCTTAATCCTTTCACAATTACCTGCGCTTTACGTTCTTGCACGTAACGAATAGTTGAGCCTGAGAAGGCTTCAACTGTGACGTTTTTTAGATCGTAATGCTGCACATATTCATTCATCATGCACAAACGTACTTCTTCAGTAAACATATAGTGCTTTTCCGTATTCATTGCAGCCGACCAAAAAACATGTTCAAACTGCTTCGCAGTTCTCACCAAAATATCAGCATGACCATAAGTTGGAGGGTTTGCACTCGTTGGGTAAACAGCAATTCGCATTTTTTTGATTCCAGATTCAGGGTTCAGGTTTCAATCTTCCGGCCTCTATTCTCTAGTGCCGTAGTCTGTCCGTTAATTCATGAAGATAATTCAGAGCCTGCAATGGTGTCATGTCATTCAAATTCAGTTTGCGCAACTCATCAAGGTAGAGAGATTCCTCAGGAAACAGTGACAACTGAGGACCAACATTTCCGGAATCATTCCACGTAATGCCCGATTTCTCACTAACTTCTGCAAATATTTCTTGTTTTTCCTTAACCTCATCTATCTGTACAGGCAAATGGCGGACCATTGACGTCTCTTCCAATTGTTCCATCACTTCAAGAGCACGTTTGACCACACTTCTTGGCAGTCCAGCCAGTCTTGCTACTTGTACTCCATAACTTTTGTCGGCTTCTCCTGAGACGATTTTGCGCAAAAAAACAATTTTTTCGCCCTCCTCTTCAACACGTACGCTGAAATTTTCAACGGAATCCAGTTCTTGAGCAAGGGCTGTCAATTCATGATAATGAGTGGCACAAAGTGTCAGAGCACCCAATTTTTGCAGATTTTCTACTATAGCCCAAGCAATACTGATACCGTCGAAGGTACTTGTTCCACGCCCAATTTCATCCAGTATGATCAGACTTTTCTCAGTCGCATTGTTCAGAATTGCAGCTGCTTCGTTCATTTCCAACATAAAAGTGCTTTGTCCAAGTGTGAGATTGTCTGATGCACCCACTCGGGTATAAATACGATCAACCACTGACAATTCAGAACTTGATGCCGGCACAAAACTCCCACATTGTGCCATCAAAACATTTAGCGCAACTTGACGCATGTATGTTGATTTTCCAGCCATGTTTGGACCTGTTATCAACATAATCCGACAGTTTGTTTCTGCCATATCTAAATCATTCGGAACAAAGACTTCGCCCAGGTCAATTTGTTCAATCACTGGATGACGACTGTCTTTCAAGAACAATTTTCTTGGAGCTTCCAGTGGATGCAAGCTGGGACGTACGTAGTGATTGTGTTCTGCAGCAAAAGCCAGTCCTGCCAGTGCATCTGCAACTGCAATGTCCAGTGCAGACAGTTGAACACGTCTTGTATGTGAGCTAATTTCAGATCTTAGCTGCTGAAACAGTTCATACTCCAATTCACCAATTTTCTCTTCTGCAATGAGTATTTTTTCCTCAAATTCTTTGAGATCAGCAGTAATGTAACGCTCAGCATTGACTAATGTCTGTTTGCGAATGTAATGCTCAGGAACAGAGGATTTGTGAACATTGCTGACTTCAAGGTAGTAGCCAAAGACTTTATTGAAATTTATTTTCAAAGAGCTAATGCCTGTTCTCTCCCGTTCACGCAGCAGCATTTCATTAAGAAATTGTTTAGAATTTCTGGAAATTTCACGCAACTCATCCAATTCTTCGGAAACTCCTGCGGCCATAAAACCGCCTTCCCGTAGTCTAATTGAAGGTACCTCCTGTAGACGTTGATGCAATAGATCTAATAAATCGTCAAGTGGATCAAAATTTTCGGCAATTTTTTTTAGCAATGGAGACTGTAACTCTGCCAAATAATCGGGAAGTTTCTGCACTGGTTCCAGCGATTCACGTAGAGCTACAAGATCGTTGACACCGGCCACCGGAAAAGTAATGCGTCCTATTATTCGCGGCAAATCCTGGATGCCGCTCAGACTTGCGCGAAATTCCTCACAGAGCATAAAATTGCTCCGAAACTCTTCAATGCATTCAAATCGTTCATTAATTTCCTCAACATCAAGCAGAGGCTGGCGAAGCCACTGTCTGAAAAGTCGTGCACCCATTGCAGTCTGAGTGTGATTAAGAATATGAAAAAGAGTATGTTTTCTTACACCGGACTGGCTCTCAAACAATTCAAGATTGGCCACTGTTGCCTCATCAAGAAGCATGGTTTTTTCAAAGGCATGCCGCTTCAAGGCAGTCAAATGGCTCAAATCACATTTTTGAGTTTCCTCCAGATAACGCAACAACGCGCCTGCCGCTGAAATTCCATGCTGTAAGTCATCAACCCCAAATCCGGAAAGATTCAGTGTTTCAAAATGTTTTTTCAAATTCCGCTGTGTCGCCTCCGGATCAAAGTGATATGGATCAATAAAATTAAAACGTCCTGCTGATGGGAAAACCTGTCCACTCGGAAGCCCTGCTTCCAGTTGAGAAGAGGCTGCAGAATCCACTTCGACAGTATTTTCTTTCTCGAGTAATTGAGTCATCCGCTGCACCAGTTCTTCTAGAAACCTGGATTCTGCCTCAGAACGGCTTTGCGTCAGCAGAATTTCTTGCGGTGTCAATTGTGCGAGAAAATCGTAGAACCGGTGACTTTCATTTAAGTGAAATTCTGCCACCTCAAACTCACCTGTAGAAAGATCAGCAAAGGCAATTCCTAAACACTGAGCACTCAAAACAACATTGATTGCCAGCAAATAGTGGTTGCGGTCAGGATCAATCAGTTGCGGTGAAACTGTAGTTCCGGGAGTGACCACTCTCACAACATCCCGTGCAACCAGCCCCTCCGCTTTTGCAGGATCTTCCATTTGCTCGCAAATGGCCACTTTGTAACCTGCCGCAGTCAGTTTATTTAAATATTGTTCATAAGCCTTATATGGCACGCCGCACATCGGCACAGATTTATTCTTTTTTTTGTCCCGCGAAGTCAGGGCAATCTGCAAAACTTTTGCGCCTACAATTGCATCGTCTCCAAACATTTCATAAAAATCTCCCATCCGATAAAACAAAAGCTTATCCGGATGTTCCCGTTTGATTGCGTTAAACTGGCGCATCATCGGAGTTTCTACTTGAGGAACTGACATTGATTTGAATGTCTGAAGTGTAAAAGTATGAATTAAGCTCGACTTGCCGGCCAGATTAGCGGAAAGAACTCATGATTCATTGGTGCTCCGGCAGGCAATTGATCTGAAAGTCCCGGAAACTCCGGAGAAGTTTTCCAAGAGCGAGGGGCATGTCGAATGTCATCGCCAATCAAACGAAGCGAAAAAACACGGCGAAGTGCGCCAGCTCCTGCTCCCGCATGTAATGTAAGCATGTGAAAGACCACAGCGTCTCCCGGTTCCAGCGCCCAGCTAAGAACTCGATATTTATCCGGATTTGCTTCGACATCAGGAAGCTCTTTGAGCTCACCCTCTTGAAACCACTTTGCCTGTTTTTTGAGGAAAGTTCGCGGCATATACCAAGGATCTTGGTGAGAACCTGCGACAAACTCAAGTGTCCATTCAAGCGGTACGGGATCAACCGGAATCCAAAAACTGATATTTTGCATTCCTTCAATGTTATAGTACGGTTGGTCCTGGTGCCATGGCGTTCTTTGAAGTGTTCCCTTTTTTTTCACCAGCATATGATCGTGGAACAAACGAACCTCTTTAGAGCACATAAGTTTTGCTGCAACCTCTGAAATATCACTCTCGAAAATTACCCTTTGGTAAGCTGGGTTTTCCTGCCAGGTGCAAAAATCCTCAAGGAACCATCCGGGATCATTTTCATCACTGGCAACCTGTGCACGTGAACTGGGATTTGAGATGTTTACGTCGATTCCTTCCCGTAAATCTGAGACCTCGTTTCGAGTAAGCAGGCTTTTTATCAGCAACACTCCATCGTTCGCGTAGGCTTCAACATCGGTTTGACTGATGACAGACATAGTTTTTCCAATCATTCTCTGGCAGCAGCAAGAGATATCAAGTGCTTGCGGTAACCAGACTCGCCCTCTGCTTCCCAGGTTTTCAGCAAGGCAGAACCGACGATGGCAATTCCCGCCTTTCCATGCAGCTGGCATAAATCTTCGCGCTGTGACAAGCCAAAGCCCAGAGCCAGCGGTAAATCAGTGTATTGCCGACACTGACGCAAAAAATTCTCTACAGCCAGATCCAGCTGAGTATTTTGTCCAGTCACTCCTTTGCGTGCAACACAGTAAATAAATCCGCTGCCGTGCGAACAGATTTTCTGCAGGCGCTCCTCAGAGTTAGTTGGAGTACAGAGCATGATTGGATCAAGATCCTGGTCACGGCTGAGTTTAAACAGTTCTCCAAATTCTTCTAAAGGTAAATCAGGAATAATGAAACCTTCTCCACAGTGCCTGCGAATATTGGCACAAAAAGCTTCAAATCCCATACTGAAAGCAGTATTGCAATAGCCCATCATCAAAACTGGGAAATCAAATTGCTCGCTTGCGCGCTTCATCAAGTCAAAATAATCCTGCCAGCGAATGCCCTTACGAAGCGCTTCCTGATTTGCTTTGACAAAAAGTGGACCATCCGCACTTGGCTCACTGAACGGCATTTGCAGTTCCACTAAATCCACATCCGCACCGCCCATCGCTTCCAGCATTTTCCAATTTGCCTCCAGCGAAGGATAGCCCACCACGACATGGGTCATCAACAGGATTTTACGTTTTTTTAGTCGTTTTGTTAAATATTCAGTTAGATTCATGAAAATTACGAATTACGACAACTTCAGTGCTTCAGAGCCCTTGTTTGCAAAAACTCCTGCCATTTTTCGTCACCGATAGCTTCAGCAATATTAAAAATATCTTTGTCGCCGCGACCAGAAAGGTTGATTAGCACTTGGGTTCCATCAGGAATGTCCGGGGCTTCCTCAACCACCGAGGCGAAAGCGTGACTACTCTCCAAAGCGGGAATGATGCCTTCTGTGCGAATGAGAAGTTTTGTGGCAGAAATAACAGCTTCATCTGTGGCAGCAGTAAAGCGAATGCGTTTTTGATCATGGAGATGACTCAGAATCGGGCTGACTCCTATGTAGTCCAGCCCGGCCGCAATTGAGTGTGTATGCAGCATTTGACCTTCATCGTCCTGAAAGAAATACGTTTTGTAGCCTTGCGCAATTCCCACCGAACCTCCAGAAAAGCGGGCAGCATGTGCTCCTGTATCGAGCCCATGACCTCCGGCTTCTACACCGACCAATTCCACAGATTCGTCTTCGAGAAACGGAAGGAAAATACCGCTCGCATTGGAACCTCCTCCGACACAGGCATAAATTCTGTCTGGTAGTTTGTCGGAAAGTTTTAGCATCTGCTCACGAGATTCCTGACCAATAATTGACTGAAACCAAGCCACCATTTCCGGAAACGGATGAGGCCCGCAGGTTGTTCCCAAAACATAATGCGTGGTTTCCAAACTTTCCGCCCAGTCACGCATGGCGGCATTGATCGCGTCTTTCAGGGTGGCAGTACCTTCAGTCACGGGAATCACTTTTGCTCCGAGCTGCTCCATCCAAAAAACATTCGGTCGCTGACGTTCCACATCGACTGAACCCATGTAAACCGTACATTCCAGTCCCATTTTTGCCGCCATGGTGGCAGTTGCAACGCCGTGCTGTCCGGCTCCTGTTTCTGCGATGATCCGTTTTTTGCCCATACGCTTAACGAGCAAACCCTGTCCCATCACATTATTCGCTTTATGCGCACCAGTGTGGTTCAAGTCTTCACGTTTGCAAAAAATCTGAAATTTTCCGCCTAATGAATTTGCAAAATTTTCCAGTAGCGTTACTGGAGTTGGACGACAAGAATAACTTTGCATAACATCCACGTAACTTTGCCAAAACTCCGGGTCAGCCTTTGCTTCAGTAAAAACCGCAACAAGTTCATCAAAAGTGGTTCGCAAAATTTCAGGAATGAACATGCCACCATATTCACCGTAATATCCAGAAACGTCGGGAGTAATGGTTTGTGTTGACATAGAGTTGAAATTGTATCTTTCAATTTTCTGTTTTATGATCTGAAGGTAAATTCTACGGACATTTTCTTGACTTGTCAATTGACCTTTCATGAGTAAAAACAACTTATTTCCAGAGATGGAGAAATCACTTTATCGATTGTTCATGATTTTGCCTGAAGAAACCTCAAACAGCAAAATACGTTTCATGGAAAAACGTTTATGGTTTCCAGAATTGCCAAAATTACATAAACTAAAACTGAACACTTTTGGAAACCGGCAAGGCTTGATCCAGATTCAACATGATTATTGCCGCAACTTCCATCAGGGTTGCGTACGTTGCGAACTGCCCAAACTTTAAGAAGACTAAAAGCAAATATGAAAAATTCTGCTGTAATGCGCCTGAAACACTTTGCACCTTTGTGCTTTTGTGCCTTAGTTCTCGTCTCAGCCTGTGCTGAACCGATACTTTCTAAATTCGAGGTTCAACGGCCTTCCAGAATCACTGTGCCACGTAAGGTAAAAAAAGTATTTATCCGCTCAGATTTGGTGGCTGATACAAACGATCTGCTTGGAATTAAATCTCAAGTATTGCAGCAACTGGCCGCGGAACTCAATCGTTTGGGGCGCTTCAAAGTCAGTGTGGTAGACACTTTTAACGAAAGCCAAATTGATTCGGAAAAGGATACTGTTGCCATTGTTCAAGGGGAAGTAACCAGCGGAGGTGAAGTGGATCGAGGACAATTCACTGACCTCGCCACCTGCACAGGCGGAATTGGAGGAAGACTTTCTTCTGCAGGTGCAGCAGCAATTTCTGATGAAGCCATTACTTTGGATAATTGGAGAGGTTATGTTTGCCGGAGAGGTGCTTTTGCCAGTGATGTGACTGAACTGGCACTTTCTTCGGCATTTGCAATAGCAGGTTTGAGCGAAGTTGTTCCGCCAAAAAACCAGGTCGTCCGGATTTATAATTACAAAAACCTTTCTCTTTTCGCGCAGGCAAATTTTAGTTTTACTACGATCGGCCTTTCAAGGGAAACATTAGCAATTCGTGCAGATTCTGCCAGCTTTGGACGCAGCATTACTGAAAAGGATTCCTATCGCAATATCAAAGAAAGCCACCTGATCTCCCTGACTTTGGGGAGCCTGATCAGCATCACCAGAATACCTATTTTCCCTATTCCGATTCGTGAAGTTGCCTTAGCCGGACGCAGCAATCCAAAACAGACCTACTATGGCCAGAAGAGCCTGCCAGTGCCTGGAATAAACGACTTGCCGGCTAAAGAAAAACGGCGGGTAATTGAGCAGTTGGTGAACCAAACACTGATGTCATTTATCCGCACAATATCTCCTTACAAGGTTTTGGTTGGAGCAGAGACCGCTTCAGGTGGTAAAGCTGGTGCAGGAAATTTACTTAATGCGGGAAAAGTAAAAAAAGCCCGGTTAATAATTGAAGCAATTCCTGAAGGTGAGCGTGATCCGGAAGACTGGTATAATTTGGGTTTGGCATATGAAGCCAGCGCTGTTAGTCGGGAAGATTACGAAGATGCACGAAGGTTTTATATTACGGCCCTTGAAAAAAGTCCAGGAATCAAACTTTACGCTCAGGGTGTTGGACGCACACGTCGTTATCTTGCTGAAACAAGAACATTGGCCAAGCAAACTCAAGAATAAAAAAACAAGAATGACAATGAAATTTTTGAAAAACTATATCTTTAATCAAATTTTGATAATTTTATCATTAGGTGCTTTCTTGTTGACAAGCTGCGCAACTGCCACACTTACTGTGCGAATCCCTGCAGAAATCAATACAAGGGGAATCAGGAATGTAGCAATAGGCGGGTTCGAGATTGGTCAAATTTCACTGAAATATAAAACTGAGCGAAACGGTGTCTGGAAAATTCACCCAGTTTCATTAACTGAGCCCCAGGAGAAATCAATCAGCCGTTCTGTACGGGCACGGGTAATTAATCTGTTAACAGCCACTCCGTTCTTCAAAGTGGTTTTTACTGATGAATTTGAAAAGCTGAGAAACGATGCCGCTCTACAACAGTTAGTGTCAGTACGCGGCTACAAAACTCGAGATGTTGATGCAGTTATCAACGGAAAGCTCTGGCTTGAAATCGAACGTACAGATGGAGTTGATTTGAGTAAAGAAAGTCTGGAATATTTCCGACCTCCTCGTTCCAGGCGAGATCTCGGTTTAAACTTAACAGTCGATCAGGTAGTTTGGTGGCCCTACAAATCAACTCGCGGCACATTGGGACTTGAAATAAAAATGACTCGTTTAGCACCTACAGAAGTTGTGGCGACTACTTTTGAGACCAGAACTTATGCCAAGCGGATAGGCGGAAAAAATGAAGAAAGTTTTCAGCAAATTGCTCAGGGTTTAACATCTGCTATTACACCTTCAAAAACAACCGAGCCTGATTCCATAGAAACATCTTCAGAAGTTCTTCCTTCATTTGAGCAAATAATTGCGGATTTAGCACTTTCCATTGCCAGCGAATTTGTACAAAGGGTTGCAGTCACAGACAAAACTGTCAGTTATCCCATTGCAAATGGAGAATTTCCAAATTCGATAATTTTGATTGAAGCCGGTGCTTACGATTTAGCAATTGAGCAGTTACAACAAGCCACTGCAGAGAATCCAGATCCAAGTGATCTTTATAACTTGGGGCTCTGTTTTGAAGCAGTTGGAGATTATGGACTCGCTCACACAACTTACAGAGAGGCCTGGCAGGCTGATCCGGAAAACCTTATTTTTGCTCAGGGACTGGGACGAATAGAAAGGCTTCAACGTGAACACCCGCAAGTACAGAGGCAGCTTGAATCGCACCAGTAAGGTTACAGAACATTATTCAACTGCTCAAGAAATTTCTTTATGAAACGTATTCTCTTTCAAATTTTGAGCTTCTTTAATTCTGCAAAGAGGAAAGCTGTTCCTGTTACACGCTTCAGGACCTTTATGCATTTATGCATTTTTGCAACTTTGCTTACGGCTTGTGCACCTAAAATCAGCTTCCAAGTCGAGCGCCCTCCAATTCAAAGAGTAGAGAAAATTAAGTACATTGCAGTTGGTAAATTTCAAATTATTCCCAGACAAATCAAGTTACCAAAAGCAGCTGAATCTGGATCTTCCGGAATTTTTCAATGGGCTGATAAACAGTTAGAACCAACGATCTCCGGGTTCACTTCAAATAAAGAACAAGCATCTCAAATTGCCGACCTAGTGAGGGCCGCTCTGGTACACGAGCTTTCTCTTCACTCTCCATATCAACTGATCAACACTACAGGGGAGAAAACCGGTTATAGCGGTGCACTTCCGGATGCTGCAGAAGTTGCAGTTCTGCAAGGAAAAGTAAAATATTCTCAGGTCTTAATTGAGTCGCAGGAGGCCCTTTCTTATTTCACAAATATAAAAAACAAAGGTGCCACCCTTGAACAATCTTTGCTGGCAAGTGCCGTTTCAATGGGAGCTGAGTCTTCCGGAGCCGGATTTGATGTTCCGACTCCTTATGTGGAACAATTAGCTGCGATTGAAGTTGAATTTGCTCTGCTTCGAAAAAGTGATGGACGTGATGTTGTTCCACCGCAAACCTTTCGCACTTTCTATGCCCGCAAATGGGGAGGTGCTCCCGAAACTTCTCATTTGCCGCGGAATATTAAGACAGCCATCGTTAAAGGCTACCAGCAGGATGAGGATTTGTCAGAATCTTTTCTCTCGAGAATTGACAGGGCGGGTTTGTCATTTACAAGCCCCACTGAATATTTTGCAAGAGGATTCAACCTTGAACAGAATATTCAGGTCCCACAAACTGCTTTGGATTTGAAAATCAGACTTGGGAGACAGGTGGCGCGTAAATATGTTGAACAAATCAGCCCTTATCATGAAACAGCAGATTTATTGGTTCAAGATGGGGATTCGGTTGCAGCGACACTGATCCGTGGAAATGCCTACCAGGAGGCAATTACCTATCTTCAAGGATTGGATGGACGTGCAGCAGAAGATGAGTACAACTTAGGTTTAGCATTTGAAGCCAGTGGAGAGATATACCAGGCAGGAAAACATTACGAACTTGCGTTGCAACAAGAAACAAGTAATCAAATATTTAGAGATGCCGTCAAACGGACTCGAAACTAAATCGTGGAGCGCAAAAAATAATTAGGAACCCCCGTTGATTATTTGAGTTCGGCTAGTTCTTGATGGGGATCTTTCTTCATATCAAAGAATGGGTAGGGAATTTTTAAAGCACGTGAAATACGCTCCAAGGAGGCTTCTGTCACCTCAGATGCATGCGACTCCCAGCTCTTTACAGTTTGAATTGCAAAACCGTGCTCATAGGCGAACGCCTCAATCGACATTCCACGCAGCAAACGGGCATATTTGATACGGTCACCTATCCGGTCAAGATCAAGATCATTATCCAACCCCATCTCTCGCACGTCAATAGCTAATACTTTGGCAATTTCACTGTATTTTGTCAGTTTTGGTGTGGAGTGTCCAGTTTCCCAATTTTTTACAGCAGTCAGTGAAACGCTGAGTTTTCGGGCAAACTCCTTTCGAGTCAACCCAGACGCCTCCCGCCACTGAATCATTTGTTCACCAAATTCCATTTCACTCTCTTTTTTGTTTATCCTTTATTTTCTGCACAAGAATGTTGTTTGCCTTCCCATGCTGATGATTTTGATTTTTCAATATGTTAGGCAGAATTTTTGTACACTCAAAGTGCCCGCCTTTTCCTTTGAACTCTGGGAATTATCAAACATTTTTTCAAGAATGTCAACCATTTTGTGGAAATGTTATGTGTCAGTCTATCAGTGAAAAGTTAATTGTATGTAATTTTTTGGCTTTTTCTGTCTGTCATTTATAGTTAGTTTACCAAATCACGAAAAACGAAATGACAAAACTCTGAGTCATTCCCGCACCAATGCACCACTAAAGGATATCGAGGTTAGATAATCAAGAATTTACTTTACCATTTTCACCACCTCCAAATTGACTGGCCAGTTTAGCTCAACGAAGTAGTCGCATGAAGTAATGGCGTTCAGGACGTCCTATTCCGCCATAATTTACATCAACATCCAAGATAATTTGGTGAACTAAAAATTTAAGATAACGCCTGAATGTAGTGCGGCTTGCTCCAATTTGTGAGGCTACTTCTTCAGAAGTTAATCTTGAATCTTGATCAGAACTAAAAACATGTTGCACCTTTTCTAATTAGCGAATGCACTCGTGAATAAAATGAACAAAATGATTAAAACAATCTTAACTTTTTTTAATTGATTAATTATTGACAAGA
>JAKUUI010000130.1 GCA_022448485.1 SAR324 cluster bacterium
AAACGAGACTAACTCCTTTATGAATTGATGGGTCGGGAGCATGCGTGTTCCACCTGCCCTCACTCCTAAAGTTCTGGCTGCGCCTATTGTTAAGGAAGTGTCACGGAAAGGACTTTCCGGGAGGCTGAACAGGACGGACTGGAGGACGTTACTGGTTCACAAACCATAGCGAGGTTGATTGACTCCCAGATTTTTGAAACCTGTTGACTATTCTAAATCCGTTTCAATTTTCAATAGATCAACTAAAGAAACGATCATGTAATCGGTAATATAGAATAGAAGGAGCCAGAAACCATGGATTCCCCGTGTAGAATGGTCGTGTTTGAAACGTGAGCTCAGTCAATACAGTATTTCCTTTAGGGAGTCCTGCCAGCCTTTGACCTAGTTTTGTCCCAAAGTAGCTGGAAAGAGAAACTCCGGATCCACAATATCCCATGGCATAGTGAACCCCATCCTGATCTCCAGTATGGGGCATATGGTCAAATGTATAGCCGACGAAGCCCATCCAAGAGTGGCTGACCTTGGTTTTTGCTAGTTGGGGAAATATTTGCGTAAGTTGTTTGTGCAGAGGTTTTACACATTTGTCGGGATTGGCCTCACTCAGAGATACTCTTCCGCCAAACAAAATTCGCTTCCGGTCAGGAGACGCCCTGTAATAAACTACCAACTTCCGTGTATCTGTAATTACCCGATCCTTAGGTATCAATTGGTCAACTAGGTCTTCCTCCAGAGTTTCAGTGGCAATAATGTAAGTGCCAATAGGGATGATTCTTCTTCTGTGCCAGGGTGTAGCTGTTCCTGTATATCCGCTTGTGGCAACAACAACATCACGGGCTTTCATCATACCTGATTCAGTTTGTATCTGAAAAACATCTCCTGTTTTTTCTATTTTGCTTGCTGCACAATGGATCTTAACCTGTACACCACTGGAGAGGGCTCTTTCAAGTAATCCTTGATGGAATCTTGCTGGATCAAGAGAAGCATGTTCTGGGTATACAATCCCGCCATGATAGAAATCGCTACCTATTTCCGAATACTGCTGTGATCTTGGAACTAGATTTACATCTACCCGTAGTCCTTCAGGTTGTTGTTCTATCTTTTTTTCCAGCAACCTGTATTGCGACGATGAGTGGGCCCCGATGAAATGTCCTACTCTTTTGAAATCACAGTCGATCTTTTCTTCTTCAATGAAATCCCCGATCCATTTCAGGGCGTTCATTCCTTCTTTTAAAAGTTCGCCTGCTCGCACTTCACCAAACTTGTGGGATAGCTCTTGAAAGCTGGGTTTAAGGCTGGAACTGACTTGTCCACCATTACGGGAACTGCCGCCCCATCCTGCATCTTGAGCGTCCAAAACAACTGTTTCTCGGCCATTTCTACTGGTTTGGATTGCAGCACATAATCCGGTATATCCTGAACCAATGATTGCGACATCGGTTTCTTTTGGGAGGTCAATCTGTTTGATAGTGGGCCTTGGTGTTCTATCCCACCAGTAAGGAGTGCTTTTGTAGTTTCTGGCGAATATGGACTCAGTCATGTTGCACAATTTAGATGAATCGTCTAATTAATCAGATTGTTAAGGAAGGGTGACGGAAATGTCGTTCTAGGGGGCCTTTACATTCTCTCAATTAGGTAAAGTTTGGGCATCTATTAATTGCCGTCTAGAATTTCTGAGACTTCAATTTTCAAAGTACTGATCACCTGTTCCAGCTCGCTCATTTCTTCAGGAGCTAGCGATTGCAGTGGAAGGCGTGGAGGTCCAGGGTTGAGACCGGCGAGTTCGCATCCGTACTTGACACTCTGCACAAACTTTCCTCCCTGCTCCAGAATAAGCATCAGTGGTTGCAGAGCCGACATGATGTGCCGCCCCTTGGTGTAATCGCCTTCAAGTACACAGGCTTCGTAAAGTGCAATGTGTTCCTTCGGTAAAAAGTTAGATCCGGCGCAAACCCAGCTTCGTGCACCCCAAGCAAAGAACTCCAGCGCCTGATCGTCCATGCCGCAGCACAGTCCGATGTTGGGATAGTCACGGGCGAGCAGGTGAACGCGATTAATGTCACCAGAGCTTTCCTTGATGCCACAGAAATTCTTGGAGCGTCCTACCTGATCAAGAAACTCCTTTCCCATGTTGGTTCCGGTACGTCCGGGGTAGTTATAAAGCATGATCGGCAGGTTGGCAGCTTGGTCGATTTTGAGTGAGTGCATCGCGTTTTCCAAATCGGTCGGCAACGAATACGGTGGCGAATTAACCAGCAGAAAATCCGCTCCGGTCTCCTTAGCCGCTTTGGCGAACATCACACAATCTTCCGTGCGCGTTGCTCCAGTTCCCACCATCAGCAAGGTACGATGGCTAATGACTTCACTGGCGAAGTTCATTAGCTCAATACGCTCTTCGGCGGTTTGGGCGTAGTACTCTCCAGTTGAACCTCCCACCACAATACAGTGTACACCGGAAGCAATCAGGAACTCCACCACTTCCGCGAAGGCTTTCTTGTCTATGGCACCGACTTCGGAGTGAGGGGTAATGATCGGTGTGTAAATTCCTTCAAATTGCATTGTTCACCTCAAATTTATTATTGCTCTTTTAAGGCATGATCTTCCGATTTTCCTTTCAGTACCAAAAGCAAAACTACTGCTTCAAGGCACACTTGTATCATAACTTGGTGTATTTAACAAGAATTGTGGTGGTAGGTTGATGAAGGCGAGTCTGACTGTGAAGAATTAGTGGGGTCAATCACAGGAGAAAATGGGGCAGAGATACTAATAAGCGTTTTCAGAAGCAGGAGGAGTATTTCTGGCCGTGAGATGGATGGATGATTATATATAACCCCGAGACTTTATAAGACTGTCTCGCTTCAATGTCAGTAAAGAACATAAGAGACACTAATTGATAATTAATAAACAAATATCCCCCACCTAGTAAAATTGTGTCCGAATAATATGAAAAGCGATAACAACAATCACTAAGCAGGCTCCAATAATCATAATGATGCTCGGTTTTTCGCCAATAACAAACCAGACCCAAAATGGTCCAATAACCATTTCTAATAGCATGACTAAACTTACAGTAGCAGATGTTGTATAACGAGGAGCTAGACTAAGGCAAGTAAATGATACTGGTAGTATCACAACGCCCATAGTAAAAACTGTCCAGATTGGAGCGTTAAAAACGCTTCCTTCTGCGCTTAATGCAAAACCTATGATCCCACTAAACAGAGCTCCAATAGCAGCCGCAGGAACCACCCCAAGATTAGGATATTTTCGCGCCATAGTGAAGACGAGTGCTAGTCCAAATGCAGTAATAGCTCCATAAATAGCTCCTAGTACCGTAGACCCTTCTGGTTGGCCAATGGCATTGTTGCCATCACTGACAACGATAGCGACCCCAACCATAACAAAAATTATAGTTAACCAGCTGGCCCAGCCTTGGGCTTCACGCATCATAAAACTTGATAGAATGGCTGCAAATATCGGCATAGTCGCTACTGCAGTTAATACAACCATTACTGAAGTTTCTTGAATTCCAAGAGTAAAGGCTATGGAATTTATAGAAAAAGCAAATATGACTATTAAACCTTGCCAAGTATAAAGAGAGCTCCATTCCTTTTCTGCATGTGGATTTAAATAAAACCGCCAGATAATTAATAGGGTAATCCCCATTAATACTCCACGCCAGCCCATTAAAGGAAACCGTTCAAGATTTGAAAGTCTCATAACCATGGTGTCAGGAGTTAGAACCAGTACACCAATTATGGCAAGAAAAGTCCCAAAGCGTTTCGGATAGTTTTTGAAAAATCGATCAAAAAAATACATACTCATGTGTGGTTGATGTTTCAGTAGAGTAATGGACGATAGTAATTGACGGCCCGGGAAGCACCAAGTAACAGGACAAGGTTCAAGACTACCGTAATCCAGGCTGCTGAATAGTAGTATCCAGGCAGCCTTTCCAACTTTTGACCAGCCAAAAATAGGAGTAAATCAGAAGGCTTTGATTTCCATTTTTACTTTTTTTGCAGTCTACTTTTCTTTATAATATTTTCGCAGAGATTCTTGAGGACATTAGGATCAACCGTTTGTGCAAAACGCTTCATGAGGCTATCGTTATCTATTTGTTCTTTCTTGGGGACTGATTCGCGGAC
>JAKUUI010000131.1 GCA_022448485.1 SAR324 cluster bacterium
CATTACCGTGACTGCAGTACCCAGTGGGGGCACTTTAGCCATGGCTGACGGTACCGCAGTGACCACCAGTTCAACTCTTACCCTTAGCCAACTGACCGGTCTGGTGTTTACTCCCGATGCCAATCTCAACGATGACACCACTACCTTTGGTACATTCACTTACAGCGTCTCCGACGGCAGTTTGACTGACTCCAGTACCGTTACCATCTCGGTGACTCCGGTCAACGATGCCCCGGAACTGATTGGGATAATGGAATTTGCCGTCGATGAAAACACCACTGCGGTAGCGACCATCACCGCCACCGATGTCGATGGCGACACCCTCACTTATACAATTACTGGCGGGGACGATCAAACGCTCTTTACCATCGATGCCAGTACCGGGGCTCTGAGTTTTAAAACCGCTCCTGATTACGAGAACCCTGGGGACAGTGATCAGGATAATATCTATTTGGTGCAAGTGACAGTAAGTGATGGCAATGGGGGTAGTGTCAGCCAGGGTTATGTGATTACGGTTAATAAAATTCTGGAAGGCACTGCAGAAAGTGACACTTTGTTTGGCGGTTCTGACAACGATACAATCTATGGCTATGAAGACAGCGATACCCTGGAAGGTGGTGCAGGAAGTGATACCTTGTATGGTGGTGCAGACAACGATACCCTCAAAGGCGGAACTGGAAACGATATCCTCGATGGCGGTACTGGCAGGGACATACTCACCGGAGGCGATGGCAACGACACTTTTGTGATCCGTGCAGGCGACGGCTCATCTAGCTATATATTCCCTCAAACCAATTTCATTCATGATTTTGAAAATGGTGTTGACCTTATTGGTTTGGACAATGGTCTAACCTTTGCTGAACTTACCATTGAACAAGGCACGGCTGGTTCTTTCCAAGTTGCCGGTTACACTTTCTACTATGATTACACAAGTCACACCTTAGTTCGCATCACCGCCACCGGGGAATACTTAGTAATGATCGCAAACACCAACGCGAGTGATATTACCGCGACAAATTTCATACCCGTGGACATCAACGATGCCCCAAAAATCCAAGCCAATACCAACTTTGCCATCGATGAAAACACCACTGCAGTGGCGAACATTATGGCCACCGATAACGATGGTGATACCCTCACTTACTCCATTGATGGCGGCGACGATTATGCACTCTTTGCCATCGATGCCAGTACCGGGGCTCTGAGTTTTAAAAACGCTCCCGATTACGAGAACCCTGGGGACAGTGATCAGGACAATTACTACTTGGTCCAAGTCACGGTCAGTGATGGTTTCGGCGGTCGTGCCACTGAGATGTGTGTTATTAGAGTCCGCGACACCCTTGAATCTGGACGAAGTTTAGAATCCGGTGGATCTGAACGTGAACAGTTTGATCAAATCGACAAAACGAACGAGGACTATACCCACGGAATCACATCAGAGCATAACCCATTGGTTCCGAGCGACACGAGAGCCTCGGTCGAGGGTATTGTTCTACCAGAGATTGCAGCACCGCTTGCTGTTTCACCTCCCCTCTTGTCAACAGAAAATGCTTTGAATTTACTCACCGAACTGATAGATCCAACTCCATCCGTGGCCATCGATTACCAGAATACATTGTTGGTGGATGGGGATGATCCGATTGGCTTGGTTCAACAACCCCTAGAACATTCAATGGTAACTGTGGATTTGGTAGCTGATCTTCTGGTTCTCGATGATTACGATGCCACGCTGAACGATACTGTTTTGTTTTGGAGCTCGGAGTTGGGGTAGCAGTGATCAAAGGCGAGACTCTACCAGCTGAGCTAAATACTTGAATAGATCAGAGTAGTAAAAAGAAAAAAAGACCGTGCCCGACTTAACGAACACAATCTTTTTTGTATTACAGCTTAATTACAAGCTTCTTTTAGAGCTTTTCCAGCTTTAAACTTGGGCACATTACTTGCATTAATGTAAATGCTTGCACCTGTAGCTGGATTACGTCCCATTCTTGCAGCCCTATGGCTTACTGAAAATGTTCCGAAACCCACAAGGGAGACTGAGCCACCGCCAGACAATTCTCCAGCTATAGCGGAAGTTGTTGCATCGATTGCTCTTCCTGCATCTGCTTTTGAAAGTCCTGTACCAGCTGCCACTGCACTAATAAGATCACCTTTATTCATGATGTTTATCCTTTTTAGATATAAGTTTTATTTCTTAATTCATCGATATTCTGAATATATCAACAAATCCCCTTGTCTTACTTTACTAGAGTATAGACATACAAGTTATATAAGCCTTTGAAAGCCTTGTCAACAAAGGCTTTCAAATATTTTTTAGTTATTTAGTGGGGTAAATTTGTTTCCAGTGGAGATTTTTCCGAAACAGGTGGAGTTTTGACAGTGCCAGTCTCTGGTTCTTTTGGAGCCAAATCAGGCATTTTCTCCAAAGCAATTTCCAAAACCTGATCGATCCATTTAACCGGAATGATGTTGAGTTTTTCTTTAATGTTTTTAGGTATTTCAACCAAATCCTTAGAATTCTCCTCAGGAATAATAACAGTAGCAATGCCTCCACGGTGAGCTGCCAGTAGCTTCTCCTTCAAACCCCCTATAGGTAGGACCTCACCTCTTAAGGTAATTTCACCGGTCATGGCAACATTTGCCTTAACAGGAATTTGGGTCAAAGCTGAAACCAAAGCTGTAGTCATACCTACCCCTGCACTGGGCCCATCCTTAGGCGTAGCACCTTCTGGGACGTGAACGTGGAGATCAAGTTTTTGATGAAATTCTTCATCAATTCCAAGACTTTTGGCCCTACTTCGGACAATTGTGGTTGCGGCCTGAATGGATTCCTTCATGACATCACCCAATTGTCCAGTATTAATCAGCTTGCCTTTACCCGGTATCGCCATGGATTCTATAGTCAGCAGCTCCCCACCAACCTGAGTCCAAGCCAAACCTGTTACTTGGCCAACTTGATTTTCTTTTTCTGCAATTCCGTATTTAAACTTTCTAACACCTAGATATTTATCCAAGCCTGAAGGGCGAATGTGTCTGGTCTTTTTCTCTGCCTTAAGAACCAATGACTTAACCACTTTTCTAGAAATTTTTGCAATTTCCCGCTCTAAATTTCTGACCCCTGCTTCTCGCGTATAATGCCTTATAATTGCGAGGATTGCGCTTTTTGTAATTTTGATTTCACCCTTTTTAAGCCCATTTGCCTCTATTTGCTTCTTGACAAGATATTGGTCAGCAATGTTTAATTTCTCGTCCTCGGTATAACCTTCGATTCTTATAACCTCCATTCGATCCAAAAGTGGTGGGGGTATATTGAGAGTGTTTGCCGTGCAAACAAACATTACATCGGATAAATCAAAATCAACTTCGAGATAATGATCGTTAAAGGTAGAGTTGACCTCAGGATCGAGCACTTCCAACAGTGCCGAAGATGGGTCGCCTCTGAAATCCATAGACATCTTATCAACTTCATCAAAGAGAAAAAGTGGATTCCTGACGCCTACTTTGGTGAGTTTCTGAATGATTTTTCCAGGCATGGCCCCTATGTACGTTCTTCTATGTCCTCGAATCTCTGCTTCGTCACGAACACCACCGAGGGACATTCTTATGAATTTTCGGCCCGTTGCTCGGGCGATGCTTGCTCCCAAGGACGTTTTACCCACTCCCGGTGGTCCAACCAAGCACAGTATCGGCCCTTTGAGTTTTTTGGTTCTCGTCTGAACCGCCAGATACTCTGTGATCCTTTCTTTAACTCTTTTCAAGCCATAATGGTCTTCATTTAATATTTTTTCTGCTTTATCCAACTTAACTTTGGCTTTCGTTTTATTTTTCCAGGGCGCATCAACTAAAGCATCCAGATAATTCCTAACCACCGTTGCCTCAGCAGACATGGGCGACATCATTTGCAGTTTTTTTAGTTCTGCGTTGGCTTTTTTGGCGACTTCATCAGGCATACCCGATTTTTTAATCTTCTCTTCCAATTCATCAAATTCGTTGGCAACATTATCCATGTCACCCAATTCTTTCTGAATGGCCTTCATTTGCTC
>JAKUUI010000132.1 GCA_022448485.1 SAR324 cluster bacterium
CCGGAAAAGACTGGCTGCAATCCTTGAAGTCCAGGAATTCCTGACTGTGCTTGTCAGACAATCCGGTGAAACGATCAGTGTTGAAGCTGCACTGCACAATCTTGAACAGGAAGAACCCCTCTGGGCCAATGTCTATGAATGGTCCAAACCTTGGACATTTTGGTGAAAACTTCTTGGAAGGATTATAAAATATGGAGAGCCACCCAGTACTGCCAAAATTCAACGTAACTACACGCTGAACTTAAATTACAAAAACACTAAAAAACGAAATTCTTTTATCTGTGTCAGTAAATTATGTTAATCCGCTGAAGCCAGAATCTCCACTCGTTTATTTGAAGGATATAAGCCAGGATTTGGAATTTGACGTACATTAATATAATTACGCGGACCCTTTAGTGAAAAGCTTTGAATTTCGTAGCAGCGATCTTTGAAGTGAAAGAACACTTCTTTCCTGATTGATTTCTTTATTTGTTTTTTCAGCTCTAATTCCAATCCATGGCATTGGCCGAATAACCCATAAAATTTAACCGGCATAACTTTTTAAGTCTATACTATTTTTCATCTCAAACTCTCACATCTACCTTATCAAAATAGCCCAGACTGTTCGTGAAGAATCTATTTTGTAATCACGGTCTCTCCTCTTGAGAGCGAGCAATTTTTAATTTTTTTTGCAATACAAGAACTGTGCAACTTCTTTGGACTCTACAACTTGGTTTAACTGATGTCAAGCAAAAAATGTATTTTTTTGCTAATTGTTCATCTTGAAAATTTTTACCAGAAAAAGAAATTAATATCCTCTTGTATTTTTTAATCATTCAGTTAGATAATCTGTGAGTAACAGGGTGAGAATGATGCTCATCTAGACTGCATTTTATTTTTCCTTTGAGCTGATTGGCAAGTGACTAAAACAAGTGGATTGCATGCTCAGCTTGTTTGGTTTAACATTGATACGGTCTCAATCTATGAAACACTTGGCAGATGCATAAAAAACCCCGACTGATTACCCAATTTGCTACTATACTCGTTATTTGTATGGGAGCACTGTTGTTATATGTTTGGTTAAACTATGATAATTTGCGTTCTGAGCAGGCATATCGTCAAATGTGGTATCTGAACCATAAATTTGATAGCAACTGATCACAAAAAATAATTGCCGAAAGAATATTATGGAAGTTAAGCTTACGACAATAACTCCTGAACAGCTAAAAACACCTCCAGCAACCATGTCTGGAGTTGTTTTTGGGGTGGTATTTACCGATCATATGTTCTGTATGGAATGGGAAGATGGAAAAGGCTGGCATAATGCTGAAATAAAGCCATATGCTCCCTTGATGCTGGATCCGTCATCAATGGTCTTGCATTATGCACAAATGTCATTTGAGGGGCTCAAAGCATATCGGAGTGATTCTGGTGAACATGTACTTTTTCGTCCTCGGGAAAATTTTAAGCGCATGAACCGCACTTCTCAACGCATGTGTCTTCCGGAACTTGATGTGGAAGAAGTGCTGGTTGCATTAAAACAACTGCTGCGTTTAGACTCTGGATGGGTACCAGATGAAGCCGGAACATCACTCTATATTCGTCCAGCAATTTTGGCTACAGAAGAGGCAATCGGCCTGAAAGTTTCTTCCAAATATTTGTTTTTTATTATTCTGAGCCCAGTTGGTCCATATTATCCCCAGGGATTCAATCCAGTCAAAATCATGGTCTCAGAGAAATATGTTCGTGGGGTTCCCGGCGGTGTCGGATTTGCTAAAACCGGAGGCAACTATGCAGCCAGTAATTTGGCAGAAAAAGAGGCCAAAGAGCTCGGCTACACACAAGTTCTCTGGTTGGATGGAGTAGAACGGCGCTATATTGAAGAGGTCGGTGCAATGAATATCTTTTTTGTCATCAACGATGAAATTGTGACGCCTCAGCTGACTGGCTCGATTCTGCCTGGAATAACCCGCATGTCAGTTTTGGAATTGGGAAAACTTTGGGGTTTGGAAGTAAAAGAAATCCGCATTACTATTGATGAAGTTCTGAATGGCTTAAAAGAAGGCACCGTAACAGAAGTTTTTGGAGCAGGAACTGCAGCAGTGATTACTCCAGTTGGAATTTTGTCCTACAAAGGGGAGGATTATCTGATAGGCAGTGGAGAAACAGGTCCGGTTGCCACGCGTTTTTATGAACACCTGACCGGAATTCAATATGGAAAAGAGAAGGATCCTTTTGGTTGGGTAGAAGCGATTTAAGAGAGTGGAGTGGACGAAATCCAGGATTATCTGGGGTTCACTTTCATTTTTGGTGCCGGAATGTTTTTGGACTTGTGTTCAAGACTGGGAAAAATGCAGTTACCCGTGCTGCTACACATTTTGGTGATCCTGATCATGAGTGGACAGGCCTGTGAATGTCATCTCCAACTTAAACTTTAACAAAAACTATTTGTTGCATTTGGTGCAAGTTTATTTTTATTGTCAGAGGCCTTGTTGGCCTGGAACCAATTTGCAGCGAAATTCGAATCCGCACAGTTATTGGTCTTAGGTGTTCACTATGCTGCCTAGTGGGAGATTGCAATCTCATTGAGCCATGTCCCCTCAAGAATCTTGTCATAATTTTATGGGATCCATCAAAAAATTGTTGAAAAACTATCGTTCTCTGCTGCAAAATTTACGAGAAGAACACACTCTGTTGTTTGTGTTGCACGTTTTTTTCGTGGGTGCTGCTGTCTTCACGCTGATTGTGGTGCTTCTGGCAGGAATATTTCGCTGGCTTGGATAAGCGGGTGCGTGTTCCCCCTGTCGAGGCTGGTGCAGAACAGTACTGTTGTTCCTGTTTGTTTTGTGTATTACTAATGGCCTAGTATATAGCCAAAACACCTGAATTGTTTGTTATTCCTGTGCCGCTTTTCGTACCCACGAGTTTTTCTCGGATTTGAGAAAATGCTTAAACCGAGGTGCATCTACAGAGCGCATGAAACGGGCAGCAGAAATCCTGACTTGGGCATTGCGGTGTTTTAATAAACGGGCAGCAGCATTTTTAACTCTCTTAGGCTGAGTTTTGAAAAATCCTCGCCTCAATGCCTCAAATCCGCGGCGTGCCAGAGGTGCAAATGAATTGTCTGCAGCACTCTCCAAAAATACTGCAGTGTTTTCTGAAGGAAACAAGGACAAAGCCTCCAGTGCCCGAAAACGCAGATAATTGATCAATGATTTGTCTGCTGAAATTTCGATCAACAATCTATCTGTTCCTTCTCCCAGACTATGAAATTCCTCTGCATTCAAACTCCAGTGCCGGCCTTCCAGCAGTTCCATAACCTGAGCTTTTTCCGGTGCGGCAACTAAGATTCCTGTTATGTTCCAGAATAAAACACAAATGATATAAACGTACTTCATGCTCCTCTTTTAATCTTGTGATAGTGATTTGTGATTAGTCATTTTCTGCTACTGAGCAAGCGGTGAATATTTTAAAACGTGTTGCTGATGACTGGATAATGTCTCCTGCTTTTTTCCGGCAGATCGTGATGCAGTGGACCAAGATGTCCAAAACATTATATTATTGGCTCCATAACCGTCGCATTCTTCTGCAGAAACTGTCCCAATGCTGCACTCCAGAGTGTCAGTTAAAATATCAAATTCTGTTCCGCCTTGTTCTGTTGTGTGAAACAGTCCAAGATGGTGTCCCATTTCGTGTGCAGCAGTTTCTCCGAGTAGCTGGGGCTCCAGTGTGGTTCCAGAGGTATGAGCGCTGAGACTGGCCAGCACTCCATTCCATGAATTGGCTATACCCATTGATCCAGGTATACCGGCTGCATTTCCCAAGATTCCCGACAAGTTTCCGGAATAATCCTCAATAAAAAATAAATTAACTGCGCCATTCACTCCCTGT
>JAKUUI010000133.1 GCA_022448485.1 SAR324 cluster bacterium
ATGTTGTGACAAAAATCCGCGAGTATCATTTTGAACTGAAGGGAAAATACTGATGAAATCAATAAAGTTCAGGCCAAATGTTGTTGCTGTGATCATTCATCCAACAGAAAATAAAGTGCTGATGTTTAGGCGTCTTGCCAAAAGAAATGAAAAAGGAGAACTTTTATCAGATGGAGGACAGCTTAGATGGAACTGGCAATTTCCTCAAGGAGGCGTTGATTCTGTGGAAACCGAAGAAAAAGCTCTTTTTCGAGAACTGGAAGAAGAAATCGGCACCAGTGATGTCACAATCATCCGGGTTGCAAAAAAACGGGTACGTTACCATTATCCCCTCAAAATGCTGCACATACTTCACAAACAGCCAGAGTGGAAACCTTACCGGGGACAACAACAGCGCTGGTTCCTCCTGCATCTGAATTGTGAAACTGACCAAATTTCTTTTAAGCATCAGCCCGCAGAATTTGATGCTTTTCAGTGGATCTCACCCCGTAAAGGGTTGAAGAAAGTTGTTCCTTTCAAGCGCAAGGCATACCGTAAAGGGATGCGTTATCTGGGAATTTTGTGATTTATTTTGATTTGTTCGCAAAAACAGCAGATAATCTAACACTGACACTCACCTAAATAGTTGTCATGCCACAAACAACAGTATTGATCTTGAATCCATTTACCATACTGAAAAATCTGCATCTGTTAAGATTTCAATGCACTGATTTGATTTTGTCACCAAAGAAAAAAACATAAAAAGGAAATTCAATGCTAATGCTAATCTCACCGTCTAAAACACTGGACTACGAGACTCCTGCAACTAATGCCAACTACAGTATACCGGATAACCTGGGGAAATCTGCTGAACTGGTTGGAGTTGTAAGGCAGAAATCTTTTCGTGATTTGATGGAACTGATGCAGGTCAGTCAGAAAATTGCTGAGCTTAGTGTTGAACGTTTCGATCAGTGGAGGTTGCCTTTCACCTCTGAAAATGCCAAACAAGCCGTCTTAGCTTTTAAGGGGGATGTCTATACCGGGCTTGATGCGCCTAGTCTGTCGGAAGACAAATTGGAATATGCTCAATTACATTTGCGGATTTTGTCGGGACTTTATGGTTTGTTGCGACCGCTAGACCTGATGCAGCCCTACCGCTTAGAAATGGGGCTGAAGCTGGCAACAAAGAATGGGGTGAATCTGTATCAGTTTTGGGGTGAGAAGATTACTGATGCATTAAACGCGGTGTTGGCAAAACAAGACGATCCAGTTTTAATCAATCTTGCTTCAAATGAATATTTTAAAGCAGTCCAGCAGAAAAACCTAGACGGCCGGTTGATTACTCCTGAGTTTAAAGACTGGAAAAATGGCAAATATAAAATGATAAGTTTTTTTGCAAAAAAAGCTCGTGGCTTGATGGTGCGCTACGCCATCGATCACAAATTGCAGGAACCTGAAGAATTAAAAAATTTTGATTACGATGGTTACAATTACAATCCCGAACTGAGTCAAGCGGACAGGTGGGTTTTCTGCAGGGGCTAGCTTCGTGACTTTTGTTTTTTCAGCTCCGTACTGCTGAATCGCGCATCTCTGGAGGATTAATTAGCGCTCTTGATTACATTTCAAAACTTCTTTTCTTCAAACTAAATCTCCCTCTCAGTGCCAGAATTTCAATCATTGAGAAACAACTCCATTTTCTCTACTCTCCGGATAATTGACCTCCAAAGTATAAATGGGTAACTTTTTGCTTGCATTAAGAGATAAATCATTGTATTGATATATAATGATTTAATTGAAACAACAATACATTCTGAGCTTTTCATAAAAAAACACATGTCTAATATTGCTCAAGTTTTAAGATTGCTGGGAGATGAAACTCGTCTCAGAATTTTGATTTTAGTGTCGCAGACACCATTGAATGTCAGCGAGCTCACTACAATTTTAGGAATGGCTCAATCCGGAATTTCCCGGCATTTGAGTCATTTGCGAAAAATGAAGCTGCTGCAAGAGCGCAAAGAGGGTATTTGGACCTATTATCAATTTGCACAAAAAGAATCCCTTGATAGTGAACTCCATCTGCTCTGGAGCTATTTACAGGAGCAACTATCCTCAATGAAAGACCCCAAAAACGATCAGGTGCGTTTACATGAAATCTTGCGTCAACGGGAAATCAGCGGAGGCGGATTAAATGAACGGCTTCTCGAACCAGGACAATCGTGGTTTGCCTGGTCCTGTCTTCTTGGCATGCTGCTGGGGCAAAACGAAGAGAGCAAGTCCGGATTTGACTCTGGAACCTCCGAACTTGAAGTTATTGACCTTGGCTGCGGGGACGGAACGCTAACAGTGGAAATGGCAAAATTTGCAGGACGAGTTATCGGTGTGGACTACAAGCCTGAGGTACTTGCCTCAGCGCGTCAGCGCGTCAATAGACTGGGCCTACAAAACGTAATCTTAATGGCTGAAGACGTATGCAATTTGTCACTGCCTGATGAATCTTTAGATGTAGTTTTCTTTTCGCAGTCGCTTCATCACCTTGATGATCCAAAAAGAGGTTTTCAGGAAGCAGCACGAATTTTGCGTCCTGGGGGACAGGTCCTGGTTATGGAACTCGATGCGCATACTGAAGGATGGGTGCTGGAAAAACTCGGTCACAAGTGGCTTGGATTTGAAAATGAGACCTTGCTGGATTTCATGCAGACAGCCGGATTTAATCACCTGCACTCAGAAATCTTACCCTATCGGCGTGAAGAATTATTTCAAATCATTCTCTCGGCAGGCAGAAAATCTTAATACAATTTCCAGTTAAAGATTTGCCGCATTATTCATTGAAAATCACTGATACTCTAAGAATAAGATAAAATCATTTTGAGTTAATTTATTATTTTCCAAGGAAAACAAAGGCTGAGTTAATCCTGCGCTTCAGAAGCAAAATACAGGAATATTATGTACTATACTAAACCGAGTGCTGACAGGCTTTTAAAACTGATTGAACAAAAAATTATCGTGTTCGATGGCGCAATGGGGACGATGCTTCAGCGACAAAGCCTTACTGAAGAAGATTTTCGTGGCGATTCTTTTCTGGAACATCCCTCTCCTCTAAAAGGCAACAACGACCTGCTTTCCATCACACGTCCGGACGTGATTGAAAAAATTCATTTAGAATTTTTAGAGGCCGGTGCAAACATTTTGGGAACCAACACTTTCAATGCCAACCGGATCTCACAGGCTGACTACAGTTTGGAAAAAAGCGTTGCTGAAATCAACCGGGCGTCAGTAGATATTGCATATAAAGCAATAGAAAGTTTTCAGTCAGGGCAACCTGCAGAGGTAATTCAGTCAGATCACCCCATTTTTGTGACCGGATCGATAGGACCGACAAACCGTACTTGTTCTATGTCTCCGGATGTCAACAATCCTGCTAACCGTGCAGTGACATTTGATGAAATTGCTTTGGCCTATCGTGAACAGGCCATTGCACTGATTGAAGGTGGAGTCGACATGCTCTTGCTGGAAACGAGCTTTGACACGCTCAACATGAAAGCTGGTATTTACGCTTTGGAAAGTTATTTTGAAGAAGCCGGAATTCGCTTGCCTGTTTTTCTTTCTGTTACAATTACAGACGCTTCTGGACGTACGCTTTCAGGGCAAACTTTGGCTGCTTTTTACAACTCTATCCATCACGCCAAGCCTCTTTTTTTAGGAATCAACTGTGCACTTGGCGCGAAAGAAATGCGTCCATTTATTGATGAACTGGCGCATATTTCCGATTTTCCTGTCGGGGTTTATCCAAATGCCGGATTGCCGAACGCCATGGGAGAATACGAACAAACACCTGAAGAGTTTGCCGGCATCATGGCAGAATT
>JAKUUI010000134.1 GCA_022448485.1 SAR324 cluster bacterium
TTTATGCAAATTTTTTCAGTCTCCTTCCGCTTGCTTACAAATTGAAAAGCAAGCACTTCAGTAATAGGTAGAATCTTTTTCTGAATTAACAATTTATTGATTGACATTTGTTTGTATACCTGTAGAATTTTCACACTTATGATGAAATATAATTTGTTTTTCAAGTAATTTTGACATAGTCAATGAATAATAGTGACGCATACGTCAGCTTCCAGAAAGTCCAAAAAAGCTACGACGGAGAAACTCTTGTCGTAAAAGATTTGAATTTGGACACTGAACGGGGAGAATTTCTGACTATGCTCGGACCTTCAGGTTCCGGTAAAACAACCTGCCTGATGATGCTGGCCGGTTTTGAAACAGCGACGCATGGTGACATCATCCTTGATGGAACTAACATCAACAACGTTCCTCCGCACAAACGCAATATCGGCATGGTTTTTCAAAACTATGCGCTCTTCCCACACTTGACTGTCAATGAAAACCTTGCTTTTCCCCTACAAGTCAGAAAGATGCCAAAAAGCGAAATCGAGGACCGTGTTAAAAATGTCCTGGATATGGTGCAACTCGGAGGATTCGGGTCACGCAGGCCAATGCAGCTTTCCGGTGGACAGCAGCAACGTGTAGCTGTGGCACGGGCAATGGTTTTTGAACCAAAACTGGTGCTGATGGACGAGCCTTTGGGAGCGCTGGATAAACAACTTCGAGAACAAATGCAGTACGAAATCAAACATATCCACGAAAATCTGGGAGTGACTGTTGTCTATGTGACCCATGATCAAAGCGAAGCGCTGACTATGTCAAACCGTATTGCAGTTTTTGATGATGGCGTAATACAGCAATTAGCGACGCCGGATGTATTGTATGAAGGACCAGAAAATGCGTTTGTGGCTCAATTCATTGGAGAAAATAACACGCTTTTTGGAAAGGTAATAGGACTTGACGGAGAAATATGTACAGTTGAAGTGGAAAGTGGAGAAACTTTAAAAGCACTTGCAGTGAACATTGAAGGTGTAGGTCATGATACTATGCTTTCACTGCGTCCGGAACGTGTTACAGTTAATCCGGAAAGCGGGCAATGTTCGAGTACTGTTAAAGGAAAAGTTGAAGAAATGATTTATTTGGGAGATCATATTCGCTCCCGTATGAATGTTTGCGGTCATGACGATTTCATCGTCAAGATCCCAAACTCTGCAAACCATGCCCAGTTTAAGCCGGGAGATACGGTTCAAGTCGGCTGGAAAGCAGAAGATGCGCGTGCACTGGATGTGCTTGCGTCATGAGGGTTAGATTTGAGAGGTTAGATTTAAGAGGCTAGAGGCGAGTTTTTAATATACAGATTTCTAGCTTCCAGTTTCCAGCTTCTAGCCTTTAGCTTCTAGTTTCTAACCTCTATATTTGAGTGTCCCAATTCAGGAACACACGTTAGGGTCGCATTCATTACATGGCGGCGAATTGAACAGTCCATTTTGGACTTAACTGAATAAAAGGAGAGAGTATGAATAATTTCATGCGTGCTATGGCGACGACGGCTGTTATGGCAATGGTCGGTTTTGCAGGCCAGGCAATGGCGACTGAATTGGTTGTCGTTTCATGGGGTGGAGCATATACTGCGAGTCAGCAGAAGGCTTATCATGAACCTTACATGAAGAAAAACCCTGGTATTAAGATCATTAACGATGATTCTGCCGGTAGTGCAGTAGCAAAAATTCGTGCAATGAATCAAGCTGGTAATGTTACATGGGATTTGGTGGATGCAGTTGCATCAGACACTATGATGCTTTGTGATGAGGGTTTGATAGAGGTTATCGATCACGACAAAGACTTGGCGCCAGCTCCGGATGGAACGCCAGCTTCTAAGGATTTTGGGGATTTTATAATTTCCGAATGTTTTGTTCCACAGATCGTGTATTCGACGGTTTTTGGTTATCGCAAAGACTTGGTTTCACGTCCGATGTCTAGTATATGCGACATATTCGACCTTAAGTCTTTTCCCGGAAAACGTTCTTTGGAAAAGAAGGCTATCAACAACGTGGAATGGGCATTAATCTGTGATGGTGTTGCTCCAGCCATGGTTTACGATGTACTGGCAACAAGTGCAGGAGTAGATCGGGCACTAGCTAAGTTGGATACCATTAAGAGTAATGTGGTCTGGTGGACAGCCGGAGCGCAAACTCCACAGCTATTGGCCGACGGCGAAGTAATTGTTGGTTCAACATACAATGGTCGTTTATTTGCTTTGATTGAGGAACAAAAGCAGCCTGTAGCCATGCTTTGGGACTGGCAGGTGTTTGACCTTGATGGATGGGTTGTACCTAAAGGTACCAAAAACAAAGCTGAAGTTATGAAGTTTCTGCGTTTTGCTACCGATACTCAGCGTCTTGCTGACCAGGCAAAATTTATCTCCTATGGTCCAACCCGTGCGTCTTCTGCACCGCTGGTTGGTAAACATGCGACACTTGGAATCGACATGGCTCCACATATGCCGACCGATCCCAACAATGCAAAAACCACACTGCTCTTCAACTTTGAGTTCTGGGCAGATCATCGTGACGACCTTGATGCTAAATTCAACGCCTGGTTGTTGAAGTAGCTTCAAAGGATTCTTATACTTAATTTCCTCAGGCCGGGTTAACATAAGCTTAACCCGGCTCTTTTCTTAAGTAGTTACCGATTAGAGGCTACTCCTAACCCAGCCTAAATATATTTTCTCTCACATATAATGGGAAGTTCCACGGGAAATCCAATTTTATATACCGCTGACGGAATTCCGCTCAAGATTAGTTTGGCACGGGCACAACGCCATAGTAAATATATTGCGTTCTTGATGGTTTTACCTCTACTGATTTTTATCCTGATTGCCTTTCTGATTCCAATTGTTGACATGCTACTGCTGTCAGTGGATAACTCAATTACAAAAGATATTCTGCCAAAATCTGTTCAAACTTTACAAAGCTGGGACGAAACTTCAGGAGAACTTCCGGATGAATTCATCTTCGCTGCAATGGTTGAAGAAATAAAAAAGGCCAAAGCGGCACGGGAACATACTAAAATCGGTTCACGTCTGAATTATGAAAGTTCAGGATTTTCCAGCTTGTTTCGGAAAGCCGGACGAAAAGTGAAAAAAATCAAAAAACCGCCTTACAAAGAAGCTCTCATCAAATCCGATAAACGCTGGGGAGAAATAAAAACTTGGCAAGTCATCAAACAATTTTCAACTGAATACACCGATGGCTATTACCTTGCTGCACTGGATTTCAAACGCAATCCTACAACCGGCAACATTGAATCTCTTCCAAAAAAAGATAGCATTTATCTAAAACTTTTTTGGAGAACCATGCTGCTGAGTTCTCTCATTACATTTCTGACCTTTATTATCGGCTTTCCTTTGGCCTATATGCTTGCCACAGTGTCTACACGTTTGAGTAATATTCTAATTATTTTTGTGCTATTGCCATTTTGGACCTCACTTCTTGTGCGTACAACTTCCTGGATTGCCCTTTTGCAGCAAGAGGGTGTGATCAATGATTTTCTGGTATTAGTTGGATTAATTGATAATGAAGGACGTTTGGCAATGATCCACAATGCCACAGGTACTGTAGTAGCTATGACACACATTTTACTGCCTTTTATGATTTTACCCCTTTTCAGTGTAATGAAAACAATTCCAAAATCATATGTCCGAGCGGCTGTCTCTTTGGGTGCACATCCATGGAAGGCTTTTTGGAAAGTTTATTTCCCAAACACAGGATCAGGAATTGGTGCAGGTTCAATTTTGGTTTTCATCATTGCTATTGGATATTACATCACTCCGGCATTGGTGGGAGG
>JAKUUI010000135.1 GCA_022448485.1 SAR324 cluster bacterium
CAGCATGGATTGATGGTGCATCCAGAATGTATATTCTCAGGAGGGTTGTTCTTCCCCTTGCGGTTCCAGGCCTGATTGTGGTAGGAGTAGCGTCATTCATCGGCGCTTATGCACAGCAATTCCTTTTTGCAATCACATTCAACCAAAAAAGAGAATACATGCCCTTACCTGCAGGAATTTTCGAATTCGTAGGTTATCAAAGCGTGATTTGGAATCAGTTGATGGCAGCAAGTATTGTGGGTATTATTCCGGTTTTAATAATTTTTCTTTTTTTGCAGAAATATCTTGTTGAAGGTTTGACTAAAGGTGCAGTCAAAGGATGAATCTTGTCTAGTCAGCGGGATTCATTGTTTATCCGTTAACGGACTTTATAAGAAAGGAGGTGCAGAGAGAAATATTAAATGTTTCATCATTTGTAATGATGAAATTTTTCTTTAATCACGTTTGGATTTGAAAGTTTGTTTATCAATATAGAAACAGGTTTAAACGCAAAATTCTACAGGTCTATGGACCTATCATTCTAACAATAAAGGTGAAGATGAAGTTGAATAAAAAATTGCAGCTGGTTTCGCTGTTAAGTGCAGGTCTCTTCCTGTTGACGGGTTTGTTCCAAATTCAGGCTCAGGAATTGAAATTTGTTATGTGCGGAGGAGAAGTCCGTGCGGCTGATCAAAAAGTAATTGATGCCTTTCAGGCCAGTAATTCTGGTGTAAAAGTAAATATGGAAGCCGTCCCCTGGGGTACTTGCCAGGACAAATCCATGACGCTTGCTGCAGCAGGTGATCCTGTAAGCTTGTCTTACATGGGTTCAAGAACATTGAAACAGTTGGCTAAAAACGGCCTGATTGTTTCAGTAAACATTTCTGAGGCGGATCAAGCAAAATATCAGCCTGGTATCTTAGACACCGTCAGCTACAAAGGGAAATTTTGGGGATTCCCTCACGCTTTCTCGACGAAAGCCCTGTTTATTAATTGCGGTTTGATTGAGAAAGCCGGAATGCAGTGTGTGCAACCTCATACTTGGGAAGGTATGTATCAAATGGCTAAGACTGTTAAAGACAAACTCGGCGTTGCCGGTGTTGGTTTGGCTGCCAAAGATTTTGATAATACTATGCACCAATTCCTGAACTACCTTTACAGCAACGGTGGACAGGTAATTGATTCGGCCACCAACAAAATCACGTTGAACAGTCCGGAAACTGTTGAAACACTTGCATTTTATGGCAAGTTAGTCAGTGTTGCTCAGGAAGGGCCGACGGCATTTGAGAGATCACAATTAAAAGATCTCTTTAATGACGAAAAAATAGCCATGTACATCGATGGTCCTTGGGGAGGTGGTCAGCACAAAAAGACGCTGAAAACCATTGCAGTCCCGATTCCTGCCGGACCCAGCGGCACCAACGGAACTCTGCTAATTACAGATTCACTTGCTGTCTTTAAAGGAACTGGACACGAAGACGTAGCGATGGAACTCGCACGTGCCCTTTCTTCAGGAGATGCACAGTATGACCTTGATTCCAGTTGGGGTTTGACGCCTATCATGAAGTATGAAGGTATGGTCGCTAATCCTTACTATGTCAATAATTCGTATTGGAGCGTTTTCGTTGAACCGATCGGATCAGGCGGCCCCGAGCCCCTGTTCGTAGAATACAAATCTCTGCAGACTGTGATGAACAGTATGATTCAGGGAATTGTACTTGGTGAAGGTACCGCAAAAGATTTGGTTGCCACTGCCGCTGAAGAACTTGAGGAATTCAAGTAAAACTAATAAAAGGCGGGCCAAAAGTCAGCTCGCCTTTTAAGTCCTTTTTCACATCTATAACGGCGTAACAGTAAAATTTCATGGCAACAGTTTCTCTAAAATCAATCAACAAGTTATTCGATACTACACAGGTTCTTTATGATGTTAGTCTTGATATTGAAGATAAGGAATTTGTCGTTTTTGTCGGCCCTTCGGGATGTGGAAAAACAACTTTGTTGCGAATCATAGCCGGACTGGAAGAAGCGACAAGCGGAGAAATAGAGATTGACGGAATAGAGGTTTCAAAGGCTCATCCAATTGAGCGTGGAATTTCCATGGTTTTTCAATCTTACGCACTCTATCCCCATTTGAATGTTTATGAAAATATCGCTTTTCCGCTTCGTGTTGCCAAACTTCACAAAACGGAAATTGAAAAAATGGTGCAACACGCTGCAGAAACTTTGCAATTGACGGATCGACTGCAATACAAACCAGGACAATTATCCGGAGGTCAGCGACAGCGAGTTGCGATTGGCCGCTCGATTGTCCGGAATCCAAAAGTCTTTCTTTTTGATGAACCGCTTTCCAATCTGGATGCGGCATTGCGTGGTGAAATGCGGGTTGAATTGTCTAAACTTCACAAAAATTTGGACACAACCATGATTTATGTGACGCACGATCAAGTGGAAGCCATGACCATGGCAGACCGGATTGTTGTTATTTCTGAAGGAAAATTAGAACAATTCGGAACACCGATGGAATTGTATCATCGGCCAGAAAGCAAATTTGTCGCCGGATTCATCGGACACCCCAAAATGAATTTTTTGTCAGTACCCCACCTTTCTAGAAATTCAAGCGGAGTTACTGTTGAGTTGCCGGAAATCGGGGAGCAATTACTTCCGGTTGATGCGATTGACATGAATGATGGTGAAAATCTTGAAGTGGGTATCAGACCTGAAGATTTTATGTTGTCCGCAACCGAAACAGGTTTGCCTATGAAAGTTGAAGTTTTGGAACGTTTGGGAGGCAGTACTTTGGTTTATGGAAGTGTCCATGGAAATCAAAATTTTTGTGCATTACTTCCGGGAGATACCGTTGTTCGCGAAGAAGAAATCATTAAGTTAGCAGTAAATCCCGCCAACGTCCATGTCTTTGACTCCAAAGGAACAGCCATGAAACGACGCGAAGTCCCGATTGTCTGAATAAATCAAATTTGAAAATTAAATGAAAATCAGTGCAAATTATTGGATTTTTGAAGGCGGTCTCGATGGGACTTTGCCAATAGCCGATGCCATGAAACAAGCCGCTCAATTGGGTTTTGACGGCATTGAATTGTGCATAGCGAGTCAAGGAGTTTTGACTCAGAAAACAACTCAAGCAGAATGCGAAACGTTTTGTGCAGAAGCAAAAAAAAACGGCCTCGAAATTTCCGGTGTTGCCAGTGGAGAAAGTTGGGGGCGTTCACCAACATCCAACGATCCGGAGGTGCGACAATCCATTATCGACTTCACTAAAAAAGCTCTGCAAATCACAAAATGGTTGGGAACGGACGCGTATTTATTTGTTCCAGGTGCAGTTGATGTTTTCTTTTTACCAGACGAAGAAGTGGTTCCGTATGATGTCTGTTATCAAAGAGCGACGGACTCTATTTTTCAAATTGCGCCGACTGCTGAAAAACTGGGAGTCTCCATTGCGGTGGAAAATGTTTGGAATAAATTTTTGTTGAGTCCATTGGAAATGCGGAGTTTCATCGATCAGTTTCATTCAAGAAATGTTGGTGCATATTTTGATGTGGGCAATGTTTTATTGACGGGTTATCCGGAACAATGGATTCGCATTTTAGGCTCCCGTATCAAACGCATTCACATCAAAGATTTCAAACGCTCCATCGGAACAATTGACGGTTTTGTGGATTTACTTGAAGGCGATGTCGATTTTGAAGCGGTCAAAAAAGCATTGACTGAGATTGGTTATGACGGTTTTGTA
>JAKUUI010000136.1 GCA_022448485.1 SAR324 cluster bacterium
CCAAATCCAAATTCTGAAAAAATTCATAACCTCCCAAAACTCCTGGACTTTCTGCGGCAGTTTGAGGACCGTCACCTTTTTCGGCAACTGCAGAAAGGTGCATGCGGGAATAACTTCGTGTGTCCTCGACCCACAAACCTTCGCTGTTGGTGATAAGTACAGAACGTTTTTTCTCCGTCATGTTTGCATTAACTTGCTTAATCTCTTCACCATGATTCCGAGTTATGTTATCGAGTTTCCTAAGCAGATCAACACGCTCAGATTTGCTCACAGTTTCCGGATTTATAGCTACATGGTGTATGTCTTCAATGGACTGAGGTTGAAGCGTCTGCATTCCACCAGGCTGACCCTTTTTGCAAGACTGTCCTAAATTTTTGGTTAATTTCAGTAAATTAGCTTCATCAACATCACTGCTGTAGCCGTAATATGCCTCGTTTCCGCAAAGTAGGCGTATCCCAATTCCAAATGAGTTTGAGGAGTTAATTTCATCAATTTTTTGATCAAGCAGATTAATTGAAGATGAAACAGAGTCCTCGACAAACACTTCAGTAAAGTCGGCACCTTGCTGGAGTCCATACTCCAATATTTTAGCAACAGTGTTTTCGTTGAGCATAGTTTTTTCTGAAAAAAGATGTTTTAAGTGACTTAATAGATTCGAAAGTTTTGATCATTCAGTTTACGGCAAAATTGGTAGGGGTGCAATCCGGAAACGATAATCAAACAACGTTGTATTCCGGAATCAAGCGCTTCTCGGCAAATCGGTTGTAATCCAACATGCTTACATCAATGGTAGTGGCCTCTCCGTCAATGAGAATTTCGGCCATAAGTTTTCCGCATATTGGACCTTGCATAAATCCATGTCCAGAAAACCCGCTGAGCAAATGAAAACCTTCCACAGGCGTGGGACCTATAATGGGATGGGCATCCGGAGTCATTTCATAAAGTCCGGCTTGACGTGCTTGAATTCCAGAATTTTCGAGCAAGGGCATTCGTTGAATTGCTGCTTCAATGTGCTCTAATTCCCACTCTGAGTTAACGTTTTGGTCTTCTCCAAATTTTTCATTGTGATTCGACATTCCGCTGAGCAACCCGGAACCTTCACGATGAAAATAGAGGCTCTGGGCAAAATCAATCACAAATGGAAATGTAGGAGGAAGTTGCGGCAGGGCTTCGCTAACAAACCACTGACGGCGCAGTGGAAAGACTGGAATTTCGAGACCAATCTCATTTCCTAGACTTGCGCTCCATGGCCCGCAAGCATTGACAACTGTTTTAGTTTCAATGGTTCCAAGAGATGTCTGAACTTTCCGGACTTGGTTGTTACTCACGTCAATGCCGATTGCAGAACAATTGGTAATGCAGACTGCTCCATACCGACGTGCAGCATTGATGTAACCCATTACGATACTGTTGGGATCAGCGAGTCCGTCTTCAGCATTAAAGCTTCCGGCCAGCGCGTCAGGAAAGACACAAGGAGCGGCAAGCTGGCGCACTTCGTCTCCGGAAAGCCACTCGGTTTGCACGCCAAGTACATGCTGAAGTTCTACCGTTTTACGGAACACTTCCACATCTTTTTCAAGAGTCAGAGCAAACAAATATCCGCATTTTTGAACCAATGCTGATTGTCCGGTCTCTTCCTCAAAAGCATCAATCATGGGGAGACTGGCCTGTGAAAGTCGGATATTAACTTCAGTTTTGAACTGATGACGGATTCCTCCTGCGCAGCGACTGGTCGCTCCCATGCCGAAAAAAGGTTCACGTTCCAGAAGCAAAACATCTTTGAATCCACGACTCGCCAAATGGTAAGCAGTGCTGGCTCCCATGACTCCGCCTCCGAGAATTACAACCGAGGCAGTTTTTGGCAACTTGGACATTTTTTATATGGAGACAATTGTGCCGAAATTTTCCCGCTCAGCGTTTTTCAAGGCAATGCCAGCAGACACGGTATCCTGTACGGCTACTCCACAGGACTTAAAAAATGTCATTTGTTCCGGAGAGGTTCGTCCGGATTTTGTTCTGTTGATAAGTTCGCCAATTTCAGCGTGAATATTGTCCACAGTTATCAAACCTTGCTTTAGCGGAGTGACAATATCTCCAGTTTCTACCAGTGCAGATTCACGAGAATCCGCAAAGACAAGAGCATTTTGAATCGTCTCTGAATCGATTTCCTGCATTGTTGGCTGAAAGGAACCGACTGCATTTAAATGAACACCCTGTTTGAGGTTCTTAAAAGATACGACCGGAGTAGTGGAAGTGGTGGCGGTGCACACAATGTCTGCATTTTTTACAGCTTCTGCTGATGAAGAAACTGCTTGAACATTGTTCGGAATTGGACCAACTCCTGACATTTCTTCAGCAAAAGTTTGAGCATGTTCAGAGTTGGGACTGTAAACCCATGCTTGCCGAATGCTGCGAACAGTACAAACGGCATCCAATTGAGAGCATGCTTGCTTGCCGCTTCCGATTATTGCTACAGTAACTGCATCCTCAGGAGCAAGCAAATCTGTAGCAGCTCCGACTCCAGCCCCGGTACGAACTGCAGTCAGAACCTCACCATCCATTAGGGCCTTGACTTGTCCATTGTCGGCATCCAACACAAGCACAGCCGCATGAATTAATGGGAATCCACGGGCTGGATTTGTGCCAAAAACAGTCACTATTTTTACAGCCATTTCCCCGTCGTCCGGAATCGCGGCAGGCATCGTCAGGAGAACTCCCTCCTGTTCAGGAACATGGACACGACTGCGAAGAGGCATTTCAACCCGTCCGGATGAAAAACGACTAAACGCTAGCTTCATTCCCTCGATGGCAGTTTCCATTGGCAGGGCTTGCCGGACGTCATCAGAACTGAGAATTCGTATTTTCATTTTGCTGAACCATTATGATTTAGAGTGAGGTTTAAGTTGAAGTCGTCAATCTTCCGGCGTTGTAGCGAGATGAGGAAGCAAAGTTCTCCGCCGATGCCTTCAAAGATCCGTGTAACTGAGGTAAGCTTTTAAAAAGACGACAACCTTTTCAGAAATTTTTGGACCTCTGCGAAAAAAGAACTGTTGTGCCATCGAGTATTTTTCAACAGTAGTCGGATTTTTTTCATTCATTTCTCCATTGACATCTCGACTTGCAGTCGTGAGTACTTTCTTCAGCAGAACCGGTGTGCCAAAATTGATTTCCTCCAGTTCAGGAGTCATCCTGGAAGCCAACATAGTCATTGGAATATCATAAAAAGTTTCTGCAAAGAAAAAACTCAAAAACCTCGCTACTGCCTCAATCTCTTCGTTGCTGTGCAACAAGAGCCAGCTTGTCAACTCTTTCCTGAAGCGAGCCATATCTTTCTTCTTAATTCCTTTAGGATTAACTCCCAGTTTCCCGTCACTCAAATAGTGTTTTGTTTTTTGCCGCATGTAGCTCAAAAAACCTCCTGATTTTCGGAAGAGCTTGTAGTTCAAAAAACGTTTCTCAAAATCACGCAATATAGAACGTCCCAACAAAAGCTGATTCAAAATTTGTTTGGAACTGGTGGCATCTTTCAGGTCTGCAGAAACTCGCTCAAAAAGTAATACAAGTTCTTTTTGCTCATTTTCAACATCCTTTAATCGTTGAATTTCCTCCTCTGGAATTTGTGGCTTTTCAGTAGGAATCTCTTGAGAATCAGTTGCAACAGTAACATCGATTTGGGCTGTTTGCGAGGTTGGTAAAGTTTGTGGTACAGAAAAATAAAG
>JAKUUI010000137.1 GCA_022448485.1 SAR324 cluster bacterium
ACAAAAAAGTTGACGGTTTTTTTCATTAATCATTAACTTATATCCGACATAAAGGAGTCTTTATGGATACTCAAAAGAACCTGATGATGTTTACGATTGTTATTTCTGTTGTTTATGGAATTTGGGCCATTTTTGCTCCCGGAAGCATTATGAGTACCTATGGAACTCCGGAAGAATTTGTCAATCCGGTTTCCCTGAACATTGTTATGTTGTTCGGTGTCTCAGCCTGGGTTGTCGCTATTCTTGGCTGGCACATTAGGGCGACTGTAAATGAAGAAAACATTGAGCAAGCCATGAGCTATTTTGCCTTGGCCTGGCTGCTATATGGACTTCACGGAGTCATTTCAGAACGTATATTAACCTGGCCGGAAGGACTGGAACCACGTGCCTTTTCAGAGCAGACTATTGGAGGTATAGTTTTCCTCGTTTTGAGTGTTGTATATTATATCTTGCGTAAACCGAAAGGTGGTGAGTAAACAAACCTAACCTTATCTTAGGGAGAACTTGTGTCCCCCCACCTTTCCAAGTATCTATTCAAGCATTAAGATATTATTAAACTGGCATACGGATCTCCACCATCCTAAAGTGTATAGGGCCTCGGAATAGTCTAAGAAGGCCGTGAGGCATTCAAACAAGTTGATGCGATTCTGCATCTTTTCTCACTTGGTATAAAACATTAGATCACGAGTACTATTGTCCACTTGAAGAATCTGAAAGATTTGCGAATGCAGATTATTCATTTTTAGTTTGACAAATATTAGTCGTACGACTAACTATATCAAAAGCTAATCTTTCAGCACTTTTTTATTGATGTCAAAAGATACAAGAAAAAAACTTTTGGAGGGTGCCAGAGAGTGCCTGGTTCAGGAAGGCTTCCGAAAAACTACAGTGAAATCTATTGCACAGTATGCGGGAGTCAACCACGGACTGGTGCATCATTATTTTGGATCCAAGGAAGAATTACTGGCCGCACTGGTTGAAAATGTGGCAAAAGGCGAAGGTACACCAATGTCTGCAATTTCAACTCTTGTTGAGCATCCTGCCGGAGATGTTTCTGCCATGAGTTCAGCAGAAATGCAATCTTTTGCATTAAAGAAGATTGTTCCACACATGACTTCGGATTATAACAAGTTTGTGATGGAATTTCTGGTGATGAGTGAGGAGATGCCGAGTGTTGCTAAACAAACTCAAAAATTGTTGAATCGTCGTCGTGAGTGGTTCGGGCGTCTTTTAGGCATTCAGGATCCTGGATTGTTACTGCTCGTCAGTGGAGCATTGATGGGATTGATGCTCCAATATAAGTTGGACCCTACAGTTGACTTGGAAAGAGCAGTGATAAAGTTGTTCCGTATGATTTATCAAAATAATTAATTAATTGAAAAACAATAGTTTATGAAAAATATAGTCTCAAAAATTGAAGCTCGTTTTGAAAAACTCGGTTTTTTTATTTATGCCCAGTGCTGGAAAGTAATCTTGATGGCTCTGGTTTTATTTGGAGTTCTTGCTTCACAGGTTCCACACATAGTTATCGATACATCAAACGAAGCATTTCTGGAACCGGATGATCCGATACTGACTCAGTATGACGCATTCCGTGATCAGTTTGGTCGTGATGAAGTCGTCGTCGTAGCTATACAACCTAAAGATGTTTTTGAACGTCAGTTTTTGGAACGACTCAAAGCCTTTCACGATGATTTGGAAAGCGAGGTGCCTTATCTTGACGAAGTAATCAGTTTGGTCAATGTGACTTCCATCAAAGGCGAAGAGGAGGAACTGCTGGTGGAGGAACTGCTGGAAGACTGGCCGGAAGATGAAGAGGGAATTGCAGCGCTTAAAAAGGATGTGCTCTCCAACAAATTTTACAAGAATCTGCTGATTTCTGAAGATGGAACTTTTACTACAGTGATCATTCGTTCCAATGCATTTACGGGAGAAGATACTTTGACAGAAGATTCGGAATTTGGCGAGGATATGTTTGAGGATGAAGGCGGTTCCGATTCCGCAGAAAATTCTGAAGTTACCACGTTGGATGAAACCCCTGAGGGGCGGATCACGGAGCAGCAAAATACAGAATTTACCGCCGCAATAGAAAGTATTGTCCGACGTTACACTACTCCGGATTTCCCCACAAACGTCGCCGGTTCTCCGGTAATGACAGGTGTTCTGAAAGACGAAATGATGAGCAATATTCCGCGCTTTACTTTGATGGCACTGGGTTTGATCGGGATTTTGCTGTTGCTTTTGTTCCGAACTCCAGTTGGCGTTTTTCTGCCGTTGTTGACGGTTATCATGTCTCTTATTTCTGCTATAGGTTTGATGGCTGTTTCAGGAACCCCATTCACTGTTGTTACGCAGATACTGCCTTCATTATTATTGGCAGTAGGAGTTGGATATTCAGTGCATTTACTGACCATTTATTATCATCATCTTCAGCGCAACGGTGACAAAGAAAAGGCCATCGTCTTTGCGCTGGGACATTCCGGATTAGCAATTTTGATGACCAGTTTGACCACAGCCGGAGGATTGATTTCCTTTTTACCGGCTCCACTTGCTCCGGTTTCAGCTTTGGGTTTATTTGGTGCAATCGGGGTTTTGCTGGCAGTCTTTTATACATTGTTTTTTGTTCCCGCAGTATTGGCTGTGCTGCCTGTCAGCAAAAAACGTGTCAGTCCTGAGGACGACGGTTCCAGCCTAGCGGACAGGATTCTAGGGGGCTTTGGCAGGTTCGCGGTCAACAGGCCCTGGACGGTGGTTTTTGGGAGTATATTGCTGGGACTGGTGGCAGTCGGAGGCACCACTCAACTCCGTTTTTCGCATGATGTGATTTCGTGGTTTCCGGAAGATAATTCAATTCGGCAGGCAACAGAAGTCATTGACAAAAATTTGAAAGGAGCTACTTCGATTGAAATCATTATCGATACGGGAAAAATCAACGGCGTGAAAGATCCGGATTTCATGCAGCGGCTCGATGATTTCAATCGGTTTGCGGAGCGGTGGAGTGACGGGAAATTGCTGGTTGGTAAATCTACTTCAATCGCTGATACTCTTAAGCAAATCCATCAAGCCCTGAATGAAAATCAGGAAGAGTTTTATGTGGTTCCGGAAGATCGGGATTTGATTGGACAGGAATTAATTTTGTTTGAAAACAGTGGATCAGATGATTTGGAGAATGTGGTTGATTCTCAATTTTCTCAGGCACGTATCACGGTCAAAACTTCATGGGCCGATGCCGGATCCTATACGGAGATGATTCGGCAACTGGAAGAAAAAGCAAATGAACTTTTTGGGGATGCAAAAGAAATCATAGTTACGGGACTTGTTCCTTTACTGACCCGCACCATTGACCTTGTGATGCTGAGCATGGTAATCAGTTATTCAGCTGCTGCAGTAATAATTACGCTGATGATGATCTTGTTGCTGACCGATTGGCGCCTGGGGCTTTGGAGCATGATTCCGAACTTCCTGCCGATACTGATGGGATTGGGAGTTATGGGCGCTTTGGATTTGCCGCTGGACATGGCTTCCATGCTTGTCGGCAGCATTGCACTCGGATTGGCAGTGGACGATACGGTGCATTTTCTGCACAATTTCCGGCGCTATTTTCACGATTCCCGGAATGTTTCTGAAGCAGTTTCAAACACGCTTCATACAGCAGGACGTGCGATGTTGTTCACCAC
>JAKUUI010000138.1 GCA_022448485.1 SAR324 cluster bacterium
CTGGGAAAGGACTAATGACGATAGAAAAATCCGACAGCGACATTTTTACTATTCCCGAATTGTAGCTGACCCATTGGATAGTGAAACAGTCTATGCTCTTAATACCCGTCTCTACAAATCGACTGATGGGGGTGTCACTTTCGATACCCAGATTAGTGTTCCTCATGGAGATAATCACGATCTTTGGATTGATCCAAATGATCCAAAAAGAATGGTGAACTCCAATGATGGTGGCGGCAATGTTACTATTAACGGCGGAGAAACCTGGACAGAACAGGATTATAGCACAACACAACTTTATCATGTGAATGTTACCAATGACTTTCCTTACCACGTCTGTGGTGCTCAGCAGGATAATAGCACCGTTTGTGTGCCAAGTGAAGGTTGGGGCAACATGCAGGCTAGGGGACCCAATCATGGTTGGTACTATGCTGCTGGCGGAGGTGAAAGTGGCTACATTACCCAGCACCCTTCCAAGCTGGATATTTTTTACGCTGGTAGCCAGGGAGCGTTACTAACCCGATACAATCGAGCAACAGGACAAATCAGGGATATTCAGGTCTATCCCCGCTTTTTCTCTGGGGAGCCAGCAAGCGCTCTTCCCGAGCGATGGCAGTGGACATTTCCAATTGTTTTCTCACCACTTAATGAGAAAAAACTCTATACCTGCTCTCAGCATGTGTGGCTTTCTAAGGATGACGGTCAAAGTTGGAAAAAAATAAGTCCAGACCTCACCTATGCGGACCCATCCACTCTTGGGCCCACCGGAGGCCTCATTACGATGGATATGAATGGACCCGAGATTTACGCAACAGTTTTTGCTTTGACACCTTCGAAACATCATATAAACACTATTTGGGCCGGGTCTGATGACGGGCTTATGCATATTACTCGGAACGGTGGAAAAACGTGGGATAATATTACTCCACCAGGAATGGAGAAGTTTACCCGAATTTCCATTATTGAGGAATCTTCTCATAAACCTGGTACGGCTTATGTTGCAGCCAACCGCTATCAAGTTGACGATAGAGCTCCTTATGTTTGGCGGACCCGCGATTATGGCAAGACTTGGACCAAAATTGTAAATGGTGTTGCGGATGGCCACTTTGCCCGTGCAGTACGTGAAGATTCAGTTAGGGAAGGACTCCTTTTCCTTGGTACGGAACACGGTGTCTATGTCTCTTTTGATGCAGGCGATAGTTGGCAATCCATTCAACTTAATCTTCCTGACACACCTATCCGGGATCTCCAACTAAAAAATTCCGATGTGGTTCTAGGAACTCACGGAAGAGGTTTTTGGATTCTGGACGATTATGACCCGCTTAGAGAATACACCGATCTTACAGATGTGGAATCTCTGACATTGTTTATGCCACACGATGCCGTTCGTGGAGAGGAAACGGCAATTGTTCAATATTTCCTAGGTGAGGAAGCCGATTCAGTGCAAACTGAGATCTATGATTCAAAAGAGAATCTGGTTATTTCAATGGTGGGTGACTCGGTAGCACAAAAGCCCACGGAAATTCATCCTTGGTATCGGACAAGAGCTAATGGTTCTCCTACAACTGCTAAGGGCCTGAATCGTTGGGAATGGAATATGCGGTACAAAGGTGCCACTATGTTTGAAGGAATAATAATCTGGAGCGGCAGGCCGCAGAATGGACCGAAAGCACCACCTGGGACTTATGAAGTCCGAGTAACCGTTAATGGTATAACAAAATCAACTAAGTTTAACATAAAGATGGATCCTCGCCTAAAAGGTGTAAGCGAGAGAGACCTAAAAGAACAGTATCGGCTCGCCTCACAAATCAGAGACAAAACATCCAACGCAAATGAGGCAGTCATACAGATTCGCCATATCCGTGAACAGATCAATGACAGGCTGAAAAAAACCAAAGATCGGCAAATTGGAAAAATGTCAATAGACCTTATGGCAAACCTAACTGAGATTGAAGAAGCACTCTATCAAACAAAAAATGAAAGCGGACAGGACCCTTTGAATTTTCCTATTCGCCTTAACAACCGCCTTGCCTCTCTCCGCCGAAGTGTTGAAAACGGCGATGCCAAACCAACCAATGGTGCTTATAAAGTGCTTGAGGAACTGTCAACTGAACTGAAAGGACACCTAGAAGCAATGGATGTATTACTGACTCAGAGTCTCAATCCATTGAATGCCCGCCTAAAAAGTAAAGAACTAGAGCCAGTTTCAGCTACACTTGAATAGAACTATAGAAAAACATATTGATTGGACGATTGAACGGATTAAGAAAAAACATGTCAACCCTTTCTCGCTGCAATAATGTAAATGATCTCAGGAAGTTGGCAAAGCGCCGCCTTCCACGAGCCATGTTTCACTATATTGATGGTGGTGCAGATGATGAAGTGACTCTACGGCGTAACACTGTTGCCTTTGAAGATTATGAACTTCAGCCCAGTTTTCTAAATCCAGTCGATCAGATTAATACCCGTATCAATCTTTTTAGAAAAGAACTGCACATTCCATTCTTTATTGCACCCACCGGCATGTCAAGGTTGTTCCATCATACAAAAGAAAACGCAGTGGCCCGTGCGGCCGCTAAGTTTGGTACTGTATACACACTTTCCACCATGGGTACAGCCAGTTTGGAAGAGATTGCTGAGGAGACGGATGGGCTTAAAATGTTCCAGATATATATCCTGAAAGATCGAGGACTTACCAAAGAATTTGTTTCTCGTTGCAAAGCGGCCAATTATGATGCATTATGCCTCACAGTTGACGTACCCTTAGCGGGAAATCGTGAAAGAGATAAGGTGACAGGAATGACAATGCCACCTCGTTTTACGCTAAAGAGTCTCTTTAGCTTTGCGATGCACCCACGCTGGTCATTTAATCTGCTGGTCCATCCTGATTTTCGTCTGGCCAACGTGGTACACAGGGTGGATGCACTGTCCAATAGCCCCATGAGTCTCATTGAATATGTAAATAGTCAGTTTGATCGCACAGTCTCATGGGAAGATGTCGCTTGGCTTATCCAAGAATGGAATGGCCCATTTGTCATTAAAGGTTTACTAACAGCTGATGATGCAATCAAAGCAAAGGATGTTGGTGCCAGTGCAATAATGATCTCAAACCATGGAGGAAGGCAACTAGATGGTACACCTGCTCCAATTGATTGTATCTCCTCCATGCGTGAAGCTGTCGGAAATGATCTAGAGCTGATAGTAGATGGCGGTATACGTCGGGGAACACATATTATCAAAGCATTAGCTTTAGGTGCGGACGCCGTTTCTATAGGGAAAGCGTATCTTTATGGGCTTGCCGCTGGTGGGCAAAAAGGGGTGGAATTGGCTCTGCAGATGCTTCGTAATGAATTGGAAAGAGATATGGCTTTATTGGGTGTCAGTTCCATCAAACAACTTTCAAGTAAATATATTCGGAAACGATAATTCAAATCAAAAACCCCATCTCTCGACGGGGGCTTTTTTGTTTCTGGGGTGATTGGTAGATTTGGTATAATAATTGAGGCTCACGCTGATGAAGAACTATAAACATTCTATCAAAAGATTCTCTGGCTGGCTTTTAAGCCTGT
>JAKUUI010000139.1 GCA_022448485.1 SAR324 cluster bacterium
TTTTGAAAGAAAGTCTGGTATTATTTTTAAATTCCAGCCACCATCCTTCTTCATATTTCACCGGAACAGAAGTATATGTTTGCCCCCCCGCGAGGGAGGCAAACAAAATGAGTCCGCCCGTGGAGATCAGTTTCACTATCGTTTTATTAGAAAACATCGTTCTCCTTTGATGATAATAATTAAAATTTGAACAAGGCTGGTGAGAAGTTATACTTCATAAAAATAAAACCAGAGCATTCAGAATCCACCCTCTCGCAACAGGCTTTCAAGCCAACTTTACGTTTGAACGGACGGGGCTCGAGGCTACCGTTCAGCGTGTGTAAGACATCAACATTTCCTTGAGATCACGCAATACCAACAACGCATCCGCACCCAAAACAGGATCACCGGGTCCGAATTCCCCAGTGGCTTTGCGTTTGACCTGCATCAGGTTTCGAGAAACCACGACACGTGCCGCATTGTAATAGTACATATCAGGACGTACATCGGGAAACGGGGACGTCTCACCGATAAACTGTGTCTCGATTTTGCGGTCCCGGCTGACTTTCACCAAGACATCCTGAATCATCAACGCAAATTCCGCCCGTGTAATTTTTTGATCTGGGTGAAAACTGGCCGTTGGATCATTTTCCAAACCTCTCACACCGAGTTTGAGTATTGTCTCAATCACACTTTGCATCGGATGTCCTTCAATGTCGGTAGAAGCAAGTTCTCCCTTTGAAAGTTTGGGCTTAAAATCCTGCTGTTTTTTAGGTTTTTTAAAGCCCTTCGCCTTTTTGGCATTGACATCTTGATATAAACGCTCCAAGCGCAATTCATCAATGAAAAGTGCTGCTACATCGGCTCTGCTGATTTTTGGAATCCAAGCAATGGTTTTTCCATTTCGACTTCCGGGTTGAGCGCGTTGGATTTTCTGCACAATTTCCAATTTCCGGTTGGCCTCTTCAGCATAGACCCCTTTTAACTCCAGCACCTTGTTGTAATGTGCAGCGGCCGCTGCATAATTGAAGCGTGCAGATTCCGCCCCTGCCATGAAAAAATATGGTGCTGAAGCCATTGGATCGAGATCTATGGCTTCTTCAAAATGTGATTCGACTTTTTCAAACCACTCGTCTTCGGGAAACTGCAATGCCCAATGTGCCTGCACGGCGTAACTGTGAACCCGGATTTTTTGTTTTTTTGACTGTGCCGAATCGGAGGCCTTCTCAATCAAGGCTTCCATGCTTTCCAATCCGGTCTTAATTTTGGACTCCTCACCACTTTCTTTTGCAGTGTGTGCCGTGGTGACTGCCTTTCCAGACAAAGCCGGAGAATAGTCTGATTTCAGACTCAATGCCCGCTCATAGGCTCTTTCTGACGCAATAAAATCCTGACGTAAAAGCATGTCATCTCCACGCTGAGTATGAAATGCTGGTGTATCCATTTCACCCTGTTTTTTACGAGGAGCTTTCTTTGCAGCACATCCCACAATGAATAACATGGTTAAAATGCTTAACGTTGTAATAATTCGTAGTTTCATTTTCATAATAACCTTTTATATAATAGTTTTGAGCCTTGGGTTTAGGGTTTATTTTCAAGAACACGCAAGAACGATCCGGCTGTTCTTACGTGTTATTGGCTAAAAAACTAATCCAAAACCACCATCACCCTTGCTTCCCGCAAAAATGATTGTTCCCGATTCATTTGCCTTAAACGGACTCCATCCGCATTCGAAATCACGAGGTCTGCATTGTTTTTTCCGGAACTGTGCAAAGCTTTGATTTCGAAAGGCCGGTCCTTTATCCTTTCATTTGAACGTGCTGCCTGAGGATCCTTAAGATAGCCCATCATGCCTTGTTCAAGAGAAAATTGACGATCCACATCGGCAAATCCGTAAATCACATCGCCGTCTTCATTGAGGACTTTGGGACTCAACGCAGGACTTATTTCGGTTCCCCTTGCGTCAATCAGTAGTCCTGTAAAAACTCCGGAAGCCGTACTTGCACTTCCAAGAGCTTGCGGAGTCTGGATTTCCTGAGGTGCGGAAAACGCTTTGATTCCTGGATCCTCAGCGAGAACTTTAACCACTTCACGCATTTGCATTTTCATGATAACAACCACCGAACCGTCTGACATATACCGCGGTGCGCCCACCATTTGCACGTGTCGTATTTTACCCTTGATTGTGGTACGGATACGGTCGCTTTCCAACATACCGTCCTGCACGGTGGTTTCCGAATCGAGAAGTGTTGTTTCAACGAGTCTCAAAAGATTGCGCATGGCAACTTGTTCCGCTGCGACTTGCGCCGAATAATTGCGTTGAGCAGCACTCTTGAATTTCGTGTTGGGAACGCCAAAACCTACGGCATAAAAAACACCGTTTGCCCAATCAATGCAACCCTCCCTAAAGTTCTTGGTGCACTGATTTTGTGCTTCTTGAGGCAAACAACCAACTCCAGCACAATCCTGTGCATGCAATGGTGTGAAACCAAGAACACTTACTACCAGACCAAATAAAATTATTTTTTTCATCATAGTCTCCTTTGTTTGATTATGTAGGTGAACAGGGTGAGTAAGATAAAAACAAAACCTGATCCTATTCGTCCATGTTCATGAAAAAACATATTGCTACTCAAGACACGTACTTCCAGAGTCTTGAGAACATTTCGTCCCTTTCGGGCCTGTTGCACCAGAGAGTTCCGCCCCCCGGAAATCGGTTCCTCCTATATCGGCGTTTTCGAGGTTAGCTCCTTTGAGATTGGCCCACATCAAGTTGGCACCACTCAAATTAGCTCCGCTTAAATCTGCTCCACTCAAATTTGCTTCTCCTAAATTTGCTCCATTCAAATCTGCACCTTTCAACTTCCAGCCCTGCAAATCCGCTTTTTCCAAGTTGCAATCCGGACAGCGATTGGTCTTTTTCAATTGATCCAATGGAATGATGGATGGAACAGGTGCTGGCGGTTCCTGCTCTGGTTCCGGTTCAGCCTCAACCTGTTCCTGCTTTTCAGGAAGATATTCCGGTTCAGGCTCAACCAGCGGTTCCTGCAAAACCTCATAGACCGCATATCCTATTACCAGCAGTATAATTAAGGTAAATATCTGTTTCATAGACAATTAAATACTTTGAGTTTTTCCTAAATCTGATGAATGCATCTGTTTTTATGCAGATTAGTCATAAAAGTTATACAAATTTCATAAGATATGATGTTATTATTTAATTTGAATGTTAATTCAGTGTTTTATATATGTCAATCTAAAAGCTTTTAAAATAAAATAAAAATCTTGTCTATGCATGATTTCATTTAGTTAATATGGGAAAGCAGGTTCATACTCAAACTTGTTTACTCCTCATGCATTTTCCTGGATGTAGCTTAATCAGGAATGTCATGGTTCCACACTGGAACGCCACAGGTAATATCTCCATCGGTCAAGCAACTGGCAGAATAATAAATGATACCATTTTACAAAATAAGAGCTTGACATAGTTAAAGCATTGAATTAGTACTTAGATGATATAAAAGTCGAGAAAG
>JAKUUI010000014.1 GCA_022448485.1 SAR324 cluster bacterium
CTCATAACTGAAGCTCTGCTCAAACATCAAATAGGTCAATCTCCCCTGTGTTGCACAGCCACTTAACCACACGAATGATAACGCAAGTATCACAAAGGTAGTATTTTTCATGAGCTGCCTCAGTTTGAGAATGTTGTAATTAAAAAATAAGTGATAACTGGAAACTAGTGCGTTTATCCTCTAACGCACCTGAAAAACCTCCAATTTCCTGTGAGTACTTCGCAAAATCAATTTTAAAACCAAATAAGTTCATGGACCAGCCTATGCTGTTCCATGGTCCATTACGGCCCGCACGAAGTGAAAAAAGATGATGTCCGTTAAACAGTTTTTTCCAGCCGATTTCCAAGCCCAATTTAAAATTGCGCTGCGTGAGCATGCTGCCTTTGGATACCAGTTTCTGGGCATTGGTCATGTCGCGATAATCTGCAGCCAGGATAAAATCAAAACCATTCAATTCTGACTCTGAACTTGCACCAACGTTTAATGTCATCGGTACTTTACCTGCCCCTCTAAAATCAAGCCCGCCAATATTCTGCAGACTAAGCGCCACTTTGGGTTCCATGTTGTGAAAGCTGTCGAAGTGATATATTACTCCAGCATCTGGAGCCAATGCCGCTTTTTTAGCAAATTTCTTTTGGAGTTTTGTCGTTTTATTATTTTCTGTCACCTCAATAATTGACTCGTCAAAAACACGTAACTTCGTATCGATTCCTTCTCTTTGCACAAGCTTGGCACCCAGACCGACATCAAGCTGGTAATCAAAAAAACTCCACGCCATTCCCCCGGCAAGTCCAGTTTGCACATATGCTTTTGCCTCTAAATACGGAAGAACTGGATTCTTGATTTGGAGATCTAACAATCCATTTGAAAAGAATGACCAGCCGAATCGAGAATTGACATGACTCAGGAGACCGAGATTTGCCTCATTATAGATTTTTTTCCCTGCCAAATCTCCGAGGGTAGCATTGCTGCTACTCGATTTTGCTAGATTGATTGTACTTTCATTGGTGGTAAAATTAAATCCAACTGCCTCATAGATGTTGTAATTAACTGAACGTAAAGCGGCTGGATTGTAAAACAACAACATCTCGTCGTTGGCAGCAGCAGTAAACGCATTGCCCATACCTCGGGCACGTATGCTTTCACGGATAAAGGAGGGTTCTGAAGCTTGAAGCAGTGGAGCCAACAAAATCCACAAGCCCAGAAAAGTAGCTACTTGTCTAAACACTTTCAATATTGTGGTTCGCATTTAATGCCAATGACGACTGTTTATCAGAACAGCTGACCTGAATCAAAAAAACGTTGCTTAAATCTGCCGCGCGTTCTTGAATTGCAGCATGATTTTCTTCTGGAAATGTATCTTGGGAAACGGTTAAACCCTAACATATTCCTATCAAAAAGTCCATCTTCCAAATCAAGTTTATTTTCATCCAGCTCCCTTAAAAAACCACGGACGGTTTGTTCAATTTGGATTTTGCATTTGGCTTCTTCAAGGTTGAATGTCATTGTCGCTACACCATTCCATTTCTCTTAAAGACTGCTTCAGGCAGCCACAGAAGGTAACCCGGCAAGAGCCATTGCAAGTTCCTGCTCATCGTAGTTCCGATCTTCAAGGCTGCCACTAAAATACTCCGTATAGGCTTGCATATCAAAATGTCCATGTCCACAGAGATTAAAGAGAATCGTTTCGGACTTCCCTTCTCGCTTGCAGCGTAGAGCTTCCTCGATGGCACCCTTAACGGCATGGTTGGCTTCTGGAGCAGGAAGGATTCCTTCCGCACGACCAAAAGTTATGCCGGCCTCGAAACAAGTATTCTGATGATATGCAGTAGCCTCGAGCAGATTAAGCTCCTTGATGTGGCTGATCAGAGGGGCCATCCCATGATAACGTAGGCCGCCAGCATGGAACCCGGGAGGGACAAAGGTTGAACCAAGTGTATGCATTTTGACCAACGGCGTCATATTTCCAGTATCGCCAAAATCATATGCATATTTACCACGAGTCAGGGATGGACACGCAGCCGGCTCAACCGCGATCGCACGAATCTCGGATCCGCCCCGCAGTTGCTCACCGATGAACGGGAACACAAGCCCGGCAAAATTAGAACCACCTCCAGTGCAGCCCACTACCACATTTGGGTAGTCACCCGCCATTTCCATTTGCTTGATGGCTTCTTGACCAACCACAGTCTGATGCATCAGTACGTGATTCAGTACACTCCCCAGGGAGTATTTAACATCGTCATTTGTGGCGGCAATTTCAACTGCCTCTGAGATAGCAATACCAAGACTGCCAGTAGAATCGGGATTCTTGGCCAGGTATGCCTTCCCGAATTGTGTCTGGTCCGAGGGGGAGGCAATACAGGTCGCACCAAAGGATTCCATCATGGCCTTGCGATAAGGTTTCTGCTGGAAGCTGACTTTTACCATGAAGACTTCAATGGCAATCCCAAAAATCGAACCGGCAAAAGCCAGTGCAGATCCCCATTGTCCTGCACCCGTTTCCGTAGAAATACGCTTGATACCTTCTTCTTTATTGTAAAAAGCCTGAGCTACCGCAGTGTTGGGTTTGTGACTCCCTGTGGGGCTGACACCTTCATACTTATAATAAATTTTAGCCGGTGTATCTAAAACCTTTTCAAGCCTTCTTGCACGGTAAAGTGGACTAGGACGCCACTGACGGTATATTTCCCTGACTGGATCCGGAATATCTATGTATCGTTCTGCGCTGACTTCCTGGAGAATCAGACCCATTGGAAATAAAGGGGCCAAATCGTCAGGCCCCACCGGTTGTCCTGTTCCAGGATGCATTACCGGAGGAGGGGGTTCCGGAAGATCCGCAACAATGTTGTACCAGTCCTTTGGTATTTCAGTTTCGGGAAGCACATATTTAATCGTATCACCCATGATTTTCTCCTTGAAAGAGGGTAAAAAAACGGTGTAAATTTTACTGCAAATCCACCACCACACGTCCTCGCTGACCACCAGCAAGGATCTTGTCAATTTCTGGATCCAGCCTATCCAATGTACAATCGATGGACAGTTGTTTAAGCTGCGGTAATTTCCATTCACCCGCAAGATTGTTCCAGATTTCACTACGTAGGCTCATCGGAGTTTCTCCGGAATCTATTCCTAATAAACTCACCCCACGCAAAATAAACGGAAAAACTGTTGTCGGTAAATCAGCAGATGCTACTAACCCTGTTGCGGCTGCAGCCCCTCCGCGTTTAATCGCTTTAAGCAACGTAGCTAAAGTAGTTCCTCCCACTGTATCTACTGCTCCAACCCAACGTTCTCTCAGCAACGGTTTTCTCGATTCATCGTTTACTTCATCACGATGAATGATTTCCTCAGCACCTAATCTCCTCAGGAATTCAGTTTCCTCTGTCTTTCCTGTCGCAGCGACCACATTGTAGCCTAAATTTGAAAGTAGTGCTACTGATACACTACCAACACCTCCGGTTGATCCGGTAACGACGACTTCTCCCTGGTCAGGAGTAACTCCATGTTTGAGCAAAGCATGAACAGAAAGTGCAGCTGTGTAACCTGCTGTACCGTAAATCATGGCTTCTTTAACGGAAAGTCCATCCGGAAGCGGAACCACCCAGTCAGCAGGAACTCGAATATATTGCCCAAAGCCTCCAGAGGTGTTCATACCCAAATCATAACTTGTTACGATCACAGAGTCACCAACCTTGAAGCGTGAATCTGAACTTTCTGCAACCTCACCTGATGCGTCTATTCCAGGCGTGTGAGGATAATTGCGAGTTACTCCAGGATTTCCAGTGCAGGAAAGTCCATCCTTGTAATTCAACGAAGAAAAGCGTACCCGCACCAGAACTTCACCTTCTGGCAGTTCGTTTATTGAGCGTTCAGTTATTTGACGAATAAAATCTTTTTCATTGATTTTACTAACTACCATAGCGCGAAAAATCGTATCTCTCATTTTAATTTTTTAGCATAAAAATTTTACCAGCGGTTCAATTACCGCCAAATCTTCCTCATCACAAGTCTCAAGCCAGGATTCTTCTTTTCCGATTTTGACAATCAGCATTGGTCCCCAGAATGGATTTTCGTTAAATTCCCATTCTGTTTGCCTTTCCTGAGAAGCACCTTCTCCGTCAATATAAGCGAGAAACGGCCCGCCTAGTTCCTCCATATCGGTAGCTTCACATCTTAACAAATCGCAGAGTGTATCCAAATCAAGAGTTTCCTCGATTTGTTCAATGCTCTGCTCATCCGGATCAATATAGATCCATGTACCATTTTGACTAAAATCCGGATTCATCTAACCAACAAATTTAAGCAGCAGAAAATACCCAAACATTTTGAAGTTTGAAATCGTAGTCAGATGTTGCTTCTGATATACTGGATTCTGCTAAAGACAAATTCACACAAAAAATGCCCAAAAACTCTGTTAAAATTTACACCGATGGTGCGTGCTCACCCAACCCCGGAATTGGAGGATGGGGAGCGGTTTTGATTTCCGAAGAGCACGGTCTCCGCACTGAAATTTCCGGTTCCGAAGTTGACACAACCAACAACCGTATGGAGTTGACGGCTGTGATCAAAGCCCTGGAAGCTTTAAAAAAACCGTGCGTGGTTGAACTCTTCACAGATTCAAGTTACGTGAAAAATGCATTTGAGCAAAAGTGGCTCAAAAACTGGCAGATCAAAGGATGGAAAACCAAAGGAGGCAAGCCGGTTGCAAATAAAGATCTCTGGCTTCACCTGCTTGAAGTCAGTCACGAGCATGTAGTTTCATGGCACTGGGTCAAAGGACACTCCGGGAACCCAGAAAATGACCGCTGCGACGAACTTGCGGTTCAGGCCAGAAAAGATCTTGTAAAGACCAATTAATCGAGTCTCACTGTAACGGTTGAGTCAACCTTCGCTATAAATTATCCCAAACAGCCTTTACAATTTCCTTAACTTGAGCGTCAGTAAATTTGCCGTCAACACTATAAAGCACCTTCCCATCTTTACCAAACAGCATGACGTCGTTGTTATCGTCACTTAAACCCCACTTCTGAACCAACGTTTTTTCAAGGTCTTTCACATAAACTGTCGATTTGTATTCTTCTTGTTTGCTTTTTAATTTTATGTTGATGGCAACATTTGGCAGCCAGGTAGCCGCCATATTAATTACTGCAACAGAACCATATTTTTCTGAAGGGTAGTTTTCCGCCTTGAGAGCTTCGCTGACATGATTGTTAAGGTCCGATTCATCAGGGTCAACATAAAAAAGGATGAGGACTTTTCCGGAAACAAGTTCTTCACTGCTCCACTGTGTACCGTCTAGTCTACCACCTAAATCGTCTTTCAGCACAATTGTTGGTGGAATTTCACCAATGGGCAATTCTGCGAAAGCCATTGCTGAAGACAAAAGTAAAAATGTTAAAATTGTAAATGTTCTCATATCATCTTTTTATGTTTAATTGGTTAACAGAAATGCACACATTATAACTTAAATTGCGCAATTGAAAGACAAAAATGATTTTACCCGGAAATTGGTGCAGGTATGTCAGGAAGATTCAAGCAGCGCGGAAGTTTAATTGAACCATCTTTTTGCTGTCCATTTTCGATCAGGGCAATCAAAGTTCGTGAAACCGCAATTGCAGTTCCATTGAGCATATGGACAAATTGGTTTTTTCCTGTATCAGCATCTTTGTAGCGGATGTTCATGCGCCGTGACTGATAGTCTGTACAGTTTGAGGTAGACGTAACCTCGCCCCATTTCCCCCGTCCCGGCATCCAGGCTTCTAAATCATATTTGCGATAAGCAGGCCCTCCAAGGTCACCGGTACAAATATTAACCAACTGATATGGAATCTCCAAATCCTGATAAATCTGTTCTTCAATTTCACGCATTTTTTCATGCATTTCTTCCGACTTTTCAGGATGAGTAAAAGCAAACATTTCTATTTTGGAAAACTGATGCACCCTGTATAATCCGCGGGATTCCCGCCCTGCCGCACCAGCCTCGGTGCGATAACAATGCGAAAAACCTGCATACAAAATCGGTAATTGATCTGCCTTGAGCACCTGATCGGCCAGCAACCCACCCAAAGTTATTTCTGCTGTTGCAATCAAACAGAGGTCTGAATCCTCCAACGAATAAATCTGGGTTTCCTCACCACGTGGACTGAAGCCAATGCCGTCCAAAATCTGACTCCTCGCCAAGTCCGGTGTCATGTGAACGGTGAATCCCTCTTTTTGCAGCAAACCGAGGGCATATTGTGCTAGTGCCAACTCCAAGAAAACAGCCTGATTTTTGAGGTAGTAAAATTTTTGTCCAGAAACTTTTGCTCCTCCGTCAAAGTCAATCAGGTCCAGTGCCTCCATCAGCTCAAGATGGTCTTTTGGCTCAAAATCAAATTTTCGAATGGTTCCAACTTCCCGTATCGGCATGTTGTCCTCATCAGTCAAACCTTCTGGAGAATCAGGATGTGTTAGATTTGGAACCTGTTTTAGCAAATTGAGGCGCTGCTCTACCAGTTCATGGAGAAATGATTCTTTCTCAGACTCTTCGTTACGTAAATTTTTTGATTCTTCGATCAGCGGCTGACGTTCATCAGACGGAATTTTACCTTTCATTTCTTTACTGATCTCATTCCGACGCTGTCTAACCGAATCGACTTCAGTAGTGATTTGCCTGACCTGTTCATCAAGCTCCAACAATTTTTCAATGTCAACGTGGACATTTCGTTTGCGGCAATTTTCCGCAATTTCTTCAGGCTGGCTTCGGATTAATTTAAGATCGAGCATTTAATAAGGTTTCAGGTTTCAGATTTCTAGTTTTTTGGTAAAAATACTTTCTGGACGAAGTTGATGATATTCCGTCAATTCTTGAACAGCTGCTGCAGTTGCTAATAGGTGATGATCCTCATAACGCCTCCCCATTAACTGTAACCCAACTGGTAATCCGCTCTTTGTTGGCCGCCCAGGAATTGAAATTGCGGGTGTTCGAGTGAGGTTTGCCAGCACACTGCAAATATCGGCCAAATACATAGCCAGCGGGTCATCAGTTTTCTCACCTAACTTGAATGCCGGAAAGGGCGAAACCGGCCCCAGGATAAAATCAAATTCATTAAAAAGCTGGCCTACCTGCTGTTCCATCCATGCCCTTACTTGCACAGCCCGCCCATAATATTGATCATAGTATCCGGAACTTAGAACAAATGTACCAAGCATGATTCTACGTTTCACTTCCTCACCAAAACCTTTTTTCCTGGTTGTTGCGTAAAGTGATTCTAGGGATGGCTGTTCCTGTTTCCTGACTCCGTAACGAATACCGTCAAAACGTCCAAGGTTTGAGCTTGCCTCTGCAAAAGCGAGAACGTAGTACGTTGGAATTACATATTTAAGAAACTTAAGTGAACTTCGTTCAACAACTGCTCCCTGATTCTGCAACAACTCCGCTAATTCATTTACACTTGCCACCACTTCCGGATCTGCAGATTCTGCAGCTGCATATTCATCCGGAAGGCAAATCCGCAATCCCTTAAGCTCTGCAACTTCCGGAGCTAGCGACAATTCGATTTTTGCAGAAGTGCTTTCATTAGAGTCATGACCATGAATAATGGAAAAGGCATAACGGCAATCAGAAGCCCTTTGTGTTAAACAGCCAATTTGATCCAGTGAAGAACCATATGCAACTAAGCCATAACGGGAAACTGTACCATAAGTTGGCTTCAATCCGGTGACTCCACACATTGAAGCGGGCTGACGAATTGATCCTCCTGTGTCAGAGCCTAGAGCCAACAGCGCCATTCCAGAAGCAACAGAAACAGCCCCACCACCGCTGCTGCCACCAGGAACCCGCCCTGAGTCCCATGGATTACTCGTTGCACCAAATGACGAATTTTCTGTGGACGAACCCATTGCGAACTCGTCCATATTCGTGGTTCCAATAATCAGCGCATGTTCCTGCAACAATTTTTCTACCACTGTGGCATGGAAAGGCGAGTGATATTCACCCAGAATTTGCGAACCGCACGAATTGCTCAATTCCGGATCATTGATGCAAATATTGTCTTTGATTGAAACCGGAATTCCAGCAAGTTTACCAACGATTTTTCCGGAAGCAATTTTCTCGTCAATTTGTCGTGCACGAGAAACGGCAATTTCTCGTGGCAATAGACTCCTGTAAACATTCAACGAAGAATTGTATTGATCAATCTGGTCATAAACAGCATCCATCACTGCTTCTGCACGGAAGCCTCCGGACTTAATACGTTCAACGAGGTTCATTAAAGGCAGATCAAACGGCATGAAGGTTTTATCCAGCAGCATCTTGTTCGAGTTTTTCAACAAGAGAAATATATTCCTGCTTCGCCTCATCAGCGGATTTTCCCTGGAGTTTATTCCACGCATCAAATTTTGCACGTCCCTCAAAATCGGCAAATCCCGGTCGATCACCAGTTACATCACCCACGGTACTTTGTTTGAAAAGTGCGTAAAGTTGAAGCAGAATATCATTTGGTGGACGCTTTGGAAGCTGAGTCACACGCTCAGCTGCAGATTTAAAGTCGTCATTGAGGACCATTGTGTCTCCTTTTTTATTGGTTTGATACATACCATAAACACTAACAGAGCGCATGGAAAATTCAACACAAAAACATGGATTAGGCGTTGTTCTGGCTAATCTACGTAGACGCTGAAGATTAAGGATTATATTTACTACTAGGAGCAGGCATCACCTCATAAACCGAAGAGCGGTTTACTTCGCATGAATCGTGCATTACCAGACCGGATGTGATATGATCATGCAAAATGACAGCTGAGCCAATTAGCCAAAAGCAGCATTGTTCTGGAACCATAACACCGAGCGCCGAAAAATGAATGTACGATGGACTCAAATTGAAAGGGATTTATAATGGTCAACCAACCAGTTTTAATTGTCGATGATGAAGTTGAAATGCGCATCGCCATGTCAGAGACACTGAAGCACTGTGGATACCCGGTAGAAATATCGCATAACGCCATAGACGCATTCAAAAAATTCAAGCAAAACAATTATTCCCTGGTCATTACAGACATGACCATGCCCAAACGCAGCGGGCTGGAACTACTTAAAGACATAAAAAGCATTTCTCCTGCAAAGCCGGTGATTATGGCTACCGCATACGGAACTATAGAAACTGCCGTTGAAGCAATGAAGCACGGTGCTTTCGATTACATCCGCAAACCAATTAATTTTGATTCATTCCAGTTTATTGTCCAGCAAGCTTTGAACTATAAGGGCACTGCTGGGAATGTTGATCCAGATGCTGAAAGTAAGCCTTCAAAGTCAAAACCAGTAAATCTGACCAAGGAAATAGTCACCCAGAACCAGTCAATGCTGTCCTTGCTTGACGTTGCCCGAAACATCGCAAAAAGTAAATCAACTATAATGATTCAGAGTGAAAGCGGAACGGGTAAGGAGCTCATGGCATATTTTATACATGAAAATTCTGATAGAGCGAAAAGGCCTTTTGTTGCAATCAACTGTGCCGCACTTCCGGACACATTACTTGAAAGTGAGCTTTTCGGGCATGCGAAAGGTGCCTTTACAGGAGCCACACAAGATTATCGTGGCAAGTTTGAGCAGGCACATTCAGGCACAATACTTTTAGATGAGATCAGTGAAATGGCCTTGCCGCTTCAAGCAAAACTTCTGCGTGTGTTGCAAGAATATCAAATCGACAAAGTCGGAGGAAAAGATCCTATTCCCGTGGATGTAAGAGTGATCGCGACCACCAACCAGAATTTGATGGAAATGGTCGATTCAGGAAAATTCCGCGAAGATCTATATTTTCGTTTAAACGTGATTCCTCTAGCACTTCCTCCTTTACGTGATCGGATGGATGATGTTCCAGTACTTGTGACATATTTTGTAAAAAAGCATTCTCAGATGAACAAACGTAATTGTCCTGCAGTCAGCCGTGAAACCTTAAACATTCTGACAAATTACCATTGGCGGGGCAATGTACGAGAGCTAGAAAATGTAATGGAACGCGCTTTGCTGCTCTGCAATGGAGAGGAAATCCAGCCAACTCATTTACTCATGTCTTCTCAACTTGGTGAGAGCTCGATAAATGAAGATTTAGCGGCAATAGCGACTAGCACTCCAAAATCTCCAGCATCTGCTTCCTCCAGTGCATCTCCCGTTCTTGCGAAACCCCAAAACTTTCCAGACTCAGGTTTAGGAATTGAAGTGGGAATGTCGATGAGAGAAGCCGAAAAGCGTTTTATTTTCAAAACTCTCCATGAGGCTAAAGGTAACAGGACTCATGCTGCAAAAATTTTAGGTATTAGTATCCGAACTCTGCGAAATAAGCTCAATGAATATCGGGCAGAAGGGGCAGATTTCGAGCTCGAACCAGAAGACTGACCTACCCACTTTTCGGAGACAGTTGCCGCAAACAGGAATCGTCGTTAGACGTACCAAAAGTTTTTACTACGTGGATGTTGGAGATGTAGAACCTCGTCTGTGCCGCATCCGTGGAAACTTGTTTCAAGGAAACTCTCACAAATATAAAATCGCTGTTGGAGATGAAGTAGAAATCGATCTGACTGCTGCTGAAGATGCGGGGTGGATTCTCCGGATGCTTCCCCGACGCACCCAGCTTTCGCGTCGCCCCAGTATAGGGGTTCCGGAACAGGTTTTAGTCAGCAATGCAGATACACTTCTGGTGGTCGCCTCGCTGCGCAGTCCACCGTTTAGAGGAGGATTGGTGGACCGCTTGTTAGTGGCAAGTTCGTGCGGTGGACTCGAACCTGTGCTCATCCTCAGCAAGGCTGATTTGGCAACTTCAGATGAAATCACTCCAATCAACAGTCTTTACTCTTCCCTTGGCTACACCGTTTTAGTCACAAGTGTTCCGGAATCTAGAGGACTCGAGTTTTTGCGTGTTTTACTACAGAACCAAACGTCCGTTCTTTCCGGGCATTCCGGTGTTGGAAAATCATCACTAATAAAGGGGCTTTTCCCTGATTGGGGAATCCGCATCGGTCGTGTAAGCGGCAAATCAGGTAAAGGCCGTCACACTACCAGAATGACAGAAATGTTTCGTCTTCCGGTAGGAGGATTCATCGTGGATACTCCCGGAATTCGCGAACTGGAACCACTAGTGACACCGGAAGATCTGGATTCACATTTTGTAGAATTCATTCCGTATTTAGGACAATGCAGATTCAAAAGCTGCGCACATCTTCATGAACCTCAGTGCGCAATTAAAGAAGCCGTAGCTTCCAAAAAAATTTCAGAGCAGCGCTACAAAAGTTACTGTACGCTTTATAAATCTCTTTAAGCAGAACCATTTGAATCGTGGGAGCTTTCCTTCAAATTCTCTCTGATTAGTGCGAACTGTTCTTTGGCCGAAAGAGATGTTTTTGAGGAACGGGAGGTCAATTGAGCACTTTTCATTTTTGTAGCAGAAGAAGGTTTTTCCGACTGAAGATCACCTAGCACAACAGATCGCAAACGAATTTGTTCTAAACCCAACTCCTGCTTGGGAACGAAGGCAATTTTCTGTAAAACTTCCTGTAACTCAGAGCGCTTTTTGTACAAATGCCGGACTAGCCAATCTGCTCCCGGTGTGCGTTTCAAAAACGCTAAACCTTCATCAGTTGCAACATAAAGCACTAAAACCGCGTGTCCTCGCGAAACACGATGGAGGAACGCCGGCATACAGCGTTGATGAACTTCCTGTGGAGTGACAAGATGCCAGTCTTTAGCAAGTAATGCAACTTGACGCTGATCATATTGCGCCTGTCCCAAATCACCAACATGACAACTAATATCGTCCAATTTTAATTCCGGCAGTAATCTATCAAAGAGGCGGAGATAGGCCTCAGTTTCAAAGCGAAGCGCCTGGGCGATGCTTCCGTCGTAAACAGTTAAGTGCAAAATTGTCTGCTGAGGTTTGAACCGAACTTTGTGTTTCAACAATTCCATTTCTTCAGAAGACAATGAGCGTTTCAACTTTTTTTGCAATTTCCCGTTAAATTGTTCTGAGCGTTTAAAGGTCTCTCCGTTTAATTTTTCCACTGCCTGCATAATTTCCGAAGAAACACTTGATCTAACTAACTCTTTAATAAAATCATCATTGACCGAGAATTGGCGAAGGACTGAGATGTTGCGAGGATACGCATTTCTAGCCAGAAAACTATCTATCTTGTCGTGCCAGAGCTTGCGTAGTTTAACTAAGTAAAGCAAATGCTGCTGACCAGATGCCTCAAAAATTGCGCGCAAAATATTCAAAGCATTTCCGTAGGGCATGTTTCCAGATGAGCTTTGATAATGAATTGAATGAAGAAATTGCGTTACCAAATTGCGTTCTTTATTTTGTTGAGGTAGACTGGGCATAGATTACATTTTTTCCTGCTACAATAATTCATTATGTTGAACAGCGAAGTACCAGGCATCCTGGTTGCCATGCCTGCACTTAAAGATACATATTTTAACAAATCGGTTATTCTTTTATGCAGATATGACGAAGAAGGTGCATTTGGACTCGTCATGAATCACCCCTCCTTAACACAAGTTAAGGAGGTGCTCTCCGAAGAAATGCAAGAGAATACTGCTTTCAATATCCCTTTGCTGGTCGGAGGTCCTGTACAACCTGAATCTTTTTGGGCCGTTCACAGTTCCGATTTTTCAGTAGAAGAGACTACTATTCTTTCACCAAAAATCAACCTAAGTTCCGCACAAGATGTTCTGTATACGCTTGCAAATGGACAAGCTGTAAAATCCTATCACTTTGGCAGCGGCTATGCTGGCTGGGGAGCAGGTCAACTCGATCGGGAAATCCAGGAGGAATCCTGGTGGCTTGGACCATTAGATGAATCTTTACTGCTGGATTTGGATTATGAGCTACGCTGGGAAACAACAATGAACAATCTTGGTTTTGACCCACTAACCACAGCTTTTTCACAAACAGGGATGGTCTAAATATTTTTCATCTCAATTCCACAAACTCTGGATACAATGCTGTGAATTGATTGAACTCATCCCACAACTTCTCCACCGACGTATCTTGCTGAATAAAACTTTCCCCCAATTTTTTTAGCATAATAAAATTAACCGCCTGCTTTTGTGCTTTTTTGTCATGCAAAATCAAATCACGAAATAGTTCCAGATCCAGAGAGTGGAGTATAACCGGAGCTAAAATTTGCCTTAAATAGCCACAGATACGTTTCCAATCTTTTTCTGAAAGTTCATTCCAGCGCCAGGAAACAAATGCAGCAAAGCACATTCCTGCACCAACAGCTTCTCCGTGGAGGTATGTGCCATAACCAGCATGGGTTTCAATCAAATGCCCTAAAGTGTGTCCAAAATTGAGTATTGCACGCACCCCTGTTTCAGTCTCATCTTGTTCAACCACTCGACCTTTTATGGCACATGAACGAAAAATTGCTTCCTCCAAAAATTCAAAATCAAGCGGTTTCAGTGTGTGCCCCTGAATAAATTCAAATAAGTTTGCATCACGAATGAAACCATGTTTGAGCAACTCTAAATAGCCCGCCTTCAGTTCGCGGAAGGGTAATGTTTTCAAAAAAGATAGTTCAATGCAAACGTACTCCGGTTGTTTAAAGGAACCAATTGTATTTTTACCTAAAGGATGATTTACTGCAGTTTTCCCACCGACGCTGCTGTCAACGTGTGCCAACAAAGTTGTGGGAACTTGAATAAACGGAATGCCGCGCATAAAAGTTGCTGCGGCAAAACCTGCCATGTCGCCAATTACTCCACCTCCAAAAGCTACCAGCATGGTTTTGCGGTTTGCACTTACCTTCATCAAAAAATCAAAAATTTTTGAAAACGTATCCAGGTTTTTGTACGCCTCGCCATCAGGCAGAACGCAAGTTGTTACTCTTACGCCAGACTCTTGTAAAACCTTGGAAATACAGTTCGGATACAAGTCTTGCAGAACAGTATTCGTAACCACAACCACATGATCAGTACCACTGAGCAGCACCGGTTCGAGCAGTTGCTCATCCAGAATATTGAGACCAATATCAATCTTGTATTCTCGTCCTGGCAAATTAATTTGAAGAGTATTCATTGAGTTTTTCTAATTATTTTATCTGTACCAATATTCCCGCTGCACACAAGTTTACCTCATCGCAAACCTCACCAAGTTGCTGTGCAATCCTTCCGGATAAATCTGCAAATTTCCTAGCCAACGAATTATCGGGAATTATGCCCAATCCCACTTCATTCTGTACAAAAATCACATCGCATTTCAGTAGCAGTAAATTTTCGATTTCAGTAATAATTTTTTTTTCTGAGAGTTGGTGATGCAGGGCATTATTTAGCCACATCGTCAAACATTCGATAAGTACAGGACCTTCCATATTTAGCAGTGCATCAGTCAAATGTAGCGGTTCTTCAATAGTACGGAATTTTTCTCCACGCCTACGTCGATGTTCCAAAACACGTTCCTCCATTTCCGGATCAAGCAGTTCTGTTGTTGCCAAGTAAACTGGTTTTTTCCCATTGGCCATTTCCAGAATACGCGTTTCTGCGTGACGGGATTTCCCGCTTTTTACTCCGCCAGTAATCAGAATTTTCATGTGCTGAAAAATGGTTTAAATTCTGTCAGCCATAATAAAACCACAATAAGTCCTGATCCAATTAGGGTGGTAATCAAGGCCAACCGACTCGCCAGTTGTATATCCCAAGCAGTTGCGCCTTCTCTGTCTCTCTGACTACCGAGCCAATAATTGTGGGCCAATTTGCCCTCACGCCAGATTGGTCCGCAAAGTCTGATATTCAAAGCACCTGCTGCAGTAGCCTCACACCAACCGGCATTTAAGCTGGGCAGTTTTGCATGATCCCTCCAGCCTACTCTGAGAGCATTTCTGCCAGAATATTCAGGAAACAGTGCTGCAGTTCCAGACAACAAAAGCCAACTGATTCTTGCAGGTATCATGCTCAGAAAATCATCTAGTTTTGCCGCGCACCAGCCAAAATTCTGATAACGCTCGTTTTGATAACCGACCATTGAATCGAGAGTGCTAATAACTTTAAAAAGCAACATTCCCTGGATGCCAAAAAAACAAAAAAAGAACAGCGGCGCAATCACACCATCATTCAAATTTTCGCTGACACTTTCAACGGTGGCACGACCGCAAGCTGGAAAATCCATCAGCTTTGTGTCACGTCCGACAAGCATTCCTACTTGCCGTTTTGCTTCAGGTAAATTTTCTGTTTCCAGAGCTTTGGCAACGTGTTTGGCGTGTACCAGTAAATCACGCAAAGCCAGAAAACTCCACCCTAGGTACATTGACCAGAGCCAACTTAAACTCCAATGCAAAGACTTCAAGTAACTGGATATACCCATGCTTATCACAAGTGCGCTGAATAACAAAAGCAGGACCAAAATAATGCCACCGAATTTGCCATCTAGTCCAATTGACCGAAGTCTGCTTTCATACCAAGACAACAGTATGCCGATCAGCCTCACCGGATGCAATTGATAAACAGGATCCCCAAAAAGCAAATCAAGCCAGAGGATCAAAGCCAGCATAATGGCAGGGTGTGTCACTAATTCTGCTGAATCAACGCTCATGCTTTTCTGCTCAGTGCTTCATCAGGAAGCCAAAGTTTTTGCTGAAATATCCAAAATAAACCTACACCGGCAAGTAAAATACTGATGGCATACGCCGCAAGAATCTTGGTATCCGCAATTACAAAGTATTGGTTGTCCATACGCAAAGGTGTTAAAACTGAGCGCAAAGCGGAGTATGTGATTAAATAAACCGCGCCAAGCATACCGGGGCGAAAATTTCGTGGCCGTAGTTTCCAAAGCAGTGCGAGTATCAGAAAATTCCCAAGCGATTCATAAACCATAGTCGGGTGTACAGGAGCACCATGAGCATAGTGATCAACGGCCGTTCCTGCAGGAAAAACAATACCTGTCCAGAATTCAGTGATTGGCCCGGCGGCTTCTCCGTTGGTGAAGTTACCCCAGCGTCCCAGTGTTTGACCAAGAATCATGCAAAGAGCACCTATGTCCAGTATGGCGGCTAACGAAATTTTTTTGATTCGACAGTAGATAAAAAGAGAAATGATACCGCCGAGAATTCCCCCATGAATCGCCAATCCACCTTCCCAGATTGCAAACACTTTCCAAAATGGCTGAAACCCATAATAATTTGACCACTCGAAAACCACTTCATACATACGACCGCCAATTAGGCCTGCCAAAAAAATTAGCATTGTCATGTTCATTGCCTCATTCTCGCTAAGGTTAATACGACGCCTTTCAATTTCGGTGCGTACAATGCGTGAACCAATCAAAACTGAGACTGCATAAAACAATCCGTAAAATCTAGGTTCCAGAGTAATGTTAAACCACGGAATTTCTATGGAAAAAATATATGGATACATAACATTTTTAGGAGACTGATTTAACCAGCAAGCGAATTTCCAAGTACCTCTTTCTGTGCAGCAATGAGCAAGCATATTCCAAGTTCTGCCAAATCCAGCATCAAATGCATTTGTTTCCGTGAATATGTTTTTCCTTCTGCAGTTCCCTGGACTTCCACAAACTCACCGGTCTCCAGCATTACGACGTTCATATCCACTTCTGCATCCTTGTCTTCATCGTATTTCAAATCCAGCATCGGCTGCCCATTGACAATGCCCACACTGACGGCAGCAAGGTGTTCCTTAACCGGAAATGTTTTGATATCCCCTGCTTGAAATAATTTTCGCAAAGCCAAAATCAACGCCACAAATCCGCCGGTAATGGCAGAAGTGCGAGTTCCTCCATCAGCTTGGATCACATCACAATCAATCCAGATTGTCTGTGCTCCAAGTGCAGAAAGATCAACCACTGAACGCAAGGAACGTCCAATTAAGCGCTGTATTTCCTGAGTGCGACCGTCAATTTTTCCTGTTTCTCTACGTCTACGGCTTCCAGTGGAACCGGGAAGCATTCCATATTCAGAAGTTACCCAGCCGTGACGCGCCTTTTTGTCAGGTCCCAATAGCCAGTCTGGAACTTTTTTGTCAACTGACGCAGTACATATCACCTTTGTATTTCCGGATGAAACAAGCACTGAGCCTTCTGCATACATTGTAAAATCAGTTGTAATTTCAAGCCGGCGCACCTCGTTGTTAGCGCGTCCGTCTGTTCGTTTGTTGCTTGTCATAAAATTAATTGTATTCATCGTTTAATTGTTCAATACCCTGTGTATCACCAATAATGGTTAAGCGATCTCCTTCCAGCAAAACTGTGAGACCACGGGGTACAATCGTTTCTCCTTTTCTACGAATCAGGGCAACCAAGCAGCCTTCCGGCATTCGTATTTCACGCAATGAACGTCCAATGAGAACTGAAGAAGGTGTGTTGCTACGAATCCTAAGAGAGAAAAATCGCTCGTCACGTAACAATATTTCCTTTAAATCTTGTTCATCTGTGGCGTCTTTCCAGTCTTTGAGAAAATTATTGTCATCAACCCTTCCTGCAATTTGGGCTAGAATCCGCAGGTGCTGCCCCGGGTTTTCATTGGGACTGACTAAAAAGAAAAACGCATGGATAGGTCCCTGAAGTGAGGTTTTTCCGGAAAAATCAGGTGCATCAACAAAACATGGTTTTTTTGTCCGGACCAACACCAGTTCCGCCTGTTTCGTTTCCGGAAGACGTATATGAGGCAAGGCTGCACCGTGAGAAATTGGAGTGGCTCCAATTCTGCTTCCCTCCAAAAAACTCTTCTCCAGGTCTTTAGACTTAACACCAAGACTAAGACTTAAATCTTTTGCCGCGTCACGAGTAATTTCCTCAAAAAGGGCATCCCGGGTAAATTCTATCATATGTGCACGAGTCACAACTTCATCAAATGGATCCTCCTCACGCACCCCTTTTTCTTTCATAATTCCGCGTAATTCACGATCAAGACCTTCAAATCTTTGTTCGCCAAGACGAGCAAATAAATGATAAATTGCACCTGAGCGTACAACCCGTTCACGTGCATAAAAAATATACCAAATAGTACCAAGAGTGGCGAGTGCCAACGAAAATAAAATAGGCACTATGCCCATTTCTGCAATCAGCCAAAGTGGTGAAAAAACTCCAAAAATTTGCATCCACGGGTAAAATGGAGAGTGATACCCTGGATCATAGGCCTCAATTCTGCTTTCACGCATGACGATTACGGCAAAGCAAATAAGCGCAAACACCATCAGTTGAAAAGCACTTGCAATCTTCGCTATGCTGGCAACATCGAGGGTCAGGATAAGAAAAATAATCAACCCAACTGTCAGTGCAATTCCATAATGCGGAATATTTCTTGGAGTGAGTTTTGAAAATTTTGCTGGAATAAGATGATCCCGACTCATGGCCAGGGGATAACGTGATGCACTTAAAATTCCGGCATTTGCAACTGAAGCAAAGGCAATTACAGCCGCAAATGTAACCCCAATCTTTCCCCATTTTCCAAACAAAACGTCTGCTGCAGAGGCAACTGGCTTTAAATCTTGTGCTAGTTCATTTGCAGGAAGCACCCCAACCATAATCGTTGTTCCAACAGCATAAACCACAATTGCAGTACCGATGGCAAGAAAAACTCCGAGCGGAAGGTTTCGTTCAGGATTTTCGACTTCTTCCGCAACACTGGCAATGTTTGTGATTCCAACGTAGCTGATGTAAACCAACCCTGCAGTTGAAAAAATAGAGACACCGCCTTTGTCAAAAAAACCTTCAAAATGCTGTGAATTAATTTCAGCAATACCTTGTCCGATGAAAACAAGTAAAATCAACAGCAATGTAAAAACCATCAGGACTTGAAACATTCCTGTTTTTTTTGCTCCAAAAAGATTAACTATGCCAAAAAGGACAGCTAAAATTATGGCCAAAGTTACAATCGGCACATCCGGCCAAAAAATACTAAGATAGGCACCCATCCCAATCAAGGCAAACGATGTCTTTAATACCAAGGCCAACCACGTACCCAGCCCACCAATGGTGCCGACAAATGGTCCCATGCTCCGATCAAGAAAATAATATGCCCCACCTGCTCTAGGCATTGCTGTGGCCAGTTCAACCATGCTGAACATGGCCGGAATCAGCGGAATTACCGCGATCAAATAACTCAATACCACTGCCGGTCCTGCTTCGTTAAAGGCAATTCCAGGAAGCAGAAAAAATCCTGCGCTCAGAGTCGTCCCGATCGCAATGGAATAAACATTGAGTAATGTTAGTTCTTTATTGAGCATAGTTTGATTGGAGAGTGCTTTATAGCAACAGCCAGCAAAACAGACGATTATGAACTAGCTCTTTTCCCGCCTGTTCGTTTGCGCCCTTATTAGAAAAAACAAGAGACAGATAATTTTACTGCTTTCTATCCTCAATCACTTCCATTTCAGGAGTGACTTTGAATTCAAAAATATCGTCTTTAAGCGCAAGATTGTATTGCATCGACTCCAGAGTGATAGTCCGGGAATTACCCTGTTGATCCATCAAAGCTATTTTCTGTAAATCATAGGTTTCCGGATGTACCTCTAACTGAATAAATGCTAAATTTGCACTGGTTTTCTTGGGTTCCAGCTCCACGATCAATCCGTCTACATTTTCCAGCAAAATTTGGCTGATTTCCCGGCGAAGAAAATCTGACCGTAAGTCTCCCAAACCCAGCAAAAAAGAAAGGGCCGTTCCGTCAGTCAGTTTTTCCAGTTTTTGAATGGTCACATTTTCCAGCAATGGATCGAAGAGCCACAGCGTTTCGCCATTTGTGACAAGCAGTTGTTCTTCCGGTGCTTCATAAAGCCAACGCATTTTCCCCGGGCGTTTGTAAGAAACCCGTCCCTCTGCCTTTCTGGGACCAGTCTCAGTATTTGCACGATGGCTGGTTTGGATAAAATGCCCTGAAAAACTTCGAATATTCTGATATTGTTCCTGAATAAGTTGAAGCAAACCTGTTTCTTTTGCAACAGACTGTCCTGACATTCCGAACAAAAACACTAGAAGCAGGATAAGTGAATAATATTTCATATAAAAAACATGTTCATAATTTCGGGTTTCAGGGAGGTTTACTTTGGACTTGACCTTGTTTTTCCAAAAGAATTTAGAATGTCAAAGATATTTTGCAGGAGCAGATTGCTTTTGTACAAGCTATAAAGTCCAAAAAGCAAAATCAAAAGCGGAGGCATCCACAAAACATATGGCTGATAGTTCATATTCAAAGTCATTTCTTTTGCACCCATCCACAAGATGTAGTAAGTCATCACCAGAATCAGTGCCCGCAAGTATGCTCCGGAACGCCCGCGCCGCAGATTGATTAAACCTAACGGAACCATCGCCACCGCAAAAGCCGCACAAGCCCAAGGAGTGGTAAGCCTTAAAAACAGTTCCATTTTTGAAGAATGACTGGAGTCCTGCAAGAGCGATTCAGTGGAGGCCCCCCAAATATGACCGTCTTTTTTAGTAGGAACAATTTGAGGTGGACGAAAAATATAGTGGAACTGCTCAAAAGCTATCGTTCGATAATTCTCAGTAGAGCCTTGCAGATGAATCAGACCGTCTTCGAGGTGTAATACCAAATCCCGCTCTCTTTCACGAATTTTGATTCGTCCGCGCTCTGAAAGTGTCACCATCGAGCTATGCGTGAGTTCCCTGTCAGTAATAAAAACTCCGCTCAAATCTTCATTTTTGTTCTTGTCCTGAACGTGTAAAACCTTTCCAGAAAAATCGTAGTTTAACACTAACGGCTGAATAGTTTTCGTAGTTTGTGTTTTCAGAAATCTCAGTTTTTCTTCTTCATAGGCAGCGTATCCGGCGGGCTGCAGCCAGAGCGTAATTGTGGAGGCAAGTGCAGCAGCAATAATTCCAAACAAAAAAATGGGAAGACCGATTTCCCAAAGGCTAATTCCCATCGCATTCATTGCATAAATTTCATTGTCCGTGGAAAGACGCACCATCAGTACCACACAGGCTACTACAATTGCTAAAGGGAAGGTAACAGATAGAAATTGCGGAAGTCGGTAAAGCAGCATCATGCCCACACTAAAAATGCTCACTCCACGCTCCACAATCAAGTGAATCAGGCGATACACAGTTTCCATGGAAAGAATGAAAGTGAGTATCCCCAAGGCCAGCAGAAACGGACCAATCAGTTGTAGAAATATTGAACGAGAAAGCAACATAAAGATATCCTATAGTTGATCTTTGATTTGCCAAGCCACCTCCATTGCATTCAGCCCATCTTTAGCGGTGACTTTTGGGCTTTTTCCTTCACGAACTGCCAATAAAAAACTTTCAATTTCAGACAACAAGGCATCCCCTTTTTCCAGCTGAAAAGACTCTGGACGAAGTGTTTCTGGAACTGGAGCCGTTCCAGAATCGACTTGAAGCTTGCGTGCCTGTCCTGTTCCATAGTCTAGTGAAAGGTACAGTCCAGACTGGAAAATTCTCATTTTCCGTTCAGCTTTATCAGATACGCGGCTGGCGGTCAAATCTGCAATGCAGCCGGAAGGAAAGCGTAGGCGTGCGTTGGCCAAATCTGCCGTGGAAGTGATGATGTTTACTCCGGTACCTTCGACAAATTCAGGATATTCACCTACCACTGCCAAGACTAAATCAATGTCATGGATCATCAAATCCAGGATAACATCGACATCAGTTCCACGTTTTGGAAAAGGCGCAATGCGGATATTTTCAATAAATTTTGGCTCACCAATTAACTGCTGAAATTCAGTAAAAACCGGATTAAAGCGCTCCAGGTGACCAATTTGCAGGCACACATTTTTGTCCCTTGAAAGCTGTTCCAGTTCTTTCGCTTCTTCAATCGTAGCGGCAAACGGTTTTTCCAGCAAAACATGAATGTTCTTTTCCATGAATGCTTTGGCCATTTCATAATGATGAACGGTTGGGACAACGATGCTTACAGCATCAACTTGATCCAGCACTTCGTGAAAATCCAAAAAAAAAGAGACCTCAAGTTCATCTGCAACTTTTTGTCCTTGTTCCGGATCAATATCAACCACACTGACCAGTTCTGAGCCAGGAAGCATGGCATATTTCTGAGCATGAAAGCGACCGAGGTAACCTACGCCAATTACAGCAGTTTTTAGCATTTTTTCTGTTAGTGCTTAAATCGTTAAGTAAAAAATGTTTGTGTTTTATCTTTTCTCAAGCATTTCAGCCAGCAAAGCTTTTTAAGGCTAGATTTAATTCATTGGTGCCGCAGCTTTCACAATTTTTTTTCACTACGGGCATCCAAATCCACCCACCGCAAAGTGATCTGCATACCTGCTCCTTGTTCGGGTCAATTGAAATTCGTTCTTGCCGATTCATATCTGAAGAACGAAGATAACAATCAAATATTTCCACCGGCACGTATTCCGGGGCCGCCGTTCACCAATAACCCGTTATCCACCAAGAAGAACAAGAACGGCAAGAAAAAAACTTAGTATTCCTCAGCAGCCTTAGCTGCTCAAATCTTTAGCTCAAAACTTTTACTTAACACGCAAAACCAAAAACTCACTCAACTGGCGAGCTTTTCCAATTCCAGAATTTGCTGTTTCAGGGCCTGTAGTGTCTTTTCGGTAGCGGTTACTTTTTCCCGCAACTCTGAGACTACCTGTTCCGGAGCTTTATTAAGAAAACCGGGGTTGTCAAGTTTTTTACGACTTTTTTCGACAAAGATGGATTCGGCTGTTTGTTTCTTTTGCAGAGCCTCGATTTCCTTTTTCCAATCCACGGCAGAGGCCTCAATGCTGGCCAACGTATCCTGAAAATATGCTCCAAGTGTATCACTCGCAGGGTCCGGAGTTTTTTTGTTGATTTGCAATTCACTTAAACGCGCCAACCGGATGATCAAATTTTGATGCGTCCGGAACAGTTCCGCGTTTTTTGCAGAATCCAGCGTTGCCGCAACTTTTTTGTCAAGACCAATATTTGCTTTTTCACGCAGGGCACGGATTTGCGAAATGGTTTCTTTGACTAGCTCAATTCGCCTGTATGCCTCTGGGAAGCAATATTGATTTGGTTGAGGCCACTCAGTGACTACCAGCATTTTCGGTTGCCGAAATTGTCCCCACAGCGCCTCAGTGACGAATGGGACATACGGATGCAGCAACTTTATCAGAGTTGTAAAGGCATAAGCCAACACCTGATTATCCTCATCTGTACGCTCCGGATTTTTGTCCATTTCCAAATACCAATCACAAAAGTCACCCCAAAAGAAACTTTTTAAATTATCAACTACATCAGACAAACGGTGGGATTCCAACCCGGCTTGAGCACTTTGAATCAAATCATTCAGGCCATGCAATAGCCAGTTTGCCAGTTCTGACCTTACTGTCTGCGGGGGAGTTATCGGAGTTCCTTCCGGAATAGCCATTAAAATATATCTTCCAGCATTCCAGATTTTGTTGGCAAAACGTCTGCTGCTCTCCATTTTTTCCGGATAAAGCCGCAAGTCCTGTCCCGGGCCTGTCCCAAGCACCAGGGCAATTCGCAAGGCATCAGCACCATATTCGTCAATACTGACCAAAGGATCAATCACCGTTTTTGGGTCAGATTTGGACATTTTTTTGCCTTCACGGGTGCGGATAAGTCCATGCAGATAAACCGTTTTAAAAGGCACATCCTGCAGCATGTAAGTCGTCATCAAAATCATTCGTGCGACCCAAAAAAACAGAATATCATAGCCAGTTTCCATGATGTTCGTCGGATGGAATTTTTGGAAATCAGGACTGTGCTTCAACAAATCATCCAGCGAGAGTGAATAATTTTTTGCCAATTCCGGATCAATTAGCGTGCTCCATGTCCAGAGCGCCGAAGAAAACCAGGTGTCCAGAGTATCCGGGTCCTGTTCCCAGCCGTCAGAATCTTCAAGGTGCTGCAGACTGACCCGTGTTTCTCCATCACGGTAATAAACCGGAATACGGTGCCCCCACCAAATTTGGCGTGAAATACACCAGTCCTGCAGATTTTCAACCCAATAAAAATAAGTTGAATCAAAACGCTCCGGAACCAGACAAACATCACCAGATCGCACCACGTCAATCATGACTTCTTTGAGACTTTGCTTTTTATCTTTCCATTCTACAGCAGGCTTGTTTACGTCAATAAACCACTGCTCGCGAATTTGCGGTTCGATGGCCCCGCCGCCCCGGCTGTTAAACGCTTTGCTGTGCGTGTAATCAGAATCAGTTTTTACAAGCAAACCTTTACAAAGCAGCTTTTCAACAATTTGCGGACGAGCTTCATCAATCGGCATTCCTGCAAACTCTTGAGCAATGGGCAGCAATTTCCCGTCAAAATCAATAATCGCTTCTTTCTCCAAGCCATGCCGCTCTGCAATGCCAAAATCAACATGATCATGCCAAGGTGTAATCGTCATAACTCCCGTACCGAATTCCGGATCAACCACATCATCTTTAATGATGGTGGCGGTAATTGTTCCATTGATCCATTCACATTCAAAAGTATCACCATGCTTGTACTGTTTGTAAAGCTCATCATCCGGATGCATGACAACATATTTATCACCAAATTTTGTTTCCGGACGCACTGTGCCAATTTGAAAAGGTCCGTATTGAAAAGTGTAAAACGGTGACTGAGTGTCTTTGCGCTCGACTTCATCATCGGAAACATTGGTTTTGAGATAAGGATCCCAGTTGACGATACGCGGACCACGATAAATTAAACCATCTGCGTGCATCCTTGCAAAGGTCTCGTTCACACAACGATTGAGCTGCGGATCCATCGTGTAACGCTCACGGCTCCAATCACAGCTTGAACCCATCGCCTTGACCTGGTTGCGAATGGTTCCCTGTGATTTTTCGACGTATTCTGTAATACGACGCAAAACTTCGTCTCTTCCCAATTCTGCACGAGGGTCTGCAATGCCCTCCTGAGCTTTGATTTGTTGCAAAACCACATTCTCAGTGGCAATTGCCGCATGATCAGTCCCCGGAAGCCAAAGTGACTCATGGCCGTCCATCCTGTGCCAGCGCGTAAAAATATCCTCCAAAACCAGCATCACGGCGTGACCAACATGCAGTTGTCCAGTAGCATTCGGCGGAGGCATCGAAATTGTAAAAGCAGGTTTATTAGAATGTGCATCCACACGGAAGGCACCGCTAGATTCCCACTGTTCTGCTATATTTTTTTCAAAAACTTGAGGATCGTAGGCTTTAGCTAATGATGTCATTTTTTTTTGGCCTAAAAAAATTTTTGGATGGAGATGGGGGAGCTATAACTTTGGAAAAAACCGCGAATATATCATTTCGAAAACTGATAGAAGTTTTTTTCAAGATTATATTAAGATTCCTCCTAAAAATGGTAGGAAAGATAGAGAGAATATATTTACTTTGACCAGCATTAATGTTCAGGCAATTTTTTTGGCAAGCCCACAACACTTTTTATATTTTTTCCCGCTTCCGCATGGACATGGTTCATTACGTCCCACAGAAGGCTGAGCACGTATAGGCTGCGGTTTTTTCTTTTTGGCCTCTGCGGCAGGTGCTTCGACTTCTCCATGAATGAATTCTACATCCTGCAGCTGCGGTGCTGGTTCCGGTTCTGCAAGCGGATGAGCAATTGTAAGTTTATAAAAGGTACTGATTGCCTCATAATCAATTCTGTCCATTAAATCAGAAAACATTTCAAATGCCTGTTTTCTGTACTCGTCCAGAGGTTTTTTCTGGGCATAGCCAACCAGACCGATACCTTCACGCAAATGGTCCATTGAAAGCAAGTGATCTTTCCAAAGATTATCGTTGACTTTCAACAAAACTTGTCTTTCCAAGTCAAGAATCATTTGACCGAATACCTCTTTGCGGTCTTCATCGGAAACATCTGTTTCAAAATTAAGTTCTGCGACTTTTCGGAAAAACTCAATTTTTTCTTTATAAAGATCTTCAATCCAACCATAAAATTTCTCTGTATGCTCATCGGGTTTAAGTTCATCCTCATGCCACTTTTCGTCTGGAATCTTAGCAAAGACACCCTCAAAAGCACGATTAAAACCCTGCACATCCCATTGATCAGCATACTTGTCCTGACAATGTTGAGCCATCATTTGGTCGATCACACCATCACACATTTCTAAAATAAGATCATGTACCTCATCTCCCAGAATATCACGACGCCGACTGTAGATGATGGAACGCTGTTTTTCCATAACATCATCGTATTCAAGGACATGCTTCCGGATATCAAAGTGATAACCCTCCACCTTCTTCTGTGCGTTCCCAATAGCCTTAGTAATAAAAACATGTTCAATCGGCTCGTCCTCTTCAATATTAAGCTTGTCCATCAGGTTTGAAATACGTTCACCGCCAAAAATCCTTAGCAAATCATCTTCAAGCGAAAGCAGAAACTGGGATGCACCCGGATCACCCTGTCGTCCTGAACGTCCCCTGAGCTGGTTGTCTATACGGCGGCTGTCGTGTCGTCCTGTTCCAAGAACAAACAGTCCCCCAACTTCCAGCGTTTCTGGTGCAGGTTTGATATCGGTTCCTCGTCCTGCCATGTTTGTTGCAATTGTAACTGCTCCAAAATGACCCGCGTTTGAGATAATTTCTGCTTCACGCTCATGGTGTTTTGCATTAAGAACTTCGTGCTCAATTCCGACTTTCCTGAGTAATTTGCTAATGGCCTCAGAAACTTCGATGGAAACTGTGCCTACCAAAACTGGCTGTCCATTCTTGTTAAGCTCTTTGATACGCTTGATAGTTGCACGATATTTTGCATCAACTGTTTTGAAAACTACATCCGAAAGATCTTTACGTGCAAGAGGTTTGTTCGTGGGAATAACGACAACTCCCAAATTGTAAATTTTCTTAAATTCGTTTTTTTCTGTTTCTGCAGTTCCAGTCATTCCAGACAATTTTTTATAAAGCCGGAAATAATTTTGGAAAGTGATTGTCGCGAGTGTCTGATTTTCCCGTTCAACATTGACACCCTCTTTTGCCTCCAAAGCTTGATGCAGACCGTCGCTGAAGCGTCGTCCAGGCATCAGGCGTCCGGTAAACTCATCAACAATGATCACCTGACCTTCCTGAACTACATAATCAACATCTTTATTGAACATGTAGTGAGCTTTCAGTGCCTGATTAACATGGTGTAATATTTCCATGTTTTCATAATCAAACAGGCTTGTATCTTTAACCAGTAGATCTTGCAGACGTCCTTCAATTTTCACAGAGCCCTGATCAGTTAGATTAATGCTGCGTGCTCGCTCATCAAGGGCATAATCGCCATCACGCACGATATCATGATCTTCCAGTTCTTCCAAATTTTCAGCTATATTGTGCATTTGATCCTGTGGAAGTTTACCCACTTCCTCCTTACGGATTTCACGACTGAGACCGTAAACAAATTTATTAATTTGGTGATATTTCTCTACGTTATCTTCTGTTGGACCACTGATAATCAACGGAGTTCGTGCTTCATCAATAAGTATGCTATCAACTTCATCGACCACAGCAAAATTGAATTCACGCTGAACATATTCCTCAAGGGAATATTTCATGTTGTCACGCAAATAATCAAAACCAAACTCGTTGTTTGTACCATATGTAATATCATCTGCATAAGCTCTACGACGGTCATCATCATATAAACCGTGTTGAATCAAACCGACACTCAAACCGAGAAATTCAAAAATCGCCCCCATCCAATTGCTGTCACGTTTTGCCAAATAATCATTTGGCGTAATAATGTGTACACCTTTTCCGGTTAGTGCATTGAGATAAACTGGACAAGTAGACGACAAGGTTTTTCCTTCACCTGTTGCCATTTCAGCAATGTTCCCATGATGCAAGGCCAGCCCTCCCTGCAACTGCACGTCGTAATGACGTTCTCCAATTACTCGCTGCGATGCTTCACGAACTAAAGCAAAAGCTTCAGGAATCAAGTCATCCAGAGATTCACCATCTTCAAGACGTGTTTGAAATTCTGCCGTTTTTTTGGAAAAATCTTTATCCTCAATAGCCTGCATTTCAGGTTCAAGCGCATTTATTTTTTCCACTACTTTTCGGTAGCCCTTAAGTGTTTTTGCGTTTTCGTTACCAAATATTTTATTTACTTTTTCCCACATTTTTTCCCTGTACCGCTTAAGGCATTGTGAGGATGGTTGGATAGTGATGAAGGAGTTTGTTACCAGCGAGGTGTGATTTTTTCTGTAAATGCTTATCTCATTTACTGCCTCAGACCAAATAAAATCCAGTTGTGTAAGTTTAGCAAAACTAAACTGCCGGGTCAAGAACTTCAAAGTTCAAGTAACAATGGTAAAAATGTAACAAAAACTTGCAATTCTGAGGGTTTAGCTTATCTTCAGGATAGGTCCAATTTTTTTTACGATTACTGATAAATGCGCTATTTTTTCCTGTTTTTTCTATTGACACCTACTTTGTTCGGAGGTTGCTATCCGGAGTCGTTGAACTATCGCCCCGGATGGGGAACACGGTGGATTGAAGGCTCTTTGCTGGAAGAAAGCGGAAATGTCCTGGAATCAAAAGGGTTCATCGTCGTCCTTGAATATTATTCACAATTCATTCAGTTTGAAAACGAATCTCCACTTTATGCTCCAAAAGCAAGGGTGATATCCCCAGAAAAGAATGGGCATTTCCGCATAAATTTCGATCTTGAAGCATCAGCCATCGAATTGGTTTTTATTGCATCAGGTTACAGCTTGCAGCGTTTTCGTTTTCAACGGCAAATGGGCATCGGCGAATTACGCTATGATGCAAGATTGATCCGCAGTGGAACCTGGCACAATCAATTTCTGTTGCAAACAGGCCCGTTTTTGGAGAATTTCATCCTTGAACAACGTTATAAAATGCCAGATTCGCAACAGTTGTTTCTCGGAAATTGGCTGGATGATGAGCGTGAAAAGTTTGCAGCAAAAAACGAAAACTGAAATAATTAATCACGAACAAAAAGTACGGATTTTTTCTCCGTCGTGAAACGCATAAAATACATCACCCAAAGCCGTTGTTTTTCCCACCTCAACATGTCCCTCTGAGTCCAGGCTGATCAAACCATACAGGTAATTGAAGTAGTCACTTTCCCTCATAGTTCTGGCAACCGCATCATGCAGCGACATTCCATCTTCAACCCGGGTTACCACCTTTGCGGCAGCAGCTTGCTGAGTAATTTGTTCACCAATTCCTGTGCAAGAAACTCCAGCTTTCGTTGAGGCATATGTGCCTGCGACAGTAGGACTGTCGCTGACACGTCCGGGAATTTCGCAGCCAATTCCACCTGTTGATGTCCCCGCAAAAATTCGCCCTTCATTATCAAGTGCCACTGCTCCGACTGTTCCGTGTATTCCGACACACTTTTTTTCGAATTCCTGCAAGCGGAACTCAGTTACTGGGTTATATTCAGGGAAACCTTTTTTTCTGCAGAACTCTGTTGCCTGATCAGCACTTAAAACTGAATGTTTTTCTCTAGACAGCGATGCGGCTGCCTCAATAGGATTCCGGATATTTTGAACATTGATCACACCAGAAAACCGATTTTTAGTTCCGTCCATCAAGGCCGCGCTCATGCGTACCTGACCGTCTGCCTGAAGCTTGGATCCAGTTCCGGCATTGTAAACAGGTTCATCCTCCAGCATACGGATTCCATGCCGAACCGCTTCCTCTGCCGAACCTTTTCGAAGAGCATCAAAGGTCTCCTCCCATATCAGACAAAGGGACTCATGCATTTTCTGAGCTTCACCGGCTTTTCCTTCCAAAACTCCAGCCCCCCCATGAATGACTAACTGCTCCATGTTTTTAACTGTTTCTTCCTACCATCACAAATGCAGACCAATAATAAGGAGCACTCCACTGGACATCGTCCAGCATTTCCAAACGTGATTCGCGCATGGCCTCGCGGGCAGGAGTTCCAGCGAGGAATTTATCATAAAATTTGGTCATCAATAACTGCGTTCCAGCATCGCTGACTTCCCAGAATGAATTGATCACGTTTTTTACTCCAGCTTCCTGAAAAGAGCGCCGCAATCCATATACTCCTTCACCTTCATGGATTTCACCCAAGCCGGTTTCGCATGCAGAAAGAACTACCAGTTGTGTACCCTCTAAATTTATGCTCAGCACTTCCATTGCAGTTAAGACACCATCATTGTCTGTGTCAATTTCTCCAAGCAACGGTGCATTTGAATTTAGACCTGCAAAGGCCAAACCTGCACGCAGTAAAGGGTTGTCTGCGGGTGGTGGCAAACTGCTGGACCCCCTACTGAGTCCCTGGATACGTTTGGCCAGACGCTCATCTTCTTTAAGAAAAAAACCGTGCGTGGCAATGTGCAGCACTTCCGGTGGACCTGTCATTTTGCGGAGCAGATTTTCCTCTGCAATCCGCTTTGAAAAAATGACGGTGTTCCGTTCCTTTGTATCTGAAACTTCCTTGATGACCTCACCTTCTTTTTCTGCTCCAGGCAGCGGGTCAAAATTAAGTCCCCTCAAACCGGAACCCATGCGTGCTCCTCGTGCAACACTACGTGAACGTTTGTGTGTGATTTGTCTGGCTTCTGGAGATTTCAAGATTTTGTCAGAATCATAGTCAGGCCCTGCAATTATCATCAGTTCGCCTTTCGATACTGTTAACTGATCATCCAACGCCAAATCCCGTGCTGAACTGATGATCCGTAAATCGAAATTTTCAAGCAAATAGCTACTATCCTCATCGGTCAAAACGTCAAAAGGCAAAACATTCAGTACACTGTCCGGTGAAATATAGATCGACGCAGTCTCACCCAAATGTTCATTGAGTGGTGACCAGAGGATTTCCCAAAGATCATAGGCCACACTTTTGACATCTTCATCTTCCGCCCCTTCGTCCTGAATAATTTCCCGCAGTTCCATGGTTATATCACTAATCAGTTCTAAATCATCATATTGAACTACATGAAACTCTCCATGATTGGCCACCACAGCCAACAGGGCCAGTGTGTCGTCTTTTTTTCGAAACGCAAGAAAATCGACCATTGCATTTTCACCTAACCCTGCAAGCACATCATCAACCTGAATTTGCTGTGTTGATTGGCGAAAGCGCTGGCTTTGCTCACCAAGCTGCAGTTGTAAATTATTTACTTCTTCCTCCAGATTAAAAATCAGTGAGGCAAAATGGTCTCTGTTTTCTTCAGTTGGACCAGCCAAAGTCAGAGCAGCCAATTCTTTACGGACTTTGGTCAATTTTTCCGTAATTTCTTGCAGTTCAGGAGATCCGGAAAGCATGACCACCTGCTGTGTTTCACTGGTAATTTTCAGGAGCATACCCTTGCGCTGCAGGCTGACCTCGAAAAGGTCCCGAGCGGTACGTCCATCATTCAAACTCAGAAGCATTCGGATATAAGTATCTTGTTCCGGCTTATGCAAACTTATATACGATTGCCTCGTGTTGTCTCCAGCCACCCAGAGAACACGGTCAAAAAAGGTGTTACGGCGAGCAAAACCTGTTTGATAAACTTTATATGCTTCCTCGGTTTCTCCAAGATCTTCGAGCAAGCGTGACAAATTGTTCAGTGTTTCAAACGTGTAAGGATGATTTTCTCCGAGTACCTCTTCTTCAATTTTAAGTGTCTCCCTGAACATTTTAAGCGCTTTGTCCGTTTTTTTCTGGACAACATATAGCTCACCTATGTCATTCATACTGCGCAAGGTGTCAGCATGACGTTTGCCGAAAACTTTTATTCTCCCAGCTAAAGCTGCTGTTAGATGCTTTTCTGCTACTTCCAAATTGCCAAGAGACTTATGAACACGTCCCAGATTGTTCAATGACTTTAAGGTGTTCTGATGATTTTCACCAAGTTGTTTATTCCACTGGGCATTGACTTTAGCAAAAATTGGTTCGGCTTCTTTGTATCGTTTGTCACGCAAATAAAGGTAGGCTAAATTGTTTTTATTGGAAAGAGTGTTGGAGTGCGTTTCTCCAAAAACATCGGTATTGAGTTGAATTACTTTTTTATAATTCAGTTCCGAACGCTGAAAGTCGCCCTGGGATTCGTAAAGAAATGCAAGATTGTTCAACAGTGCTAAAGTAGTTGGATGGAGCTCTCCCTGGATTTTTCCTGAAATGGCAAAGGCCTTTTTGAAAAGCGGTTCTGCTTCATCATAGAGACCTTGATTTTCAAGTAGTAATGCCAGATTGTTCATCACAGAAACAGTCTGTGGTGATTCCTCACCAAGTGTCGTAATCATTATTTTTAGGGATTGCCGAAATAGTTTTTCCGCTTTTTGATAATCACCCAGTCTACGCTGAACGCTCGCCAAATTATTCAGGTCGCCGGCTGTATTTGGATGTCCTTCTCCGAGCAGTTCCGAATCAATTTCGTAAACCTGCTGATGGAAAGCCAGTGCTTGTTTTAGCTTGCCTGTATCTTCATAAAGCTGAGCCAGATGACTCTTGGCCTGTACGACAAGAGGATCTTCTTCACCATATTCTGCTTCTGCAGCTTTCATACTTTGCAAAAACAGTGTTTCGGCCTGAGAATATTTTCCTTGCTGACGATAAATTTCTGCAAGATTTTCCTTGCTTTCCAAAATCAAGAAACTCGTCTCATCCAGGGCCTCGAGCATCATAGGCAGTGCAGTTTCAAATAATTCCTGAGCATGTTTCAATTTCCCCTGTGACATATACAGTTGCGCCAAACTCGCCATTGTAGATAGTGCTTCTGTATTTTTTTCTCCCGAGATCTCTTTAAAAGTTTTCAGTGCTTGTTTAAGCATTTCCTCAGCTTCAATGATACGTCCCAATTCCAGCAAATTCAGCCCAACAGCTTTCATTCTGGAAGCTCGTTGCGGATCATCTTCGGGCGAAAGTTGAAGCGCTTCCTGAAAAACCGGCTCTGCCATTTCTGGATCAATCGAGTTGAGGAATTCACCATAGTTGTCAAGAACGGAAAGCGTCGTAGCATCACTCTCGCCAAAAGAAGCAACAGACGTTTCAAGAGTCACCTGATAAATCTGATTAGCCTCTTCCAGTTGGTCCATTTCAGAATGGATTTGCGCCTGCAGCAACAAGCTGGAAATGGTTTCTAATGAACCTGAACCAAAGGCCGTTTCTGCCAGAGAGACTGCTTCCTGAGCAGAATTCAAGGCTCCTTCAAGGTTGCCCTCCTGATAAAACTGTTGAATTTCTGTCTGACGTAAATTCCATAACTCTACTGCCTCTTCCGGAGTTGTTTGGGAAAAAGCCGTGTTATTTACAGACAACGCAAAAAATAAAAAGAAGATCAAACCTACAAATCCAGAATGAATAGAAGGCATTTTCTTTCGCATGTGGACCTCTTTAATTTGTTGATAATTGCTTATTATACATTTTTTCCAACAATTCTGCCATCAATCGAAAATCGGCTTGGTTTTATTGAGGTGTACCTCATCCCGATCATGTTTAATCTGCATTGCAAAGCTGTTCTAATCAAATGTTTAAAAAGTTAAAACGTATGTCAAAAACTGTTCATAATAATTTTCATGAAATTAACTGCCAAAACGTGCTTGTGCAATTTCCAAATCTTGTGAAGAAGTTTCCCACTCCCTGAGATGTCCAGACAGTTCATCACTCAACTCGCGCTTTTTAATTTGTAATTTCTGGACTTCTTCAGGTGTTGTATGCCGATAAAAATCTTCAACTCCAAATTTTGCTTCAATAGCAAAAATTTTTTGTTCTGTTTCTTCAACCAGAGTTTCAAAACGTGTTGACTGCTTTTTTAACCTTGAAATTTCACGCAAAAGTTTTTTACGCTCATCATAGCTCAATTCCTGGGGAGGAGAATTTTTCACTTTTGTTTGCCGGCGTGTCGTGGAAATGGGCAGATCACGACAAAGATAATCATCGCCAAATTTGTCAAGATATTCCTGATAACTACCTGAGAAGTCCCTGACACCATCCGGAGCTAATTCCAGGATATGAGTTGCCACTTTTGAGACAAAATGCCGATAGTGACTGACCACCAGAACTGTTCCTTCAAATGCTTTCAAAGCATCACCAAGCGCGGCAACACCCTCCAAATCCATGTGATTTGTTGGCTCGTCGAGAATTAAAACATTACGTTTCTCCAACATAATACGAGCAAAAAGCAAGCGTGCAGACTCTCCGCCGCTCAGTGCAAAAACCGGTTTGAGAGCTTCATCTCCGGAAAGTAAAACCCGTCCGAGTAGACCGCGGATAGCACCAATCGGTTCATGCGATGCAGTTGCATAAAGCCAATCGTAAGCGCTTATTTTTCCGGATAGCTGTTCGTGGTGATCCTGCGCAAAATAAGAAATTTGTGTTTCGTAACCCCATTTATGATTACCTACGTCAGCAGAAAGTTGATCCAGAATGATTTTCAGTAAAGTCGATTTACCAATTCCGTTTGGACCAATGATGGCTACTTTTTCGCCTCGCTGAATCTCAAAAGAAATATTTTTCAGGACTTCCGTATCAGCAAACTTTTTACTCACATTTTTTACAGTCAGCACAGTTCTTCCGGAAGGCCGAGACTGCTCAAATCTTAGATCCGGAGAAATTCTGGAGGAACGCTTTACCTCTGGAACTTCCATTTTGTCGAGTTGTTTGACACGGGATTGTGCTTGTCGAGCTTTGGTAGCTTTTGCGCGGAAACGATCGACAAAGGCTTGCATTTCAGCAGTTTTGCGCTCATAGCTTTCGATTTCTTTAAGTTTTTGAATTTCAGCCAGAGCTTTTGCTTCAAGAAATTGTTCGTAGTTTCCAGTGTAAAGTCGTAACTCTTCGTAGTCTATATCAACGATGTGGGCGGCAACTGAATTTAGAAAATTACGGTCATGCGAAATAAAAATCAGTGTTCCGTCATACTTTGTGCACAAATAGTTTTCCAGCCAGCGGATTGAAACAATATCCAGATGGTTGGTTGGTTCGTCAAGCAGCAGCACGTCTGGATGCTGAAAAAGAAGCTGAGCCAAAAGTACACGCAGCTTGAAACCTCCGGAAAGCGCATTCATCGGACCGTTGTGATATCCTACGACAATCCCCAATCCCGATAACAACTCTGCAGCAAAAGGTTCAGCGACATAGCCATCTTCTTCAGCAATTGTTTCTTCCAGCTGAGCTAACCTGTGACCGGTTTCGCTATCAAGATTTTTTGACTCAATGATTTTTTCTTTTTCTCCAAGGGCTTCACACAAATTTGGTCTTCCAAGGAGCACCACGTCAATAACTCGAGTGCTCTCAAACTGAAAATGATCCTGCCGGAGAATACCAAGTTTCAAGTCATGCGGAATTGAGATTGTTCCGGAAGATGGTTTTTCTTCTCCAGCAATCAACCGTAAAAGCGTAGATTTTCCAGATCCATTTGCCCCTACAAGCCCGTAACTTTTTCCCGGATCGAAGGTGATTGAAGATTTTTCAAAGAGCGTTTTTTTGCCATAATTCATGGCTAAGTCAGCAATGCTGATCATTATCCTTTACAAATTATAAAATTATAAATTACTGTACAAATTGAATTACTGCCATTACTTCTACTTGCAATGCAAGTTAGAATCGCAGGTTTTTTTATCTTTTTGTCAGTGTGATTTTCAATCTGTAATCTTAGGAAAAAACTTGATTAATCTCAACGCAATTCTAATTTGCAGTCTACACAAAGATTCTTAAACAAATTGATGAATTTACACTTTTATTTTTTTGGAACTCTGTGGTTGCCGAGCACGAGATATTACGTTATGTTGGGTTGTGTCCTAATTTCTAATCAGATTAAACGCTCCTAGTATCATGCACCGCAATGCCACTCTCAGGGAATTCAACGAGCACTTTGATTCGCTGCTTCCAGATCAGGAATCTCTGCTTATCCAGTTATGCGATCATCTTTTTCGCTCCGGATTTGTCTTTGAGGATGCTTCTGAGACTGAGATTGAAGCAGGTGGATGGGTGATACGTGACTTTTTTGACCAAGAAGCTGATGTACTTCGTGTACTCGTTCCCAGAGATCGTTTCGTTAATTTCAGTGAGTACGTGAAAAAATTTGATTGGCCTGCAGAACTGCTGCAAAAAAAACTTTCTCAACGAATCCTGATAGCATTTGATCAGCTTGCCAAAGGATCTCATCACCATTTCAATATTCGTTACAACATTTCGCACGGACTTCGTCAGAAAGAGACACACCCTTTGTATGACCTCCTTTTGTACATAGAAACATATTTTAGCCTGGTTATAGGTGGAGAAACACCTGAACAGGAAGAGCTGGAAGAGCAACCCGATTTTTCAAAAACAAACTACAGGATTGAAGACTTGATGCATATGAGAAGTCAGATCCAGGAACGATTTGAAGGACGTGAACTGGTCAAAGGTTTCCTGAAACACATTGCAAAAAAACGTGGCGTTTCGGTAAAAAGTTTAGAGCATGCAGAAATGAAGAAAGAGCGCCAGAATCCACCCATTAAATTTTTCCGCTCTTCACTGCTGACTTCTCCGACAGAAAAACGTACAGTTGCGGATGTTTCAGAAAAATCTAAAAGTGAAGAAAATCTGGATGTTCCTGATAAACTTGAAATCAATTCAGTACCGACTGTAAATCAGGATGAACTTTTGGAAATCCCTCTTGAACTGGATTTAGAACCAGATGAAACAGAAGTTGCTGATGAAGCTGGAACTACAGGCGAAAATACACTGGGAAATAAAGATGAGGAGGTTTTTTCTGGGGATGGTTCGGAGAAATCTGAAACTTTATCAGATGAAGATGATGAGGATGGAGATGCCGGTAAACTCGAAGAAATGGAATCCGAAGAAAATGTAGTTCCTCCATCTTTTTCCGTAGCCGAACTTCTGAGTAACGTGGACGAAGATGAAGAAATTGAAGAAGATGACAGCGAACTCCAGCAAGTTGATTCCGACGAGACCGATGTTGTGTTTGGAGGTAAAAAAATCACACAGGCATCAATGGAAAAGTTTGTTCATCAATATCCTGACAGCACTCTCAGATATCTGTTGCGTCGTAATTTAGATGGGAGACCATTACCCGCAGAAATAGTGGCAGTCCATTCCAACTGGGAAGAACGGGGATTGTTACGGGAACGCCTGAAAAAGTATGTGCTGAAGTTGATGGAATGGCCGGAAGTACCCGACCTGACTGCCCTCGACCTCCTTCAAAACCTGCGAGACCACCTATACGAAGTTTCACATAAAGACGAGATTTAGTCCGTTTTCTTTCTTTTTTCTAATTTGATGAACTCATAAAAGGTCAAAACATCACACATGGTTGTCATCCATGTGAAGTTTGTCCAAGATCTGATCGAGGAGTAAAATATATTATTTCAGATACTTATATGTTTCCAGGTTCACGCTTTGTTGGGAATTACAAATTTTTGCGAATGCATCTTATTTCCTCAACTCTGCACGCAAATTTGAAAAACATTCCAAGCTTTCGGGATTAGCAAGTGCAGATGTATTTTCAACTTTTTCCTTTTTGAGTGTTTGCAGCGCAGCCTTTTCGACTTTTTTCCCACTGATAGTTCGAGGCACATCCGGAATTGCCAAAATGCGTGCCGGAACGTGACGCGGAGTAGTGTCCCGACGGATGGCGGATTTTATTTTGTCTACTAAATCATCATCCAGCAGGATTCCGTCCCGCAAAACCACAAACAACACAATCCGCACATCACTTTCCCAAGGCTGGGCAATGACCAAGCTGTCTATGATCTCCTGCATTTCTTCAACAGGCCGATATATTTCTGAAGTTCCTATGCGCACCCCTCCGGGATTAAGGACAGTATCGCTTCTACCATATACTATGATGCCACCGCGTTCAGTTATTTCAATAAAATCCCCATGTGTCCAAACGTCGGGGAACTTTTCAAAATATGCTTTATGATATTTTCTTCCATCAGCATCATTCCAAAAATAAATCGGCATCGACGGAAACGGCGTGGCGCAAACCAACTCTCCTTTTTCACAAACTACTGATTCCCCATCTAGATTGTAGGCAAGTGTGTTCATGCCCAGACTTTTGCACTGCAGTTCCTCTGAATAAACTGGTAAATTAGGGTTGCCACCCATAAAACAGCCGATGATGTCTGTACCGCCTGCGACTGACATGAGTGCGACTGAAGCAACTTCAGCATAAACCCATGAAAACAAATCTGCAGGAAGCGGCGACCCAGTGGATAAAATTGCACGTAACGAATCCAGTTTATGATTAGCTTTGGGTGAATATCCAGCTTTGTTCACCGCACTAAGAAACTTGGGGCTGGTCCCAAAATGTGAGATGCGCTGTTCATCTATTAAGCGCCACATTCGTGCAATGTCCGGGAATCCCGGTGCTCCATCATACAAAATCAATGTTGCTCCAGAAGCAAGGCCGCTTACCAGCCAGTTCCACATCATCCATCCGCAAGTGGTAAAATAAAACATGCGGTCTCCGGGATGCACATCCGCGTGATAACGATGTTCAGTAAGATGTTTTAGCAGAGTACCACCCGCACCATGAACGATAGATTTTGGTAATCCTGTTGTTCCGGAAGAGTAAAGAATATAAAGCGGGTGATCAAAAGGCAGTTGAGTGAAATTAATAGTGCTGGCGGAAGGATTCAGCAGTTCGTCCCAAGTTCGCTCGTTGTTCTGCAAGACCATTGGCGATTCAGTAAAAGGAACAACGAACACCGATTCAATGGAGGGAATGCGTTGTGTGACATCACGGATCTTAACGAGACAATCATGTTCTTTGCTGTTGTAAAGGTAAGCGTTAACAGTGATTAATATTTTTGGAGAGATTTGTCCCAACCGATCGTTAATACCGTTAATACCAAAATCCGGGGAACAGGATGACCAAATTGCTCCAAGACTCGCAGCAGCCAGCACTCCAATGACGGCTTCCGGACAATTTGGCAATACTGCTGCCACCCGATCGCTTTCGCTAATTCCAAGTGCTTTCATTCCGGAAGCACATTGTGCCACAGCAACCCTCAACTCTGCATAATTCAGGGAGCGAGTTGAATCATTTTCGCCAATAAAGCACAGAGCCTCATTTCCATCCTTACCCTGTGCCAGCAAATTTTCGGCAAAATTCAGCCTTGCACCTTCAAACCAACCTGAAGGTTCAGTGCCTATTTTTTCACTAAAACTGTAATTACTCATGACTTTGTTCCACGATGCGGAAGAGCGGACTTCGCAATCGCGCCATACTTCCTGCCAAAAAAGTTCGGGATGCTCAATCGACCATTGATGCAATGTCGAATATTCCGTATCCTGAAGCTGGTATCGTGCTTGAACTTTGTTGCTGAAGCGTGTCAGCAGAGTTTTTTCCTTTTCCTCAGGACTTGGCTGCCAAAGAGCAGTGGACATGATTTCTCCGTTTATTATCTGAATTTCAGATCAATAAGTTTGGCAGTGAAGGTCCCGTCCCAATCTTCCGGAACAATTTCGTCAATTAGGAAACCAAACTCTTTAGACTGTCCAGACTTCAAAGGTAAAGAATCACTGAAAGAATAGTTATTGACAGGAAAAAATTTATGGAGCTTGGAAGATTCACCATCCTCTCCAAAGAAGTAAACACTCATGGTTGCAATCTTAATCGTGCGTTCTCCATTATTTTGGATTACACCAAAAATTGCGGTTCCCAACTTGCCTATTGAAGTTCCAGCACCTATCCTGACATTCTGAAGCTCAACTTTGGCCAGCTCATTTTGCAGCTCTTCGCGCTTCACCTGCTGAAAAAACAGGGTGATAATTGCCAGAATAAAAAATATAATCCCGAGAATCACAAGGGCTTTGTGTCGCCTGAAAAACATTACTGATTGCTCCTGCTAAGTATTTTGGTTGGGAAGATGCAACTCTTACTATAGAGAAAAAATCTGGACAAAGTCCAACTTTTTGAATTTCTTTGATTAACTAAAACGAGGGCTCATTGCGGATTTTTACAGCCACTCTGATCTTTTTTTTCTATTTTAAATTGATTTAATTGATTTTTTTAAAAAAATGTATTGAAGAAGACGTTTTCGATAGTTATAGTATGTTTACAGTGTTCTCACAGTCTTCGCTAATCTGTGCTTCTGGAAGAGGTTAAAGACATTTTTGGAAGAGAATGCGGCAGGTAAATAAATTTTTTGGAACAATTTAAAGAAATCTTCAGCAAAAATATTTGAGACAAATCGGAGGAGCGAATGGTAAAAGTCGACATCGTGCGGGCAATCCAGCTGGGAACTGACCTACAGTTCGGCGAAGCTGAAAAATTGGTCAACGACATGTTGGAAATGATCAAAGAAAAATTAGAGAAAGGTGAGGGTGTCCTCATCACAGGATTAGGAAAGTTCGAGTTACGGGACAAAAAGTCTCGACCAGGACGTGATCCTAAGTCAAAAAGGGATTACGAAATTTCTGCAAGAAGGGTTGTGACATTCCATCCCTCTAAAGTCTGGCGTGACGAATTGAACAATAATAATTAAATCATAGCCATTCATGCAATTTCAGGCAATCTGCTTTGATTTAGACGGCACATTGCTCGATAGTTTAGCTGATTTAGCACACTGTACGAATAAAATACTTTTAAAACGCGGCTTTCCAGAACACCCTGTGGATGCATTTCGCTACTTCGTAGGAGATGGAGCGAAGATGCTGATGACGCGTGTCCTTCCGGAAGAAGTACGGAATGAGTCACTCATTGAAGAGTGCCGACAGGATTTTGAAGAAGCATATCGTGACTGCTGGAATGAGCAGACACTGCCATACGAAGATATTCCTGAATTACTTGACGCATTAACAAATCTCCAACAAAAATTGACGGTACTCTCCAACAAACCCCACGAATTTTCTCTCCTTGCAGTCAAGCATTTTTTACCAAATTGGGAATTTGAGCTAGTCTTGGGCCAGCGCAAAGGTGTTCCGCGCAAGCCTGATCCTGCTGGAATGCTAGATATTTGCGAGCAGCTGAAAATTCCTGCAGAAAAATTTCTGTATCTGGGTGACACTGCAACTGACATGAAAACTGCTGTTGCAGCAGGTTGTTTTCCTGTGGGGGTACTTTGGGGATTTCGTCCGGAAGCAGAACTTAGGGACAACGGCGCCCGTGCTATCGTCAAAAAACCTTTGGATGTACTGGATTTGCTAATTTAAGGAAAACAGAGTTTTCACTATTAATCCAGCGCAAGAATCGCTCTCCTTACTATATTACTCTCAATTCTCAAGTGCTTCTTTTATCGCTTTAGTCACAAACCGCGTCACCATTTTTTTACGAAAACCCAAAGTCATGTCCGTATTGTCCATCGGCTTGGCCAGCTTCGCTGCAACCTGAGCCGCGACTTCAATTCGATCTGATGTGAGTCTTTCTCCAATTAACATTTTTTCTGCTTCATAGGCCAGCAGCGGAGACGAAGCCACTGCACCCAAGACTATTCTGGCTTCTGCACAATCTCCATTATTTTCCAGACGCAACGCCGTTGCTACACCCAGAATTGGAAAATCTATTGAATCACGTCTCCGCAATTTTTTGTAGTTCATTAGCCAACCCTCATACGGAGGAAAGTGGATAGAGGTCAATAGTTCATCTTCATTTTTATTGAGGTAGCTGATGCCGTCATTATTATAAAACTGACCGGCCGGTACACGCCTTTCACTCTCCGGACCCACCAAACGAAATTCTGCATTCAAAGCGACTGCCACTGGAGCACAATCTGATGAAGACACGGCTAAGCATTTCGGACTGCTCCTGGCAACCCAACATATGTCTCCATCTTTTTTTAAGCAAAATCCAAGTGCCTTCCTCCATGGGTATGTTTGATTGTAGTATGTACAACGCGTATCCAAACTCAAATTCCCACCAAAAGTTCCCATATTCCGTAGTTGTGGAGTTGAAACCAAAGACGCCGCCTTTGCCAAAGCAGGATAATGCTTCCGGACTTCAGGATGTTCCGCAACCTCACTCAAAGAAACTCCGGCACCAATGATCAGTCCCTCATCAGAAATAATCATGCGGAGTTCTTTCAGTTCACGTAATCCAATCAAAGTTTGTGGCGTAAACTGTCGACGTTTCATGTTTGGGAACAAGTCCGTTCCTCCAGCAGTGTACATTGCATTCGACCCGTGTTTGGCTTTCAAAGACACGGCTTCAGCAACGCTTTGTGGAGAGAAGTATTCAAAAGGAGGCAAACGTAACATAGATCAATCAGGAATATATGGCTCGCATTTTTTTGACAATGTTATATTTAATTTTTTGGCAATATCCACATGTTTACTAAAAAAACTATTTGCTATGTAATCTGGTCTAAATTTTTTTAAATCATACATTGTCATATTTTTCACACCGGTGGTTCAACATGAATCGGTTCAGGAAATTTAACTTTAGGAAATTTTGTTGGTCCGATTCGTACAGCTGTACCGGACTTTCCGTTTTTTCCAGATTTAAGTTTCTGCAAGCCTTGAAATATTTTCTCTGGAGTAATAGGCACTTCATCTACTCTCACCCCTACGGCATTGTAAATGGCGTTTGCGATAGCGGGCATGATCGGCAACAACGGCCCTTGTCCAGCTTCTTTAGCTCCGTATGGACCTTCCGGATCACGTGTTTCCACCAAAATCGTTTCGACTTCAGGCATATCAAGCGATGTCAGACTTTTGTAATCCAGCATCGATGGAGTCTTATGCAGTCCTGATATATCTGATCTCCCTGGGCGATAAACATGTTCCTCCATCATCGCCTCGCCTAGTCCCATATACACACTGCCTTCCACCTGTCCAATGACCAGTTTTTCGTTGATAGCCTGTCCAATATCATGTGCCAACCAAACCTTTTCCACGCTGTAAAGGCCAGTCTCAGAATCACAGGTCACTTCAGCGACACAGGCAGAATAACTGTAATTCGGAGAAGGCCCAACACCTGCTCCTTTGAAGTCCCCGCCACGGCGTGGAGGTGTGTAACTGCCGACTGAACCAAGCGTACCAAATTTTGCTTCCGCCCATTGGACAGCATCGACGAATGGTACTGGTTCTCCGGAACCATCCAACATACCGACTTCCCCGTTCCTTATTGTTAAATCTCCCTCCGGAATTTTCATTACTTCAGAGGCGGCAGAAAGGATTTTTTCACGCAAAGGGCGTGCGGCGGCAATAGCAGCATTACCGGTCATCAGTGTTACTCGGCTGGAATAACTGCCCAAATCGACCGGAGTTAAATCAGTATCAGATGTAACAATAATCACATGTTTAATATGAATTCCCAGTTCCTCCGCTACGATTCCTGCAAGAATTGAGTCTGAGCCCTGCCCGATGTCTGCACTTCCGCAAAAAACGGTAACACCTCCGCCACGGTCAATTTTAATTTGTACCCCGGAGTGAGGCATTTTATTCCAGTAAATAGGCAGACCCGCACCACTCAAATAAGAACTGCATCCCAATCCAAAACCCTTGCCAATAGGTGATTTTGTCCTCTTTATTGCAAATCCGGACGCTTCTGTAACTTTTCGTATGCAATCGCCCAAGCCGTTTGTAGTGACAGTGAGATGATTAACAGTTTTGCTGTTATCCGGCATCAAGTGTTTCAAGCGCAATTCGGCAGGATCAACCCCTAAATC
>JAKUUI010000140.1 GCA_022448485.1 SAR324 cluster bacterium
AAGTTTGATGATGCAATTCAATCCATGTTCACGGAAAAGAAAATCAATGATTTTTTCAATTTCTTCCGGAGGACATCCGTGAAATGTACTTAAAGTCAGTGTGTCAGAAAGCTTGGTCTGAAAATCCAGATCACGGAATTGACGGTACTGATCAGGTATTTGTTTCCGGTAATGTTCTACAATTTCTGCAGCATCCAGCATACCTTCAATAAATTGACGGACTTTGTCAGACTTTATTCCCTGTAAATCATATCCTACGCTCATATCGTACAGTACATCTCCGAAGTTTTCTTCCAAATCCAATTTTCCGCTGGCCTGCAAAATTTCGATCAGCATTGCTCCTTTCACATACTCCTGAAGTGACTGCTTGATCCGGAGTTCCTGTGACCATTCCACATTGTATCCCACAGTCTGCATGTCGATACACGGACGTGGGATTTCCAGTTCATCAAGAATTTGCACAGTTTTGAGTTCCATAATTCTTGCTCCGCCCAGCCACGACAGCACGATATTTTGTGCCATTTGCGTTTGTGGTCCGGAAGCCGGTCCAAATGGAGAGGAACTGTTTTTCCCGTGAAATTTTACTGAATAGTCTTTTCCGGAAAGTCCTGTAAAAAATTTCTTCGAAGGAAAATCGAAAATGGATTCTTCAGTTTCCAACTCCATGAACATCCGAGTAATGAGTGCACCAAAAGGATGTGGTATAAGTTCTGCCATGATTTTATCTATTGTTGTGTGATGGGAATGAAAATTTTATGCGAAATGACTCCACAGCCTTTTTGCTTGAGAGGCAGCATTTGCTTTTATTTCTTCTTCGGAAAGATTCAGCAACAGCCTATCTCTGACACGGAATTCTCCTCTTGTGATGACATCGCTCGGAGAGTCGTTTAAGCCAAAAAAGACATGCCCGAAAATTGTGGATTCAGTAATGGGGGTTCTTGGGTAATAATCAAAAATTGCGAGATCAGCCTGATAATTTGGTAATATCCGCCCTATTTTTCTGCCGAAAAGTTTGGAGGCAATCGAGACATTGTTTTCAAATAGAAACTGCATGTAGTCAACGCTGTCTTTGCCTCCGGAAAGGTGTGAGCTGCGGATCAGCATGCCTTCTTTTCCTTCACGAAGCATGTTGCCCTGCATTCCGTCAGTTCCAAGTCCAGATTTTAATTTTTTGAGATTGTAGTTGGACGCCATTCCGACTCGATTATTTGCATTTGACGAGGGGTTGTGAACAAGTTGAGCATTGTGTTTCTGGATCAGCTCTGCATCCGATTTCTTGATATGAAGTCCATGTATAACAAGTCCATTCTCATTTATCAAATCGAATTTCTCCAGCCTTTCCAAAACAGAGCCGTAGCCTTTTTGCGCTGCATCTGCTTCATCGGCAATGTCTTCAGAAACATGTGCGTGAATTCCCCACGAATCCAGACCACCTGCGGCTTCCCGGATTTTTTTTAATGAAGCATCAGTCAGAGTAAAAGAGGCATGTAATCCCAGCATCGGGTGAACATGCGGAGTGCCAGAAAACTTCCGGACAGTGTCCAGATTCTCCTGCAGGCTGGCTTCAAATTTTTCTTCACCGTTGCGGTCAGAAATTTCAAAAGCTACACTTGTGTTTAAACCAAGTTTCTCGCCTGTTTCTGCAAGTAATGAGAGGGAGCCTTTTATGAAGGACGGACTGCAATGGTGGTCAATGATGGTAGTCGTTCCTGCTTTGAGGGAATCCAGCAATCCCGCCTCAAAACATGCCTGCGTAGAATCACGATCAAGAGCGAGATCCATTTTCCACCAAACTTCCTGCAAAATTTCAGTAAAATTTGTTGGATTATTTTTTGGAAGAGGCATACCTACCGCCAGGGCAGAGTATAAATGGTGGTGAGCGTTGATCATCCCGGGCAGAGCTATTTTCCCCTGTAGATCGTAGATATCGTCAAACTCACCGGAGGGCTTTTTGCTACCGACACTTTCAATAGTATCTCCGGAAATTGTGATAAATGCATTCTCAATCAGTGCAGGATCAGAACAGGGATTGATGACATGTAAATTATTCAGAAGAATTCTTTTCACGTGTATCTAATGTAAAAAAATTAAACAATTCAAAAACAGGGAATGCTACCTGATGTCAGCTTAACAGTCAACTATTATTCATCAGTGTTTAATGCCCAAATTGGTGCTTAAGAAATTCAGTAAAAAAACTTTTCCACGAATCTTCTGGCTCTACTCTTATTATTAAAATCCATAGTATTTCCAGTAGTTCAGGGAATTTTCTTAGTTTTACGGCATCTTTTTCTGTAGTTACAATGTAGTCTGGTGTTAATTTATCCTGCTCATTCTGCATCTTTTGAACATCGTCAAAAGTATAATCATGGTGATCCGGAAATTCAAGATTGCCGATGATGTCTCCACCATGTTTCTCTAACATGCGCACAAATCCTTCTGGTTGAGCAATTCCTGATGTAAGGAGTATGCGCTTGCCTTTTAACTGCGGAATGCTGAGCAGAGTTTGTCCGTCTAATCGAGATAGATACTGTGCCTCAAAGTTGAAATTAAAAATAGGACAGGTAACTTTCAGCTCATACTTGAGCATTTCCAAAACTGCGTCTGAAGAAGCTAAATTGGCCTTAGTGAGTATGATTGCATCAGCACGCACCCATTGATCCTCAGGTTCACGCAACACACCAAAAGGAAGTAAAGAGCGGTTTCCTAATCCTCGCTCTGCATCAATCAGCAGTAAATTGAGGTCACGGTGGATTGCCAAATGCTGGAAAGCATCATCCAATACCAGCACATCAGGATGATCCCGGGCTTCAGCTAATTGTGCTGTTACGACCCGTGAACTTCCGACGTAGACCGGTACTTCTGGATTACGCTGGGCCAACAAAAACGGCTCGTCACCAAAAAAATCCGGATCAACAGTGTTGTCTTCACAATAACGGAGGCGTTGCTGATTGGATGCCTTCTTTCGTCTGTAGCCTCTACTGAGAATGGCTGGAATCTTTTTCCGGCTCTGGAGCTCCTTAACCAGAAAATCGACAACTGGTGTTTTTCCTGTACCGCCTACTGTCAAATTTCCAACAGAAATTACAGGTGTCTTAGTGAGATTCGTTTTTAACCAGCCTTTTTTGTAGCCTTGAAGCCTCAATAGAACAAAGGCTTTGTAAATAAGTGATACTCCAAAAAGGAAAGGTTTAATTAATTCGTTTTTAAAAGTCATAGGATAATCATTATGGATAATGACTACTTTTTCATTGCCTTCTATCTCGGTTTTTTTGAGTCAACCTCATCTGCAGATGAGTAAGACCCAAACTTTTAACCTGCACCTGAATACAACTTTTTTTGGAATTACTCAAGTTACGTAAAAATGTTCTGCCTTTAGTACAAGAGGAAATGTATTGTCAATTCAGCAATAATGAATTAAGTTTCCATTCAGACCATATAGTTTGTTTGCACAAATTACAGAATTTTTATTAACTCGAATTTAAGTGAATTTATGGGAAAGCTTAT
>JAKUUI010000141.1 GCA_022448485.1 SAR324 cluster bacterium
AGCCCAAAATATAACATCAATTTGAGGACTTTTCAAGAGAAGAGTAGCTGTTTGCGGAGGGAATCTGTGAGGTTTAATAATATCTTTGTCCTTTTATCAGAATGGTGTGATGATAGCTTGGGACAACGCTATGGAACGGAAAAAATATCCTTTATCTCATTCATCATTTCCTTGATTATTGCTTCATTATGAAAAGGTATATAGTATATCATATACCTTTTCTTCATTGTCATTTCAGGCGTTCAGGGCAGATTAGGAAACGTAATCCGGGGATCTTGTTCCAAATCTTGTTCTCAACCCTGTCAGGTATCTGGGTCTCGGATCAAGTTCGGGATGATAAAATAAATACTTGTTCAGTGAGCCTTAAGATAAAGTTGCAGAAATCAGAAAGTTCAGCAGGCGGGGAGTCAACTTAAGCGAGCTAACTGCATGCCCAGGTAGCACATTCCAAGGCAGGCTACTGCATTGGCAGTAACATTGAGAGCTGCCCGCCAGACTGCGCCGCTAAGCAATAGTTGGACTGACTCAAAGCTGAAAGTGGAAAATGTTGTGAATGCGCCTAAGAACCCTACAGCCACGCCGAGCTGGAGAGCGCTGTTGATTTCCGGACGATCCAGAAAGACCGTTGCCAGCCAGCCCAGTACGAATGAACCAAGAACATTCACTGCCAGAGTACCGTAGGGCAGAAAATTTCCGAGCCAGCGCCACATTTCTCTGGCCAAGAGAAATCTGGCCACTGAACCGCAGCCGCCGCCAATGGCAATCGCCAGGAAAGATAATTCAGACATTTTTCAGGATCATAGTTTGAAGTGAAGATTTTCAACTGGAACCACGGTTTCAGTAAATCTGATCTGTTTGGATTCCATTTTCGAGCTTGGAAAAGTAAACAAAGTGGATTTTTGTGAAAAGAAAGCAGTGGTCAGGTTTCAAGCCAGCTTCTAAATTTTTGTTCAAGGACCTCAAGTGAAGATGGTCCCGCTTTTTCAACCAGAAGATTGATTTCATCCAGGGCCATTATTCCACTACGGTAGCCTTCCGCATAGAGTTTTATCGAGTTTCCGGAATCAGTCAAACTGTATCCGGCCAGTGATGGTTTTATGATTACATCTGCCTTGTCACTCTGATGATGAATCGTTCGGTCAATGGCGATACTGAAGGCATTCAGAAGCACTTCCACCAGGGATTCCGGCTGGCGATACCCTCCGCTGCCCAAATCGACTCCCACACATACTCTGGCGCCCATTTCTTTGAGAACTTTTATCGGCACATTCTCGACAATTGCTCCATCTACCAGCATGCGTCCGTCAACTTGAGTCGGCATAAAAACCCCCGGGATACAGGTACTGGCCATAATGGCCGTGGCCAGGCTTCCGGTTTTGAAAACTACCTTTTCACCTGTTGAAATGTCCGCAGCAACAATTGCAAGTGGTATCGACGAATCTTCAATCAATACGTCTCCCAGGTATTTTTCAATGAAATTGCCAATTTCATTATTTGAGAGCAAACCAAGTTTTGAAAAGGTGAAATTTGTTGCCTTCAGCCAACGTAAATTACGGGCAATATTGCGGATATCTTCAGGAGCCATGCCGAATGCGTAAAATGCGGCGGCCATTGCTCCAGCGCTTGTTCCGCACAAAAAACCGGGAGTCAGCCCTTCTTCTTCCAAAGCTTTCAGCACGCCCAGATGAGCCGTGCCTCTAAATGCCCCTCCGCCTAATGCCAAACCGAGTATGTGTGGTTCTTCTGCCATTATTTAAATTATCGCTTATATTCTTTTTTTATAATGATTGACAAACTCATGCAAAGTTATCATTCCAGCGAAAGCACGAATCCGGAAACTTGTAAATTTCTGAAATAATAGACTCCTGCTCACCGATCAGGTCGAGGACAAGCTACGCTGGCATGACAAACAAGTGTTGTATTTTGATTTGTTGCAAACAATCAAAAATGATGAACTGCAAAATAACAGAGGAATTCAACTGTTGTCATTTCAATAATGAAGTTTTCGTGATAAGTAGAATATCACAATTTGTCGTTTTGAAGAAAGGAGAAACCGTAGTTAGATCAAAATCAACAGACTTCTTGTTTCACTCGATATGACATTTTTAATGATTATTGCCGGTACATCTGCAATGAATTAAAACTTATTCGACAAGAAACTTGGCCAGTTCCTGACGTTCGTGAGGTGCTTGGATCGGATTTTTCAGCAGGAGCACTCCTGTGTAGGGTGATTCCAAATTCAGACTTCCTTTTCGTGTGTAAAGTGTGGCAATCACATCTCCTTCAGCAGTGGAATCGCCTGCGTCTTTGTGCCAGCAGAGAATCCCGCCGGTTGGAGAATACCATTTTTTGAGCTGCTTTTCAGTTTGCCAAATTCGTGATCCTTCTACTTTTGGAAGCAGTCCAAAAAAACGTCGCAAATAGATCAAGCTTTCTTTAACCCACTCGCCATGTACGCTGCGGCTGGATGACAGTTCAAAGGTCAGGGCGACTTTTCCGAGTTGAAAATTTGTATCAGAAAAACTATCTGAGGGGATATTCCAGGTCAGCAGGTGCGGAATTCCTAAGCCTGTTACATGTTCCTTATCTGATTCGTTAAAGTAAATATGCGGAACCGTCTCTATTCCAGCGGTGTGCAGATCGAGGATAATATCGGCCGGTGCAGACAAGTCCAGCAAAGTTTTGATCCAGCATCCTTCCAGGCTGGGTTCATCCTTTAAATTTCCGATCCTGTTCCAGTTCCAGCAGTTTTGCTGGTTGGTGTGGAGGTTGTTGTAGCCGGTTTGTACGCCCATGATCTGGCTGTCCAGGCCCATTGGATTTGACAATGGAACGCAAATGAAATTGTAGACCAGCTTATGCTCCTCAATTTCCTTCATGAATTCATGTACAACTGGAATGCCGGTTAGTTCGATCCCATGAATACCGGCCTGCAGGTAAACCGTCCTGGTGGCATCCGGATGATGGTAACGCCAGACATCAATCTCAAAAGTAGCGTCACTGGCCGTGCTGTGCAACGGCAGTGTTTCTTGAGAAAATTTTGGCGTCATGGCAAAAAGACATGATTAAAAAACTGAAGTCTCATCCGATTGAATACTCAAGGTTTTGACCCTGGTAAATGGGCCAGAAGCGTCTTTGTCGAAAGTAAAGACTCTCCAAAGAGTTCCATTATCATTTGGTACATGGAATTTCTTCCTATAAAAAGTCGGACTGGAAGTTTCGCACGGTGCAGCAGCGCAATACAATACTTTAACCCTAGCTCTTGATTTTTTAAAATATGTGCTCTCTGTATCGTCTATATCATATCCTCTGTGTTCGTGATTATGAACGCTGTAACTGTAGACCCCGCTGCGAACCTTAGAAATTGTCATTGTTTCTCTACCAGTAGCATCTCTATCATCCCAATCGAGAGTTACATAGTCACTAGTATCATTATCATAAACATGATAGTCGACTGTGCTTATT
>JAKUUI010000142.1 GCA_022448485.1 SAR324 cluster bacterium
GAAAATTCAAGGCTCTCCGCCACCTCATCCGGATTCCAACCAACGGCTTTCCAATCGAGAATTAAAAGCGGATAATCCGTCATCATTCCGGTCTCAATGGGACATTTCGAAAAGAGAACGGGCATGGCGTTTCCCCCAAAAACATCGGCTTGAAGGGTGGTGTTTTGAGCGGCATTGAACTCAAGCAATGTCAGAAAAAGCAAGGCATTCCCAAAAGCCTGTGCATTTTTGTCAACCGCGCATTCACTTGAACTGACAGCCATTTTTTGCATCAAATAGTCCCTGTCTTGCAAGATCAGCTGCACTTGGCGCTTCCAGATTTTTCCGGATTGTTTCAGTTCCAACGGAATCGAGCCTCGACTTTGCCAGACAGGTGAGGAGGCAAAGCCGGAATTTTCGGTTTCCCACTGTGCCCTGAAACGCCGGAGATAGCCTGAAGACTCCGGAGTTTCCAATACAAGGCTGCCGCGTAATCCAATCAGGGAGCGCTGTAAAAAGGACTGGTAACTGGTTAGAATATTTTCGATCAGCAAATTCCCGGCAATAGCCAACCCAAGACCGCCGAGCAGTCCAAGGCCCAAACCAAATAAAATGATGGGATCGACTTGTTTGAAGAGGACACGATTGAAAATAAAAGAGCGCATTATTAAGGTTTTGAGTTTTGTGTTCAGGGTTCAAAGCGCAGCATCAAGCTCCGTGACTATAACTTCTACTTCAAAGAAATCCTGGTATTCAAAATTACCTTCAAAAAAATCAACGACAGAACACTGTACAAGATAAACATTCCACCGTTCCAATAGAAAAAAGGCAGCAAGGGTAACTCCGGAGATTCTACCGGAGACATGGCTTGCACTGAAAGGAGTAATTGTTCGTTGAGCGTATCGTAACCAGACAAAAACAGGAGTGCCGCGAGACCCGCCCCGCCAAGCAGTGAAATTTCGGTGATGGAAGCCAGCATCCAGTAAAATGTCCGTTTTGAAACTCCGAGCAGGAGCAAAATGGCAATTGAGTTGCGCTTGGTCATAAAGGCGCGGTAAATGCCCAGCATTCCTGTAATCGCCGATAGTGTCAAAATTGCCACGGCAATGATCCAGAAAATTGAGTCGAAAACACGAAATAATTTTTGCTGGCGGTTCTGTCCATCCACCCAGCTGCTGACACGGACTCCGGAATCGAGCAGTTTGCTGATGCTATCGCGAACAATTTGCAAACGATCAAAATTTTTGACCCGTGCATGAAGCCCTTGGATTGCTTGTTTTTCCAGAATTATTTGTGCCAATGGTAAACTTAGAAACATTCGGGGTGTATCAATCATATCATTCAGCACGGCCACAATCCTGATTTCACTCAACGATGTTCCACTTTCAATGTCCTGCACAAGAAAGCGATTGATTTTTCCGGGACTCGGCGCAAACAAGTTAATCATGGCCCGATTTACGACCACTTCATTTCTACCAATCATCAATTGTGCTGCCAATTCACGTTCAGTCATTGCGTTTTCATGTTCGTTGATCAGAGAAGTGGCTTGATCGATTGGAATGGCAAATGGATGACGGCTCAAGTCAATTCCAGTGATTTCTACCGGAGCTTCAAAACGGTACGTTCCCACCATCCCTACACCCAAGGCCTCAATGAGTAAAGGACGTGTTCCTCGTGTAAACAGAGAGTAAGACTCGATTTCCTGAGAGTTTGAAAACACGCTTTGGAGCGCACTTTGTTTTGAGTAATCTGAAGTTTCTCCGGCAATCCATTCTGCAGTCAGATGCGGAGTCGAATTGGAAAAAGACGCGCTTATGCCATAAGAATAGAGCAAGCGAATGGCTATCAGGACCATCAGCACTAAAAAGGAAATTCCACTCAACAAGACCTGAAAAATCGGTGTACGATGAAACAATTTGAACAGGACTGAGTACATTTTTTGATTTTAATCAATAACTTAAAAAAGCGGTATATGATCACAGCAAGGCTAGCTGTTAGTCTGCCCTTGTGAATTTAAGGGAGGACATTCCAGGCACAGCGAAAGCCCAAATGCGCAAAAGTCTCTTCAGGTTTGGCACGGTTACGCAACGTCGGATCAAGCAAAACGGCTTCTGAGTTTTCATACTGCAAATCGACGTTTTGGTAGCTGCCGCCACGGAAAATTTTCCAGAAGCCTTTTTCCGGCCCTACCGGATGAGTTTGCGAAGCTTTCGGATAGAAACTGTACCAATCTCCGACCCATTCCCAGACGTTGCCGAGCATTCCGTGCAGGCCATTCAATCCCCGGAATGTTTTTTGGACATCCACCAGTTCCCGGTGTAAGTATTCTGAAGGTTCCTCCTTGGTCCCGGTTTCTTCATCGACCTCTGCCAACAATTTTTCAAGAGCGTCGTCATCCAGATCGCCTTCGTCACTTGCTATCAATTTTTCGAGTTCAGCATCATCCAAATTTTCTTCCGAGAATTCTTCTTCGGATTCATCTTCTTCCTCTAATAACTCATCTTCCTCCTCTTCAGAGAATTCCATTTCTCCTGAAATTTCATTTTCTCCGAAAATTGGTGGAAACTTATTTCCGGACGGCCAACGGAATTTTTGTTGCTGTCCGGAAACGTCCATGGTGGCTGCATATTCCCATTCTGCTTCTGTGGGCAAACGTCCGCCCTTGGCTTCACAAAAGGACTGTGCGCCAAACCAGCTCACTCCGCGCGCGGGACGACAAGGCTGTTCCCGGCTTTCCCTTTCCAGAACCGACAAAAACGGAAAATCCATTTTTTGTGCCTTGGCAAAAACAACAAAGTCTGCTGCAGAAGTTTCAAAATTGGCTATCCGAAAGTCCTCAATCTGCACTTCATGAACTGGCCGAGAATCCTGGAAAAGAGAGGTTCTGCTTCCCAATTCAAAGAGTCCACCTTGGAGCAGTAGTTGTTCTACAGGACATTTTTCCGACGCTGAAACGATTGCTGACAAAAACAGGAGCCAGCAAAAAAAACAAAACAAAAGACTCCATCGAATGCAGAACTTGTTTGAAATATTTTTCATTTTTGTACGGGATCACATTCATTGTGGCCCTCTCAAAACAGTTGCAACAGGAGCAGTTCCAAGAAATATGGTTATCCCAAAAGGAATTTACTGAAAAATCTGCAAATGAATAACGCTTTTGAATTTTAATCTTTATTCATCCTCCTCCATATTCAAATCCAACACCTCGCCGGATTGTGCAATGGACAAAGCATATCCTTTAAACCGGCGATTTTTGTAAAAATTATCATCCAGATCATCCAAAAAACTATCAGTATCACCTATACCATATACGTGCAGCGTTGCGTCTTTGCCAATGCTAGAAATAGTTTTTGAACCGGTAACGATCTTTAAGCCTTTAATCATTTTCATAAAAGCTCTTACATGACTTTTCTTTGCAACGTGAATTCGTACTAACATGGGCGCACCATCCTCCGCATACTCATAGAGCCGTTCAA
>JAKUUI010000143.1 GCA_022448485.1 SAR324 cluster bacterium
TCTGGTGGAGTCGGAAGCACGGTCATGCTCATAGTAGCCCAATAGATGTCAGCAGCGGTAAGCGCATCGCCCACGAGATAACGCGAGCCACGCTTTTCTTGCGCTTCGAGGCGATTATCGATCAAGGTAATGACCTCAGCGATCTTACCCGGTGCAGCAGAACTGGCCTCCTTACTATATCCGTACTTTCGCCCCAACGGACTATCTATCAGAATCCTCATATTCCAAATAATGCCGTCCTCAGCCAAGACGACAGCACAGAGGCCGAACATCTCAACTTGTAGCTCAAAGTTGTCTGGAATCAAAGCTGGGCTGTCCGCTGCACCGATTTGTTCGGCTAAAGCGAGTTGTTCTATCCAGACGTTCCTTGGCCGCTCCTTATCGTGGAGCATTGTGGGCAAACTCGTCTGGCTCGTAAGTTCATATAGCTTTGCTTGCCGGTTCTTTCCGGTTGTCTCGTCGACACCCATGGGCGGGTGCAGCACTCTGATCAACGACACTTTTTTTACGAAACAGATGTTCTTGAGAGCCTCTGAATACATGGCCTGCACCCCAGGGACGAAAGTCACTCTAGTTCCGCTCGTCATGTCTGCTGCTTCATCAAGCGTGATGAACTCTGGGCTCACAGATTCTTGTTTTTCAGTCATTTTAATTACCTTTTTTATTTACTGATTAAAGATAGGTTTTCGTTTTTCCATGAAATCAATCATTCCTTCTTCTGAATCTTTTGTTCCGCTATTATCTTTAATCTGATGGCTAAATTAATCCATCATCTCTCAGGTCTTCAAAGGTTCTCTTGAAGGCATCGATGACCTGATCAATCACATCTGGCTTGTGTGCGAATGAAATGAAAGCAAGGTGAATCCCAGGTATGATCACGTTGTGACCTAGTAGATGAAGATAGAACTCTTTTTCCAAGGAATAGTGGCTATGATCTATATCGCGTGATGACTCAATGGTTTCGCCACCGAAAATCAGGTGCATCATAGAGCCTGCGTTCATCATCTGTGCTGGAATATTGTTCGATCGACAAAATTCGTTGATTTCGGCTGCTATTCGATCACCCTGCTCGTGCAAGTATGGGTAAACTTCCTCCTGATTCTCCTTTAGATACTCTAGCATGCCAATACCCCCAGCCATTGTGAGCGGATTGCCGCTAAATGTTCCTCCTGCAAAGATCCCTGGAGTGTCGTCAGCACCAGAAAATGTATTCATCACACGTTGACAGCCGGCAACAACACCAATTGGTAGTCCACCACCAGCAGCTTTGCCGTAGGTCACAAGGTCTGGCTTGATATTGAAGTACTGCTGGCAGCCACCATACTCTATTCGAAACCCAGTGATGACTTCGTCAAACATTAACAGTACTTCACACTCAGTGCACACATCCCGTAAACCTTGTAAAAACTGCTGATTATCGAGACGAGGATTGGAGCTTTGCACCGGTTCAATAACGACTAATGCCAGCTCATCTTTATGTTTTCTAATCAGTTCATATGCATTGGTATCGCGATATGGCAGCATCAGCATCAGGTCCCTTGAAACTTCTTCAGGGATACCTGCTCCAAGCGTGGTGCTGGAGGGTGTTGAACGATCACTCTTAGAATCAGCTTTTACCAGCGCGTAGTCGTGAATGCCGTGGTATGAACCATCAAATAAGGCAACCACTCGTTTGCCGGTAACCGCTCGAGCCGCCCGAAACGCAAACATAGTGGCTTCACTACCAGAGTTACAGAACATGACTTCGTCCACTGCTGGAGCACATTCCTTGATCAGTTCAGCAAGTCGTGCTTGTCCGGCTCCTGGAATTCCGTAGTGCCAACCTTTTTTGATCTGTGAGGTCATAGCAGCTTCCACCGGTTCTGGCTTGTTACCGAGTACGTTAGGACCGAAGCCTCCCGTTAGATCAATATAACGATTTCCATCCAGATCTGTCAGGTAAGGTCCTTCAGCGGAGTCTATGTAAATTTGATGAGGGAGATCGACAGTTTGAACAACTTCCTGTGCTAAAGCGGCTTGTCCGCGGCGCGCCACTTCTTCACATTTGACCGTTCTGTCAATAAGTTTGGTTCTTACAGCAAGTGATTTTGCGCCTAGTTCGGGCTCTGCCTGTTTGCTAGTGATGCTCATTATCAGCCTTTCTTAACCTTCTTATTAGAGTGTAGCATTCATGTAACTTAATTTGCATTTCTTACCTTTTCATTTCTAACTGGGGAATAATCTCTTTTTATTTTTCCATCTACTAATATATTTTCAAAATAAGCCTTGGCTCCAGTTGCTTCATTCATGTCTTCTACGTTTTGGATATGAAAATGGAGATGAGGTTCTGAAGAATTGCCTGAATTACCACAAAGCCCTAGTAAATCTCCTTGTTTTACAATTTGTCCCTCGCTAACCGCTATAGAATTTTTTACGAAGTGTGCAAAAAATAAGAACTCGTTATTGTCTGTTTTTATAATCACGGTATTCCCTGGCACATAGATTGGATTTAGCTTGCCTGGAATATTATCTTTTACACCATCAACAACAAGGACAACTTCACCGTCTGAAGGTGAAATAATTCTCTTACCGAATGCATAATAATCTTCATTAGTTTTCCCTTCATTCCTGAAACTTTTCCCTTCTTGATTCTTTATAAGAAAATCAAAAGCTCCTTTTTGAGCATTACTGACTACGTGATAATTCTCTTCTTTAGTGTCACCCCCCCAAAAAACCCACCATTCACCTTCGAAGGGGAGAATTAGTTTGGACTCATTCCTTACTAAGATGGGGTGTTCTACCCAGGGTACAAAAAGGAGTCCATTTATCTCTGACTTTTCATTTAGTGATATTTTCAAAGTTGAATACTCTTTTGAAGATTTGTTTTTTAAGAATTCTAATTTGAAAATCCCATAAGTATTCTCGTATCTTATAAACTCCTTTTCCGTAATAACTCCATATTGCCTTGAAAATTGAGATAGGACTTCTTCCAATTGAGTTAAAGGTATAGCTTCCTTCATTTCAACAGAAAACATCTTATGCACACTCTTGGAATCACTTTGGTTGAAATATTCTACAAATTTCTCACTTTTTTGTATTAACACGCTTTGCTCTGCACCCACTAAGAGAAAGGGCATCAGAAAACCCAGAATCATTGGCAAAATTTTTATTAACTTATTCATTTTATTCCCACTCAATAGTCGCAGTTTTTGAAACCCTTATGTAGTAACGGTTTGCGAAGGGCAAATCTGTCTTTACAACATCTTTACAACATTTGTAGTTTATTTCTGTGTGTCTCACTAACTTAATATCCTTTTAGTATCAGCAGCTTAGCATTTCAACTGTTGTAAAGTTTACAACTCTAATACCCTGCCTCAAAAGATCCTTTATATCATTGCTTATTCAATATGCTCGTTAAGCAAAATTTAAAACTTAAA
>JAKUUI010000144.1 GCA_022448485.1 SAR324 cluster bacterium
TCTCACTAATGTAGTCATCAATGACTTGGTTTAACTCTTGTGGATCATCCAGTACCTCCCGCAGAATTTGAGCTGTTACAATCATGATCATTGGCACGGCAAGCCCCTTCATAGATCGAGTTTCCGGAATCAGTTTGGGAGGAAGAAAACGCGGCTCTAAAAGGTAGCGTTGCATGAGTTGAAAAACGGCTAGTGCGTCTTTCTTTGCCTGAACGTCTCCGCTCGCTTTGGCATAAGCCGCAAAAGCCGCAACCGTAAATGACTCGGAGAAAATATAGCGCCGCTTCCGGAGAGGCTTGCCGCTTTGAGTCACGGAAAAGAACATACGTCCATCATCATCAAACCCGTACTTGCGGATGAAGTCGATCCCGTGTTTGGCGAGTTCCATCCATTCCGGATTCTTTTCCACTTCTGAGTAAATGGTGCTTAGCAGCCAAGTGAAGCGCCCCTGTGACCAGATACCTTTGTCCGTGTCGATAACCGTTCCATCCCTGTCCAGACAAATCGTGAATCCTCCGTACTTGCGATCCACGCTGTGCTTGATCCAAAAGGGCAGGGTGTCGTTCAGGAGGCCATCACGATAGACCTTTTTCAGGGCTTCGATTCCAGCTGTGCTGGACAAGTGTGGATCAATCGACATGGTTGTTGCTTCTCACTGATTTAGATCAACTTCTGTGCTTGAAGCTCCTTGGCCAAGCTGGACTGATAGCGGGCATGGGCCGCTTCGTCCACCCTTGCCGAGGCTCCATAGTAAATGAACCCGAGGGCACGCCGATCCCGGTCTTGGGAGGTGTTCCGATCCGCACGGTGGACCGTGAGGGCGTGATGACCGATCAAGGTTCCGGGAGTGCAGCAAAAAGCCAGCTCATTAGCCAAGTCACTTTCGGTACCGTAATCCACGATGCCTTGAGAGAAGCCGAGGGTTTCCGTCCGGGCATGAGGTCGCAGCCCATGCAAGTGAGATTTTGGGAGGTAGCGCACACAACCATTAACCTCATCAACATGATCCAACGCCAGCCACAATGTAACTGCCTTCACTGGCTCAATCATGAAGTAATGCCCGTCCTGATGGGGCGGAGTGGGTTGGCTGACCATGGGACGTTTGTTGAAGTATTGCAGGTTTTTTCCCTCAACGGGTTCCCCCAACAAATGTTCCGCAATTTTCTGAAACGGGCTGTTGATCATCAAAGTGTTGAAAAAGGCATCATGCACATGTAGCCGTTGCAATTGCTTCAGGGAGTTCCTGTCTCCTTTTTGATCATAGTACACCTCACTTGCAGGCATTTTTGGAATAACATCTTTCTGAACCCTAGACAATTCAGAGTGAATTTGGGCAACCTCAGCATCAGAGAGAAACTTTTCTATGACAAAGAATCCGAGTTGTTGGAAAGAGTCGGTTGATTTTTCTGGAATGAACTTCATCTACTTAACTCCAGTCATGGTGGCTAAGATTATTTTTCATCGCTTTTAAGTTAAAACACTTTTTCAGATTACTTAATACCCTGTTCGTTATTGACAAAAGATGTATGCCAGAGTTTTTCACTACGGATTGGCAATTCGGCGCAACGAACACCAATAGCGTCATTCACAGCATTTGCGATGGCCGCACCAACAGGAATGATAGGTGGCTCTCCAATACCTCTTACCCCAAAAGGTCCATTTGGTGAAGGATTTTGGATTAGAATTGTTTCTATACTGGGAACGCAATCTGCTTTAGGAAAATCATATTCCATAAAACTACCTGTAAGAAGTTGGCCTTCGTCGTCATAGAGCATTGCTTCATGTAAGGCCATCCCTATACCTTGTACAACTCCGCCATGTATTTGTCCGTTTACCATTGTCGGATTCAGTGCAAAGCCCACATCATGAATGGCAATGTACTGAAGAGGTGTTACCCTGCAGGTATCGCGATCAACAGAGACCTTGGCTAAATGAACGGTAAAACAAGGTGCATTTTGCTGAATTGCGGACTGTCCTTGACCTGCAATCGGCCCCGGACCGCCCGGTTTGCTTTGTGCAATACTTGCCAACTTGCCTATGCTGACGGTCTTATGTGGAACCCCTCTGACATGGACTAAACCTTCATGCATTTCGAGATCATTAATACTTGCTTCAAAATGATCTGAAGCCAATTGAAGGATTTTCTTTTTTGCTTCCTCTGCCGCTTCGGATACTGCCCCGGCGACACTATATGTAACTTGACTTCCTCCACTATTTGGTGCAAAAGGTCCTGATAATGTATCACCCTGGATAATCTCCACCTGGTTCGGAGAGACTCCTAAAACCTCTGCTGCAATCAGGACGAAACTACTGTTGACACCGGAAATGTCAACAGAGCCGACATGAATACGAACCATACCGTCGCTTTCAACTCGACAGATCGCTGATGCAGGCCCCATAAAACTCGTCCAACCACCGATTGCTATTCCAATGCCTTCGTTGGCTTTTTTCTCCTTCAATTTCCAAGTTGGATGATCCCTTAAGCTGTCGAGGCAAGACTTCAATCCCAAGTTAGGCCATGGTTCATTGTTTCCCATCAAATCTCCGGTTTCAACGGCATTTTGGTAACGAAACTCTAATTTATCCAGACCTAGCTGTTCTGCCATTTCGTCAACATTCGACTCCAATGCAAAAGTAATCTGGGGTGCTCCGGGAGCCCTGTATGCTCCAATCTGAGGTTTATTGGTGTTAACTTCATAACAGTCAATCGAAGTATTTTCGATTTTGTAATAACCTCCAATCAGTGTGGCTAATAATCCTGATAGCGGCAGGCCGAAAATGCCGTTATCCAGAATTATTCTGGCTTCAAGAGCGTTGATAAAACCATCTTTTTTTGCACTTGTTTTTAGGAAAATATGTACATTTGGCGAAGGTGTGGTAGTTTGAAAATCTTCTGAACGGGATAATACCAATCGAATAGGACGTCTAACTGTCAAAGCTACCGCACCCGCCAAAGATTCCAATATTCCGTATTTTGCACCAAACCCACCTCCAAACGTCATGGGAACTACACGAATTTTATGTTTGGGTATTGATAATATTCGGGACACTTCGTCTCTAACTATGAATTGCCCCTGAGTGCTTGTGTAAAATGTTAAACTCCCACGAAAAATATCTGGTTCTGCAACCACTGCATGTGGTTCCATATAGGATTGATGCACACTTGTCAGCTTATAATTCTTTTCAAAAACTATATCTGCTTCGATAAATCCTTTTCTTATATCACCACGTTCAAAATGTTGTGATGCATATACATTGTTCATTGGTTTTGATTCAGACTCTCCTTTAGCTTTTACTGCAGAGTGTGCTCCGCTTA
>JAKUUI010000145.1 GCA_022448485.1 SAR324 cluster bacterium
AAATTGTTTCGGATGCCTGACAGAAATTTCACAAATGAAGATAATCGTATCCATTCTGTGATCGGCACAGCCTAAAAATAAAACTCTGACAAACTCCAATAACATACAGTTTTGGAGTAAACTTATTATTACCGCTTGAATCCACTGCAGGAATTTATTAAAACGGATTTAAACTGATAACGAATCCCTGTGGAGAAATAATTGCTGTGCACGATGCTAATGTTATTATGATTTCAAGAGGCTATAGCTTGATGGGTGAACCTCAAGGGTGTTAATTTTTCAACGCCGTGACCGAGGCATAGTGTGTTTATCTTTTCAAGAATGTCTCAGAATATTAATTTGTCATTCAGCATAATTAATAACAACTAAAACCAGAGAAAGATCATGAGAACAATTCGCCTCACAATGACCCAAGCTTTGTTACGTTTTCTGGATGCTCAGTATATAGAACTTGACGGTACTGAACACAAATTCGTTCATGGAGTGATGGGGATTTTTGGGCACGGCAACGTGACCGGACTTGGTGAAGCACTGGAATATGGAGATTCAAGTTTACGTTTTATTCAAGGTTACAACGAACAAGGACTGGTTCATGCCGCTACAGCGTTTGCCAAGCAGAAGAACCGGTTGGGAATTTATGCTTGCACCAGTTCGATTGGTCCTGGAGCTACAAACATGATTACTGGAGCAGCTACCGCCACCGTAAACCGTATTCCAGTATTACTTTTGCCAGGAGACTCGTTTTCCTCACGACAGCCAGACCCAGTACTCCAGCAAATAGAAACTCCGTGGGATCATACCATTAATGCGAATTCAGCCTTTAAGCCTGTCAGTCGCTATTGGGATCGCATCGAACGTCCAGAACAGTTAATGGTTGCCGCATTGAACGCAATGCGTGTGTTGACAGACCCCGTTGATACTGGGGCAGCAACACTTTGTTTACCACAAGACACTCAGGCAGAAGCATATGATTATCCGGATTATTTTTTGTCAAAGCGGGTTTGGCATTTAGATCGCCGACCTTTAAATCCAAGGTCACTAGATGAAGCTGCTAGCATTTTGAGCAAAGCGGAAAAACCGCTCATCATAGCAGGAGGAGGTGTTCATTATTCACAAGCCACAGACACTGTCCGTGATTTTGCTGAAACCTTCGGAATTCCCGTGGGCGAAACACAAGCTGGTAAAAGTACCATGAGCTGGAAAGACTCAATGAGCATAGGCGCGATTGGTGTCACCGGAACTTCAGCAGCTAATTTAATCGCGAAGGATGCCGATGTGGTGCTCGTAGTTGGATCCCGTTTGCTAGATTTCACGACGGCTTCCAAACAGATTTTTGACCCAGATGTAAAATTGTTACACCTAAACGTTAATCAATACGATGGTCTCAAAATGGACAGTGTCGCCTTACATGCCGATGCGAAATCTGGATTGGAAACGTTGAAAAAATCACTTCAAAAAACAGGTTACCAGACAAATGCAGAATATCGCAAGCTAGTGGCGCAATTGCAATCTGACTGGAATATCGAGGTGGATCGTCTCTATCAATTGACTTCCAAAGAAGGTAATGTACAAACTTTGATTGTGGGGGCACTCAACGAATTCATGGCTCCTGAAGATGTTATTCTTTGTGCTGCAGGGAGTTTGCCGGGTGATTTGCATCGGTTGTGGCGCTCGGAGTTGCCCAAGACCTATCACATGGAATACGGCTATTCGTGCATGGGCTATGAAATTGCTGGCGGACTTGGCGCTAAGCTGGCGATGGAGCAAGGTGAAGTCTATGTCATTGTCGGAGATGGAAGTTATTTGATGCTCCATTCAGAAATTCTCACTGCGCTCAAGGAGCACGTTAAAATCAATGTCATACTCCTGGATAATTCGGGCTATCAGTGTATCAAAAATTTACAAATGGCACATGGCAGTGAAGGCTTTGGTAACGAGTTCCGTTACCGTGAGAAAAATAGCGGAAGACTAACAGGTGAGATTACGGCAGTCGATTTCAAAAAATATGCGGAAGCTCTGGGGGTGAAAGCCTTTCATGCAGCCAACGCTGATGAGTTTCGGGAAGCACTTCGGTCAACGCGAAACGAGAAGATTTCCACGTTGATCGAAGTCAAAGTGCTACCAGGAACCATGACTGATGGCTATCACACTTGGTGGCGAGTTGGTATTCCGGAGGTTTCCAAATGCCAAACTACGATATTGTCCCATCAAAAAATGGACGAAGAAATAAATAAAGCAAGGGCTTATTAATATTTTAATAAACTATTCACAAAAAAACTTTTCAGGTTTTTATCATGTTTGCACCAAACTCTATACAATTGTCCATTTCACCCATAGCCTGGACCAACGACGACCTCCCGGAACTCGGTGGACATATTACTTTCGAGCAATGTATCAATGAAATGGCAATTGCCGGATTTTCCGGCAGTGAAATAGGGAACAAATACCCCAAAGATCAGGATGTACTCAAACCGGCTTTAGAACAGCGGGGTCTGCAAATATCTTCAGCATGGTTCAGCGCCTTTTTCAGTGAAAAAGAACGGAGCGGAGAAACGGTCGATAGTTTTGTGGAGCAGATGAATTTTCTAAAAGCAATGGGCGCAAAAGTTGTGAATGTTTGCGAATGTGGACATTGTGTACAACTTACTCCAACATATCCATTTGATCGTCCGGAATACTCTGATGAACAATGGCAGCAGGTCGCGCAGGGTTTGAACATGATTGGGGAAATTGCCCGTGAAAATGGGATGGTGACCGCCTATCACTGCCACATGGGCACCATGGTTCAAAACGTGGAAGAAACGGAGCGGCTGATGGAAATGACGGATCCGGATCTGGTGCATCTGCTCGTGGACACCGGACACGCTTATTACGCGGGAGATGATCCGCTAGCAATCGTCCGGAAGTATGGTTCACGGATCAGAAATGTGCATCTGAAAGATTTACGCCAATCAGTCCTAGATGAGGTTCATGTAAAAAAACTGAGCTATCTGGATTCGGTCAAGGCAGGTGTTTTCACGGTTCCGGGAGACGGTTGTATAGACTTTTCCCCGATTTTTCAAGCACTGGCAGAGGTAAATTATCGGGGCTGGTTTGTTGTTGAAGCAGATCAGGATCCGGAAAAAGCAAATCCTTTAGAGTATGCTAAAAAAGCCCGATCTTTCATTCGTATAAACACAGGAATCTAATGAGTGACCGATTTCACAAAAACCCTCCACTACGTTATGGCATGGTCGGCGGCGGGGCA
>JAKUUI010000146.1 GCA_022448485.1 SAR324 cluster bacterium
CATTTTCATGGAGACCTACAAGAGTTAATGCGGCAAATACAACCATAATTCCTTGTGCAAAATTGAACACACCGGATGCCTTAAAAATTAGTACGAACCCAAACGCGATTAATGAATAAAGAATACCCGTTACAAATCCTTCCCAAATAACTTGCAAAAATAAAATGGGATCAGCTGCCATATCAAAAAACGGCTGTATGAATATCGTCGTTAAAATTTCCATCAAAACATTATTATCTATTAATTTGCAGTGGTAACCCCAAGATAGGCATCAATAACGGTCTGGTTACCACGGATCTCATCAGGAGTTCCTTCTGCCAGTTTTTCACCATAATCCAGAACAACAACTTTATCTGAAATATCCATGACAACACCCATGTCGTGTTCAATTAAAGCGATGGTAGTTCCATATTGATCATTAACGTCCAAGACGAATCGGCACATGTCCTGTTTTTCTTCAATATTCATCCCCGCCATCGGTTCATCCAGCAGCAGTAAATCTGGTTCCATTGCCAGTGCCCTCCCCAACTCAACACGTTTCTGCAAACCATATGGCAAGCGACCAACGGGTGTACGACGAATGGCTTGAATTTCCAGAAAATCAATAATGTCCTCAACGTATTCCCGATTTGCCATTTCCTCTTTACGGGCAGGTCCCAGATAAAATGCTTGCCAAAACAAGTTTCGTTTCATGTGAATGATACGGCCAGTCATGATATTGTCGATAGTGGACATGCCTTTGAATAAAGCAACATTCTGGAAAGTACGGGCAATTCCATGGACGGCGGCATCATGGGATTTCATTTGCTTACGATGAACCCCTTTGTATGTAATTTCGCCTTCCTGGGGATGATAGAATCCATTAATCACATTTAACATGGATGTCTTACCGGCACCATTTGGACCGATGATGGCGAATACTTCCTTTTCACGTATTCCAAAACTAATGTCTTTTAAAGCTTTGACTCCTCCAAATGACAAACTGATATGATCGACGCTCAACAGGTAATCCCCAAATTTACTTTCCATGGACAATATTTTATTTGGTATTAGGAGTTTATGCGGCGAGAGTGTGGACTTGTGATTCAGCTAGTGCTGATTCCCGAATCTGCAAATCTGCGTGAACCATTCCGGTACGGCCATCCTCAAAAGTCATTTGTGAATCAATTTCACAGTGAGTCTGCTGAGGATCATCCAGCGCGGAGATTAAGACAGCATATTTTTCTGCAACGATTCTCCGGCGGACTTTACGGGTCCTTGTGAGTTCACCGTCATCTGCATCCAATTCTTTATGCAACAACAGGAACCTTTTTATTTGTGAACCACTGAGTTTTTCATCACGGGCCAAATCAGCGTTAACAGTTTCAACACATTCCTGCAGCAGATCATATACTTCCGCTCTGGCAGAAAGATCCGTATAACCTGAGTAAGCCAAATTTTTACGTTCTGCCCAGTTACCAACTGCCTCTATGTCAATACAAATGAACGCAGTGGTGAATTCTTTTTCATCTCCAAAAGCAACCGCTTCCTTGATAAAAGGGAAAAACTTGAGTTTATTTTCAATGTACTTGGGCGCAAACATGGTTCCATCAGACATCCTGCCCACATCTTTTGCTCTATCGATGATTTTAAGATGTCCATCCTCATCAAAAAATCCTGCGTCTCCGGTTGCCACCCAGCCTTCGGCATCTTTAGTTTCCGCAGTAGATTCCGGATTTTTATAATAAGAATGAAAAACCCCCGGACTTCGGTAAAAAACTTCATTGTTGTCTGCCAGCCGCAGTTCAACTCCCGGATAAGCAGTTCCAACAGTGTCCGCTTTTACTTGACCATCCGGTTGTGCACAGATAAATACGGAGGCTTCCGTTTGTCCGTAAAGTTGTTTGATATTGATGCCAAGAGAGCGGAAAAACTCAAAGATTTCCGGACCAATTGCTTCCCCCGCAGTGTATGCCAGACGGGTTCTACTCAAACCCAAATTATTTTTCAAGGGACCATAAACTAAAAACTGCCCGATGCTGTAAAGGATTCTTTCTTTAAAGGAGACTGGTTTTCCATCCAGAATACGGATTCCCACAGATTTTGCCAGATCCATAAAATATTTGAACATGGAGCGTTTAATTTTGCTTGCGTCTTCCATGCGGATCATCACTTTTGTCAGCACGGTTTCATAAATAGCCGGTGGAGCAAAATAATAGGTTGGCCCAATTTCCTTCAAATCTGTCATCACTGTTTCAGGATTCTCAGGACAGTTTACACAGAAGCCGATGACGTATGCCTGTGCCAAAGAGAAAATGTTGTCTCCAACCCAGGCCATCGGCAAATAGGCCAGCACCTCTTCCTCACTGGTGAGATTGTCAAATTCAATACTGTTGCGTGCAGTGATGATGAGATTATCTGAAGTGAGAACTACGCCTTTTGGTTTTCCGGTGGTTCCGGAAGTGTAAAGGAAAATGGAAATATCACTACCTTGTCCCTTCCCAATTTCCTGGAGGAAATAATCAGGATTTTCATTGTGATAATCACGTCCTGTTTTCTGTATGTCTTTGTAGTAGTGTATAAAATCCTGGGTGTAGTCACGCATTCCGCGGGGTTCCTCGTAGCATATATGCTTGAGGTTCGGCAAGCGATCTTTTATTTCGAGCAGTTTGTCAGTCTGTTCCTGGTTCTGGACAATTGCATATTTGACGTCTGCATTTTCCAGTACATAAACCATTTCTTCGGCAACCGAGTCCTGATAAAGCGGAACGGGAATTCCGCCCAGTGCCTGTGCGGCAACCATCGACCAGTAAAGACGGGGACGATTATCACCAATCACGGCTAGTTTGTCCCCTCTTTGAAAACCAATTTTTGAAAGTCCACAAGCCAGATTCCGAACTTCATCCGCCACTTCAGACCACGTCCATGTCTGCCAGATGCCTAAATCCTTAAGGCGGTTTGCGGGCCTGTCAGCTCTTTTCTTTGCATGATCCAACAACAACTTTGGAATTGTGTCAAGAACTTGGCTTAATTTTTCAGTTGCTGTCGTTTCTTTCATTTAATTTCAGGTAGTTTCCTTAACTGTTTTATTAAAAAAGTGGATGTTGAATCTTTTCAGTAATAATGTCAAGTCATTTTTCTCCAGTGAAAATTTTTTTTCACTCAGAAATTTTGTTTTCATTAAAAAAGTGTTGAAGATTGTTTAAAATCAGTTTAATGTATAGACATTTTCAAGTCTGGCGT
>JAKUUI010000147.1 GCA_022448485.1 SAR324 cluster bacterium
TGAAATTTGCTCATCGGGAGTTTTGATTTCCTTGGAAATACGTGTGGCCATCTCTGAAATTTGCTCATCGGGAGTTTTGATTTCCTTGGAAATACGTGTGGCCATCTCTGAAATTTGCTCATCGGGAGTTTTGATTTCCTTGGAAATACGTGTGGCCATCTCTGAAATTTGCTCATCGGGAGTTTCGATTTCCTTGGAAATGCGAGTAGCCATGTCCGATATAGTTCCACCATCAAATGTGATTTGTTCTGAAATTTGATCGGCCATTGATCTTATTTGATTGTCAGGCGTTTTGATCTTTTCAGAAAGGCTTTTTGCCATTTTTTCCTGGTCAAACATATCCTCCAGTTTGGACTTTAATTTCTGGTCTGACTCCTCCATCAGTTTTTTCAAGACTTTGTAGAGCAAATCTGCAGATTCCTCACGCATCAAGCGTTGTTCGCTTTCATCAACAAAAAATGTAAAATTATGGGCTTCTGCCAATGCTTGTGATTTGCGGCCAATTATTTTTCCATTTTTGAAAGATCGAAAATGGATCAGGTTTTCTCCTTCCTGTGGTTCCTCATAGATTTCCACCATGAACTGATTAGAATTCTCATCAAAATACAGTTCTGAATACAGCTTTTTTGGAGCACTGTCGATAACAACAGTTGAGATCGTTTCAGCTGATTTTTGCGCCCATCCTGCTGAGGCGCAAACTAATGCAGCAGCTAAAAGCAGGAAGGTTTTACAGATAACAAAATACGGTTTCCAGAATTTCATCTCCAGCCTCTGGTAATAAATTTGGTACATTAGTGCCATTAATATCAGGTCTATTTATAAAATCAATCCAAAATTTGTTCCTTACAGTACATATTTTGACAAATATCTCAGGAATTTATCGATTTTTAGGTGGATACTATGTGGTGGGTAGGAAGCGACGGTTTCGCAAAAAATCCGAAAGATTGCAAGCAGCAGTTCTTTCCTGACCATGTAAATGCACCTTTTCAGAATTTTGCGAAATCATCTGGTGTGACATTCTCAAATCAGTATGGTTATTCTAAGTCAAGTGCATAATTGATCAACTGGCGGAAAGTTTCTTTTGACAACTGGTCGTTCAGGGTCAGTGATCCAGTCACTCCATGAACCGGAATAGAGACGCGAATTTCCAAGTCCAGCGTAAAACATGGCAAGAATGTTATGGCAGGCAGTGACTCCGGAACCGCAATAAGTAACGGATTGTTCCGCCGAAGAACCGTCAAGTAATTTTTCATACATCCGGCGGAGTTCGGATTTAGATTTCCAGTTGCCGTCTGAATCAAGATTATCAAGAAACGGTGCACAAGTTGCTCCTGGAATATGCCCGGCAACTGGATCAAGTGTTTCGTTTTCTCCGTGGAATCGGTCTGAGCTGCGTGCATCAAAGACACGTACATCAGGATTGTCGAAATCATGCTGAATATCTTCAGCGGTGACTGACCAGTGTTGGCGAGGAACAGCTCTGAATTCCCTTGTTTCCGGAACAAATAACTCTGCGGTGACAGGTCGTTCTTCCTTACTCCAGCGGAGCCATCCTCCATCCATTACTGCAACCGCGTCATGTCCGAGCCAGCGAAGCATCCACCAGAGGCGAGCCGCATATGCTCCTCTGGCATTGTCATAAACGACCACCTGAACATCTTCATTAATCCCCCATGCTGAAACCCGGTTGATGACTTCGCCCATTTCCGGCAAGGGGTGTCTTCCGGTTTTTCCCGGGATATGCGCATCGGACAGTTCATCGTTGAGATGAGCATACAAAGCTCCGGGAAGATGAGAAGCCACAAATTCTGTTTTTTGTTGTTCGGTTTGGGTTAAATCAAAACGGCAGTCGAAAAAACGCCAATCCGGATGGTCAAGATGCTCGTTTGTAATTTGGGGAGAGATCAGTGAACTGTACATGAGACTCTTTGTTAAAAGGTTAATGAAAGGGTATTAGTTTTTTTGTTTAAACTACAGCTTTTTTTTGCACCCCAAATATACGCCTGAAAGAATCAATACTACAGCACCAAGAGTGTTTGCGGAAAGTGTTTCACCTAAAAACAATATTCCGAACAATATTCCAAACATCGGAATCAGAAAGGCCACATAAGACAAAAAGACAGCTCCAGCCCTTAGAATAATGTAATAGCGCATCAAAAAAGCTATTCCGGTTGAAACAAGACCTAGGTGAGCCAGGGCCAAAAGGCTTTCTGTTTCAAAATGGATGTTCCACGGGCGCTCAATGAAAAGCCAGAACGGAAGCACGATCACGGAGGCGCAGATAAAAATAGTAGCGCTGACTGAGTCAGCTGAGGCTCCCTTGACACGTGTTGCAATTACTCCGGAAATGGTATAACCAAGTCCTGCACCGATCACTGCCAATTGTGGCCAGAAATTTCCATTGGACGAGGAAAATGCATTCTCCCCGAAAACCAGCAGAACACCTGAGAAACCGACCAGCATTGCCAGTAATTGACGTAAAGTAAAGCGCTCATTTTCACTGAAATAATGACCCAGTATAAGTGCAAAAAGTGGATTGACTGCCAGCAAAATTGAAGCAAGACTGCTGTCGATTTGCTGCTGCCCCCATGGTACTAGAAAAAATGGTATTAATGCTCCTAAGAGTGCCATCCAACCGATTTTGCTCCAGTTCTGCCTGCCGCGGGGGAACGGAGTTTTACGCACTAGAGCCAAGAGCAATAATGCTGTGCCAGCCAACAAAATCCTGACACTCATCACGGTCAATGGAGTTACTCCATGTAGGGCTATTTTGATTGCACCAAATGAAGATCCCCACAAAGCTCCTAGGATAAAAAGCACCATGTAGTCGGTGCGGGAAGGTTGTCGGGGCATGTGAGATGTATCTATGGGAAATGGAATATCAGTACTTAGCGATACTACAGAGACCACAAAAACTGATTCCACCGCGAAAGCGAAAGTTAAGATTTGTTTTTAAAATATTTCTCTGGGTAGTGAAAGAGTGTGAGTTATCCGAAGATAATTGAGTCCCGGAAGTTGATTTTGTGATTACAGTAGTTTTGGAGAGTTTTTTAAAATTCTGATTTTATACTTGTTAGATGAACTTTACTCCCCTTTCAGATTAAGAATAATTGTTATAACGTTGAAAGTGTAATGATCTTTAAGGCATTGATAAAAATTATTAGTTGAAACATGAGCTAGTTACCAATTAAAAGAACTACAAGCATTTCTGCGAATCCT
>JAKUUI010000148.1 GCA_022448485.1 SAR324 cluster bacterium
TGTTGTAGGGCTAAATGAATTGGCAGAAGAAATGAACATTCCGCTAGAACTTTTTGATAGAGTTGATCTAGCAACTATCATAACTCCCAATCCGTCTAAAATGGTTGAGGGTTATGAGGGAACAGCTAGTGTGTCCGAGGCAGCTGCAATAAAGTCATCAGGTGGAATTTTGATTGTTGAAAAACAAAAATTTCCGCCAGATTTGACAATAGCTATAGCGAGGATTCAAGAATGAAACGCGGACTGTTGCTGATAGACAGGGGAAGTAGAGAAAAGGAGGCAAGACAAGAATTGGAGGTTATCTGCAGAAAAATAAAGGAGAAGGGAAATTATGAATTTTCTAACTATTGTTTTTTGGAAGTTATACCGCCATTTATTGAGGAAGGAATTAACCAAAGCCTTACTCATGACATCGATGAGCTGACTATTGTTCCTTACTTCCTTTATCCTGGGAAAAAGATCAAGGCAGCCGTAAACGAATCAATTGGATTTCAAGAAAAAACGAGTGTAAAATTTCGAATAACAAAACCTATGAGCATGCACAAAACCATGATTGAACTTGTCCACAACAGAATAACATCTACATTAAGTGAAAATTCTGTTAACATTCCCGCAGATGCAGTTGACATACTAATTATCGGACATGGAAGCAAGGATCCAAATGCTAAACGTTCTATGGAATATATTGTTGATGGGATAAAGTCAGGATACAGGAACGTAAGTTCCTGCTTTTTGGAAATTGAGGAGCCAAACATTGAACAGGGAATTCTAAAATGTAAAAATGATAATCCTGAAGTGCTTGTGGTTGTATTTTATTTTCTACACGAGGGCGCGCATGTAAAACGTGACATATATGAAGACCTGAATCCAGCATTGGAGAAGGCAAACCTGCAAAAAGTGATAATAACGAGGCATATTGGAACTGATGAAAAAATGATAAACTTGGTTTTAGAAAGAGCAAGAGAGGTAGAAGATGCTAACTAGGAAAGGACAGAGTATCGAGGACGAAAGCATGCGAATCATTGATGACGAGGTAGGTCCTCATCAATATGATAAGCTTGAATGGCCCATAGTAAGACGGGTAATACACGCTACTGCCGACTTTGACTTTGCTGGAGAAAACAAGATTGTTTTCCACAAGGATGCGGTCACGAATGGCATTAATGCACTGAAAGAAGGTCACAGTATCGTTGTAGATGTGAACGGCGTGATTGGAGGACTGAACAAGCAAAACCCAAAAGATTTTGGGAACAAATTGATTTGTAACATCTCGGATCCCGATCTAGCTGAACAAGCAAAGAAAGAGAACAAAACTAGGGCACAGATGTCCATGAGAGTGGTAGCTTCCGAAATGAACGGAGGAATTGTTGCCATAGGCAATGCCCCAACTGCGTTGCTTGAAATCATTCAAATGATTAGCGAGAAAGTAACAAAACCTGCGTTAGTTGTTGGAATTCCCGTTGGTTTTGTTGCTGCGGCAGAATCTAAAGAAAAATTACAGACGTCTGATGTGCCATTTATCACCAATGTTGGCAGGAAGGGTGGAAGCTCTTGCGCCGCATCAATCGTAAATGCGCTTTACAAATTGTTAAGGGAAAGTTCCTAGATAGCTGGACTGGATTGAAAAAAATTATTGTTTTATTTTTACCGATTATCTGCCTGTTTTTTCATGCAGATGCTGCACTCGCTGAAGTTAAGGTAGAGACAGTAGCAGACAATCTGAAGATACCTTGGGAGCTTGTTTTTGCGCCTGATGGAAGGATCTTTTTTACGGAAAGGGACGGCAATCTATGGGTTATTGAAAATGAATCCATGGAGTTAGTTGCAACGTTTCCAGCAAGCCATACGTCAGAGGGCGGCCTGTTAGGGTTGGCACTGGATCCGGAGTTTGAGAAAAATAATTTTTTGTATCTCTATCAAACGTATTTTGACTTTGAGCTGCATCATAACAAGGTTGTCAGATATACAGTTAGCAACAATCAGCTGACAGATGAGCAAATCCTAATCGATAAGATTCCCGGAGCTGTATGGCATGACGGTGGCAGAATAAAGTTTGGTCCAGATGAAAAAATTTACATAACAACTGGCGATTCGACAAACGCAAACCTATCGCAAAAGATAGACTCGCTTGCTGGAAAGATCCTGAGAATCAACGCTGACGGAACCATACCAAGTGATAATCCGTTTGAGAGTTCTCCGGTCTTTTCTTACGGGCATAGAAACCCCCAAGGCATAGACTGGAATGAGAATGGAATCTTGGTTTCATCAGAACACGGACCGTCAGGGGAGAAAGGATATGCTCATGACGAAATTAACGTGATAGAACCTGGGAAAAACTACGGCTGGCCAGTGATAGTCGGAGACTCGAATAATCTGAAATACACAAACCCAATCTTGCACAGCGGCGATGTAACATGGGCTCCAAGCGGTCTTTTGTACTATGATTCTGACAAAATTCCTGAATGGAAGGGCATGTTTCTTGTAGCAGCCTTGAGGGGGCAACATGTCATGGTGATGGATCTGGACCTGGAAAACAACAGGGTAAACTCTGTTGAAAAAATTTTTCAAGACGAGTATGGCAGACTTAGAGATCTGGTGCAAAGTCCCGACGGGGATGTTTTTGTTTTGACAAGCAATGGCGACAATGATAAAATTTTACGAGTATCAACTTTGGAAACAGTTCCCTTGACAGTGAAGACAAAGCAATCCCCCTCATCTCTTGGTGAATATCTGGTATATGGAGTAATTATTGCAGCCGCTGTTACGGGAGCTGCTGTATTAATAAAAAGAAGAAAGAAATAGGTAGTATAGTTACCGTAACTCAACATGGAAGATCCTACCGGAGGAATGTGGATATATCTCATATTTTTGGCCATTCCACTGGCAAGAATCCTTCCCCGCATGTTAAGGAAGTATAGGCGTAAAAATGCTGGATTGGAACCGGAACCGGCTGAAAAAGATCTAGGAAGACAGTTTTTCACTAGCCGACCAGAACCAGAGCCTCCAAAATACAGGGAAGAGCCTCCAAAAGAGCCACAGCCAAAACCTAACAAGAAAGATGGTTGGGTGGGCAAAGACGATTTTAAGTGATAGGAAAATAACTGATTATCTTTATCTTAAACGGAGTTAATCATAATAGAATGAGAAAGATTCCACGTCCATTCAAGATGCCATGGGGCAAGGGAATGGTA
>JAKUUI010000149.1 GCA_022448485.1 SAR324 cluster bacterium
TTATTTACTGGCAACGCAGTTTGCAGCAGATTTTCTCGAGCAAAAAGGAACATCTGCAGCCAACAACTGATTCAAAGTTTTTACTGTTCGGTCACTCCGTACTTTTTTGCTCGTTATGAGATTTTCCTCAACCACCATTTTATTATCATTCAACATTCTGCTCGCTGGAGTTGCCTCCTATATGTGTGGGGCACTGCTGAGCACGTGGCTCCAGCAGCAGATCTTGTCCATCTCAGTATCTTCACCCGGAGCTCATCAAATTGAAATTGAGAAACTTCCTGTAGATTCCGGAAAATCCCAAAAAACATTTGCAGTAATTTTGGAACGCAATATTTTTAATGCTCAAAAAACGGAAATAGAATTACCTCCACTTTTAACGGAACCAGAATTAGTAACACCGGAAACAGTCGATGAAGAAACAGTCGAGCATACCAGGTTGGCCATCGCACTTGCTGGAACGATGATCTACGGAGCAAAAAACTCATTTGCTTTCATCAGTAAAATAGGCAGTCTGCACAAATATGTAATCTATGGAATAGGAGAATGTTTTAATGCAGAAACGGTTCAGCGTGATAAAGATTGTTCGCCTGACAGCGTTAAAGTGATGGGAATCAAGGACCGGTGGGTTTTGATTCGGTACCAGGGAAAAAAACAAGCCTTGTGGATGGTCAGTGCAGTTACAGCTGGAGAAGAAGCTCCTACTGCAGTTCAATCAAAGAAGGCTCAAATTCAAACTGTACCGGTGCAAAAAGCTGCTGCTCTTGTTGTTACTACGAAAGAAAAAGTTGTTTCCAAAAATTCTGTTTCTCCGGAGGTTCCAGTTGAAGCTGAAAATACTTTCCATTTTCAGCGTGTCTGGGTTGATGAACAACTCACAAATTTTGAGCAGTTACTTAATGATGCCCGTGTTGTTCCTACAAAAAAGGGTGAAAAATCATACTTCATGTTTCAGTACATCAAAGATGAAAGTATTTACGAAAAATTGGGATTGAAACAAAATGATATTATTTTAGATATTAACGGTTTTCTTGTTGATACAATTGGCAAAGCGCTCAAGTTGTTGGAAATACTTCAATCCGAACGTGAAATTGCAATCAAAATCGAACGGGAGGGAAAACCTGTCCAATTTCATTACTACATTGATTGAGCATCAAAGTTTGAAATTGCAAACATTTAAGCACTAAATACATAATTTGTGCGAAATAATTTCCAGGCTATAAATCTAAATTAAATAGGGTAGTTTCTGTATGAATCAGTTACCCAAAACTATGAAAGGAGTTTGGCTAACTGGCCACGGTAAACTAGACAAGCTGGATGTCCGCAGTGATATTCCGGTGCCTAAACCAACAGCTGATGATGTTCTCATTCGAGTTGGGGCTGCTGCAGTAAACAACACGGATATCAATACACGAACAGCATGGTATTCAAAAGGCGATGCGACGAGTAAGGATGCAAGTTGGGCTGGCAAAGCCATTGATTTTCCCCGTGTTCAGGGTATTGACGTCTGTGGACATATTGTGGCAGTTGGCGAAAATGTCAGCAAAAGCAGAATTGGAGAGAGAGTCCTGGTTGAGCCTTGCTTAAGAGAAGTAAAAGGTAAGGCTTTGTCTCAGCCCTGGTTTTTGGGATCTGAGTGCGATGGGGGGTTCGCTGAATTTGTTTCCGTCGCTTCACGGCATGCATATCAAGTAAGGAGTACACTGAGCGATGTTGAGCTTGCCTCATTCCCTTGCTCCTATTCCACTGCGGGAAATATGCTAGCTAAATCCAAAGTCTATTCAGATGATTTAGTGCTAGTAACGGGTGCATCGGGCGGCGTCGGCTCTGCGGCTGTTCAACTGATAAAGTCCAGAGGTGCGGATGTTATTGCTGTTACGAGCGCCTCAAAGTCACAAGATCTGATTGCGCTTGGCGCTATAAAGACACTTAATCGTGATCAGAGCGTGGTCGAAGCATTAGGTGTAAACAGTGTCGATGTAGTGATTGATCTTGTTGGTGGAAAAAGCTGGCCAGCACTTCTTGAAATTCTGAGGCCTCGCGGGCGTTACGCAGTTTCTGGAGCAATTGCTGGTGCTTTCGCGAAGATTGACCTTAGAACACTCTACTTGAAGGACTTAAGTTTTTTTGGTTGCACAGTTTTAGAACCAAAGGTTTTTCCAGAACTCATAGACCTTATCGAGACCGGGAACATTAAGCCGATTGTGGCTCATACTTTTCCTCTGGAAGATATTGTTAAAGCTCAAGAGGTGTTTTTGCTGAAAAAACATATTGGAAAAATCGTACTAACTATTAATGCTTAGTGACAGTATGAATTTCATGCAGTAATGTTTGTAACCGCATAACAGTCACATACACCCTGACAGCAAAAAAGTGATGACCGCAATGTTCATGTGAATGTAGAGCCTGGGGTGAATAAACTTCCACTTCAGCCAATTTAAGGTCTTCTTAGGCTTGGGAGGCCAAAAATACAACCCTGCCGGGGTAATTAACTATGGCTGCCATCCTTATCATAGATTGGTAAATGTGGGACATCCTCATTCGGTTGACGAGGATATCTTTGAGGTTAGGGAAGTTTATTATTCAATTCTTTACTACTTTGGATTACAATGCAGTTGTAACTGAACATATAACATGATTTGGTGAATTTTACAAGAAATGGGGAGGTTGTGGATGAGTTTCAACATGGAGTATTAAATAACTCGGAAGACAAAAATTATTCCTCCTTTATAGCATTCTTTTTCCCGATATCCATAAGTGATGCACTCAAAACGAACCAATAAAAACGAAGTTGATTGAGAAAACCTTTCCTTTTGGAAAGTTCATCATATTTTTCTATACCACAAACAGTTTTGATATTATTTCTCATTCGATCTGTTCAGAATTTCTAATAAGAAAATGTGGTTTCCTTATTGGTTGGTTTAGGAGAATCAAAAATATACCACGGATTCGGCCGTGTTTTCAAGAATTGGGTATTTTACTTGGAGTGTTGTCTGACTGTGAAGAATTAGTGGGGGTTACTCACAGGTGGTGATGTGACTGACCCTTCGATTGGTGTTAGTGTTTGAAGAGATTATTGTTTGACACCATCTGAATTATACTTGACCAGAAAGATGTTATCACTTAGATGGTTGAAGTTCTCGTCAAAACTGCTATTGGTAAATCCAATCACGTGGATGTTGTCAGAAGAG
>JAKUUI010000015.1 GCA_022448485.1 SAR324 cluster bacterium
AAGTTCAGCTTCAGATTCATCCCGTGTTGAATCTTCAACAGAAACCTCTTCTTCCGTTTTTGTATCTGATTCAATCTGTTCTTGAACAGTATTAGTCGTAGCTTCCACTTCCGGCTTTTGCTCAGTCTCTTTCTCAACAGGAGCCAAAGTCTTGAACGAATTCAAAATTTTTCCAACATTGGCGCGAACTGTTGGAATGTCAACAAGGTTATTGTCGTCGAAATAAGGATGTTCGGCGGAAATTCCAATTCTTTTCATAATTTTTTGGATGACAACCCGCTCTTCGTCTTCAAACACCCCGTCAGCTCCGGCCACTAAGGCCATTAATTCAATGAGCGCGTGCTTTGCTTCGTCGGATTGTATGTGATTTAACATGCCATCAAGAGAAGTGCTGGATTTCATTTGTTGTTGTTCTTCGGGAGTGATTGCAGCAGCCTTAAAGGTGGCAATCAGTACTTTTTTTTCGGAAACTTGCATTTCTCTGTCAGCATGGGCCAAAAAGCTCACCACTGATAAAATATTAACTATCTCATCACGGCTGATTGACATAAAATTCCTTTCTAAAAAAACACTCTGTTTGGAGGCAGTTCACTTTTTTTTGTGAACCTAGAAAATTTTATTGCAGTTATGTATAACTAAATTCAGCCAGAAGGTAAAGAAAAATATTTTTTCCCATTGACTGAGGAAGTTACAAATGGCCCGTAATCTTCGTTACCACCCGGAATGGAGCACAATTTCACGTTATGTAAGGGAGCTGTTTAATTATTATTGTTCCAGATGCGGTCAAGATTGTAGAAATTCAACAAATGCCGAAATGGTGCTGCAAGTCCATCATATTGATGAAAATCCTGGAAACAATACCTTGGAAAATTTGATTCCACTCTGTGCTAGTTGCCATCTTAAAATTGAACGGGAAGCCAGAATACACGCTCCCAATCATGAAAAACAAATGGAATTGTTTGAAAATCAATCGTACATGAGCCAGATGAAAAAAATGCGGCAGATTGCATTAGCCAAATACGGTTCAGGCCACAAAGCGGGCGTTTCACAATTGGATGCTGAAACGTACGAAATTGAGGCTCTTGAATGGGAAAATAACGAGCCTTCTTAGATTTTAAGTTTGCAGTTTGCCTCAAGCATTTTGGTTCAAATGCAGACCAAAATCAGCGTCTTCTTCTTCCGAAACCTCCAAAACTGAACCCTCGCCGGCGGCTGCCACCAAAAAATGATTTTCTCCGCGTTGTCGAACGTCTGCGTTGTGTAGCAGCTGGTTTTTTACGAGAGGTTAGACTGCTGCCAAAACCTCCTCCTGAAGCTTTACGATTGGCCGAACGGAATTTAGTACTTTTAATGTTATTCAGTGATTTTTTTGATGTAGAACGGAACTTGTTGGACGAAACACTTTTTCCACCGGCCGTCTTTGCTGCAGACTTTGCTGGCATTGCTTTTTTCAATGACGATGTGGCGGCAGCACGGCGATTCTTTACAGAACTAACTGCCATCGGACTGCCGTAGCCATAGCCGAACCCTCCACCCCACATGAATGGAGGACGAAAGAGCATTGACATCATCATGGATGTCATAAAAAGACTCGTCATGCTGTAACCCGTACCGTAATACGGAGGATAAGGTGCTCCGGATGATTGATACATCTGCGGGTTTGGTGCGGACTGCATGGTCAGCTGGTCTCCAGAATCACGGACCACTGAGGCTGTCATGATTTCGATCGACTTGTTTTCAGCAATGTTTCTCCAAGCTTCCTGATCTGAGCCGGAAGGAAGCACACTGACTTCACTGGGGTCCGGTATCAAAATCGAAAATACCAGAAAATCCGAATCACCCGTTTCCGTTTGGGGCACGATCAAAACAGGATCTGCTATTCCATCCTCATTCAAGTCGATGGTGCTGATATCACGGATCTTATTAGAAATTATACTGACCAGCGTTGGTAAAAATTTTTCTTCAGAAACATTTGCTTGAGTCGCTTCTTTTAAGGCTTCTGATGTGATCGCCGGAACCAGTTTCGGGTCTAGGTGTTCTGTAAGATCAATTCCAAGTTTTTCAAGGGCTTTGGAATTGAGTTGGTTACTGACTCCGATTGGAACATTCTGAGAAGAAAAATTGTAACCCACATTATCTCGAGTTTTATCTTCCCCAAAAAATACCCAGTAGACCCCTAAAATCAATATTGCAGTTAAAATTCCCTGGGTGGAAAACAATTTTTGTAGCCAATCGGGCGGCTCGTTGTCTTTTTCTTTCATAATTTTCTTTATTTGTTGTCGCTAGTCCGCCTAAGTTTTAAGTTAATTGTTACCAGTAAAACTTGACCTAGGTGTGTAAAAGGCGCAAGTCAAATCCTTAATTTTAGCGAGTATCTCTTCCGGAGACCGTCAAATCTGTGTCAACGCTCATATCATGTGTGCTGACTCTGAGGTAACAATAGCGGACCCACTGTGTGAAAAAAGTGTTACGGTGTGAGCGCCAGAGATTGAGGGGATTGTCAAAATCAAAATTTGCCGGGGGCAGTACTGCAGGGTTGTCCTGGTCGCGTTTAGCTTCTTCGGCAAGTCGGGTTGCATTGTATTCAGGATGTCCTGTGTGCGCAATGAAACGATCGTCTGCGGTAGAAAAAATTGTATAGCCTGCTTGTTGGCCGTATGCCAGCAATTTTAAACGGCCAGCATTTGAAGCCTCTTCCATTGCCTCATCAGGAATTCCTGCATGCCGACTTTGGGGACAGAAGAATACGTCATCCAGCTCACCAATGATTGGATGGGAGGGAGCCAGGTTTTTCAGCTCAAAAACTCCAAAAAGTTTTTGATCATAGTTGAATTTATTCACACCTTCTAAATAGGCCATCACAAACCCTGCCCAGCACAGTCCGAGTGTACTAGGAATATTCTGACGTGCATCATTTAATATTGATTTGATTTCTTTCCAGTAATGAACATCCTCAAAATGAATAGTCTCCACAGGAGCCCCCGTTAAGATCAGGCCATCCAAAGGTTGCTCACGAGTTGCCTCTTCATAAGTTACGTAAATGTCTTCAACATGTTTTGGTTCCCAAGATTTGTAACCATGAGATTCCAGACGAATCCAAATTGGCTCCAACTGCAAAACTGAAAGTCCTAAAGGATGGAGGATATTAAATTCATATTTTTCTCCAAGCGGCATTATATTGAGGATTCCAATCCTGAGTGGACGAATATCCTGTCGTTTTGCCTGAGAAGGCGCAATCCAACGGATGCCATTATTTTCCAAAATGGGAACTGCGTGATAATCAGGACTAACGATAAGGGTCATAAGCTGTTCTCAGTAAAATGAACTGTTTTTGATGATTAACTGATAAAAGTGCCTGATGCAAATGAAAGAGTTTTTTTATTAATCTCTTGGCAAGGAATAAATAATCAAAGGGAATAAAATCTCCATATCACGAAAAACGATTATAACTCAATGTATTTCTGCATGTATTTAATCTGTCACAAAATACAATAAATTTGCGAGAACTACACTGGTGAAAAAAACGGGATAGACGAAAATCAAAAAAAGCGGGCCAAAAATAGAAGCATTCCAGCACTTTACTCGAATCGAGTCGCATCGACTCCACCCGGAAATATCCAGGTGGGCTGGCATTAGCACCTTTATACTGAAAAAGGATGCTCGACACTTCAAAGGGCCAGATCCCTCAGTGTCATCTTGATACAAAGTCCGATCCAAGCTAGCACAATCAAAATGAAAGTCAAACTATTTTGATCACTTTATCTGGATGCAGTGATTTCATATTACTGATGGACTCATCAGTACTTGTTTGAGGGATTCCTCAAAGTCTGATTTAACTATTTTTTTATGATCGGAGGGTGTGATGTAGAATGTATCAATAACCTGGTGACCAATAGTTGTGATCACGGCTTGCTGAATGGTCACACCCACATAATCAAAAGCACTGACCATTTTGTAATAAACCAGCGGTGCATCTTCAGCAGTAATTTTAATGCGAAGGTAGTTTTTGTCTTGTCTGGAAAAATCTGTTTTGTCTCGGGAATCTCCATTCAAAATCGGGAAATCCCTGGGAGCATCATTATTTGTTTCTTTGACCATGTACCCTTTTTTGTCATCTTTAAGGTACTCCAGTTGAAGTTTTGTGTCGTAAAGAAAAGTATGTGACTGAATTTTGAATGCAGGCGGTGTATTTCTTCTGATTGAAGTTTCTAACTCCCGTGGAAAAATCACGTTATCCTCATCACTTTTTGATACCTTGAGATAATAGCAAAAGGCAACTTTACCGCTCGCAAATTGGATCTGGTTGATCTTTGCCGATTCAATGTTTAGGTGTTTTAAATTTAAGGTGTAAGCAATGCGGCTGTGAATTTGGGGCTGGTCATGGACATAAATCAAAAGTCCGTTCAGTCGTCCTCGCGCATTGGTGATCACGTTTACAATTGCAGGCCGTTCAAGCCGATTGAAAATTGAGAGATTTTCCGCAAGCATTCCTGGAGGAGAACTGAGCAGAAAACGATTTGGGAATGCCGCAAAAAACCAGTTAATCATCGGGCTGTACAATCCTGTCAGGGCCATCAAAGTTTTATTGCTGAGAGATTGCCGGATGGTCCGAATAAATTTGTCTGTTGTTTGATCAGTGCTCTGTTTATCAAGTGAACCCAATTTAAGGTCACGCCACAAGGCGTGTAATTCATCTTCTGATTTTTCGAGAAGTTTCCGCTCCTCATGGCTAATATGTTCTAAAGGTGCCAGTAAAACAGATTCCAGGTTTTCACTGAGGCTCCTGTTAATCAATAGATCAATACGAGTATCTGTTTCCAAATCAGTCTTTTTAATATCAAGGTATGTCTGGATGAAATCTATTGAATCCTTTTGCATTTTAGTGGGTCGCATTTCAGCAAAAACCCTATATGTTTCTTCAAAAAATGTTCTCAATCCACGCGTGGACCGGGCATTGCCGTCACTAACAGAAATGTAATCTGAAATATTGCACAGGAAAAGCAAAATTACATTGATCAGGTTGCGGTCTGCAATCTCAAAAAATCTTTGTAAAGCTTGATCGAAATATGCGGAGGTTCTGCTGAGTTGAACAACTGTCATATGATGTACAATGAGCAAAGAAACAAGAGTGAATAATTCCTGGTCATCATAACCGATGCGCTCTAAAGCTTTTACTGCCATCGCTGTTCCTGAGACCTCATGCTCACTTCGTGGATCAATTTTTCCCACATCGTGGAATAAAACACCCCATTTAAGGGCAAGGATATGCTTTGGTTCGAGATACTGATGTAATTCAGGATAATCTTTTTTGAGTCTGTCCAGTTCTTTTTGTGTACGATCCAGCGCATTGAGTGAATGAGCGCAGACAGGATGTTGATGGTAAGCAAGATTTCGGAGCAAAAAACGCATCTTGTTTGTTTCAGGAATGAAACAACCCATCAAAGTACGTGGCTGATTTGCCGCATTGATTGGTTCACAAATTTCGAACATAATCCGCCAGGCATTCGCGGCAAAAGGCGTCAGCATGAGCTTGGTAAAGCATTCCGAAATCTGCGAACCGTAAGATTCAATGACGTCCGGTGTCAAAATCCGGATCAAGTCCGCCATCTCGTCCTTGAGATCAAAAGATAAATCATACTCAGATTGCCCCACATATTCAAAGAGCTCAAGTAATGCTGACGGATCGTTGAAAATAAGAGATATCGGAACTTGTGGCAATCCTTCCAGTGCATGAACCTCTACAATAAGCCGCTTTCCCAGATGAACGACAACTTGGAAATTTGAGAAAGTCCGTACTATGGTTCGATCCAGCAGTCGTTGCAAAATTGCCTGCGAGAGATCTTGAATATGATTCACCATTTGCAGACGATAGCGGTCAAAATCGTCAATATTCTGGAAACGTTGTTTCTTGAGCAGATAAAGGCGTTCTGCAGCATCATTGATGATGTTAATTTGAATATCTTTTTCGGAAAGGCCACTTTCCCGTGCTTCATCGTCAAAGTGGAACTTTTTTGCGGTCGCAGAAAAGTTGCGCAAGTCGTACAAGAATTCCAGGGCCTGACAAAGTTTGAATCCCTGACGCGGCGATATAATTCGCTTTTGTATCAAAAGGGCTAGCATATCTACAGTTTGATTCGGAAAAACGCCAAAAGTTGCAGCCGCCAGCCAAAGTGGGATTTGCAAAGAGCGCAAACCACCCTGATCTTCCTTGAGATTCATATGACTCAGTCCAGGAACTGCGCGATCATGGTAATCACGAATTTGACTCAGGACGAATGTCTCATAGGGCAGTGTCTGAAAAAATCTGCGTTTCAGGGCATTTGCTAAATTATTACTGCCAACTAAAACTCGGCTTTCCAAAATGGCCGGAATGGTGTGGATGGTACCGGGATCTTTGAAACGAGATAAGTCTTCGTTTAATTCAAAATATTGGTGTGCCGTTTCTATCCCTGCTATGCGGAGTAAATGCTCAATATGAATGATGAGCTGTCGGCAAATTTCTGATCCTCCGGGGCCTAATTGCTGTGTATCCAGGCAATAACCCAAATCCCGATCGGAGGCAAAACTCAGTTCAGCGCGGCCGTAACCTCCTCTGGCAAAGATGACCAAATGATTGAGCAAAAAGTCCCTTTTTATTTTGGATTTCTGTGCCAGAGGCAAGTGCTTTTCCAACTCTTTCAGGCGTTCAATATGATTCTCAATTTCATGAATCAATTCGGCTTCGATGCTTTTGTAATATTTCAGCATCTGCCTTTGTTCCGGTTCACCAGGATTTGATTCTAGCTTCTTGATTTGTGTCTGGATAAGATCGAGTTTTTTATTTTTTTTCGGGAGAGATCTTTTTTTATATTGATGCTCTTTTTTGAGATCTTCTTTAATCTTTTCTTTCAAGATTGGGAGATCAGCTAACGCATATTCGAAAGCAGCATGGATTATGCTGTCCAGGAGGCGAGTATTTAGTGAAAGAGTATCAAAGGAGTTATTGGTGCAGAGGCTGCTTTCAACAATTTTATTATATTGTTTCTCATAATATTCTGCAATAACAGTTGCAAACACTTTTTCACGTGCAGCAAGGTATTCAAAAGTTTGGTCGGTTTCAACTTTTAAAGGCCGCCAAACTTTTTGCAGGTGTTTGAGAAGGTCCTCTTTATGTTCTTCAAGCTCTTCCAGATCCTCAGTGAAGAGGAACGGAGAAAGAAAAGGATAATTTTCGATTGGAGAAAAATTAGTATCCATGAGGGGATAACTGGTAACTATTGACTGGTGAAAGGTTTTTATTCGACACTCTTTAGATATTCAATTGCCATTAAAACGCGTGATCTCGCGATGTCCTAACACCTGATTATTTCATCTCTAAGCTTTTCAGTGAACTTAGCTGAGAAAATTATTCAAATTAGATTTACTTGAGATAGGGGTGGACCTGAAATCCCCAAATGTGTATAAGCCCGTTCGGTCGCTATCCTACCTCGTGGAGTACGCAGCAAAAAACCCTTAAGCAGTAAAAAAGGTTCATACACGTCTTCAATCGTATCTTTTTCTTCGCAGACTGCAGCAGAAAGGGTGCTTAGTCCAACTGGACCTCCGCTAAATTTTTCAATGATAGTTTCAAGAATGTGACAATCCATTTGATCCAGACCTTCCAAATCAATTCTCATTTTTTCCAAACTTCGCTCAACTAAAGGCAAAGTAATCACTCCGGATGTTTCCATGTCTGCAAAATCTCTGGAGCGCTTCAACAGGCGGTTTGCAATTCGGGGAGTACCTCTAGCTCTGCGGGCCAGTTCGAAAGACGCTTCTTCCACAATTTCAATTCCAAGTAGTGATGCTGCGCGCAAAATGATAGTTTTTAGATCTTCCGGCTCATAAAAATTTAGCCGGAACTGTATTCCAAAACGCTCTCTCAAAGGTGAAGAGAGCAGACCAGCACGTGTTGTTGCGCCAACCAGAGTAAAATGCGGTAAATCAATTTTTACCGTGCGTGCGCCTGGACCTTCTCCGATAATAATGTCGAGTGTAAAATCTTCCATTGCACCGTAAAGTACTTCTTCAACTACCCTGTTCAATCGGTGTATTTCGTCAATAAACAAAATACTGCGGGGCTCCAGGTTGGTGAGAATTGCGGCCAAATCACCCTGGCGTTCAATGACAGGGCCGGAAGTGGAGCGTAGCTGCACTTCCATTTCACGTGCAAAAATATTTGCGAGTGTCGTTTTCCCCAATCCTGGCGGACCGCTCAAAAGGACGTGATCCAGGGCATGTTTGCGTTTTTTTGCAGCACCAATATAAACTTCCAGATTTTCCTTAATTTCTTTCTGGCCAATATAGTCCTTTAAACGTTCCGGACGCAAAGATTGGTCAAATTGCTCACCCAGTTGGGTTTCTGGAGCAACCATTCGTTCTTTAGAATTTTCCAAAAGATTGGAAGTTTCAGTGTCCACAGTTTGGTCCTGCATGGGCGTTCATGAAGAGTTAGAGTGTTTTTCCCGGTAGTTCTTTGGAAGCAATATCCGGACTGATACGCCACGTGTACAGCGGTGAAAAAACATACATTGTGAGGTATGCAAGCGCGGCATGACCGAAATAGGGTGTGAAGGCGAAACCGATGATAAGTGCCATGGTGAAAATTAAAAATTTTCGATTTCTGCTCATTAAACGACCGATATGCATATAGCGGATTGGAAAACTGATCATTAAGATTGCAGCAATTATCATCAAGACAAAACAAAATTGTGCCCAGAAAACAGTGTCCGAAGTATTTGATTGAAGCGCATTTCCGAGCATTATGTAAGGTGCTGCGACTAACAGGGCCGCACCTGGAACAGGGATACCCTTAAAAAACCCGGGTATGCTGTTTTGGTCCAGAATGAAGAAAATCAGGCGTGTTACACCCAATACCGTGTACAGAATGGCAATCCAACCATAAGGGAGTGTCTGGATGGACTCATCTACAACTCGCCCCATCAGCATGTAAAAAATTATTGCTGGTGCGATGCAAAAACTGACGGTATCAGAAACGTCGTCAAGGACTCCCCCCAAAGTAATATTATATTTTTTGGGTTTAGCTGATGGGAGCGGAGTTGTGAGTCCCAATTTTCTCGCAACGGCTCCGTCTATTTTGTCAAAAAAACCGGCACCTAGTAAAATCAGGTATGCTTCCTGAACTCGTTCTCGATAGGCAAATAGAATTGCTAAAATTCCCATGAGCGCATTCATTACAGTCAGGGCATTTGGAAAGACGGCTAAAATGCGGCGACGTAAAACTTCATCGTCCAAACAAAGATCGTCGAGACAAGCGGTGCCGTATTTGCGGCAATATCCAGCTATTGAACCAAAATTGATGATAAGAAACAGAATCTCCAAAAAGAAAAGCTGCTGAATTGGAATTGCTCCAAGCCAACTCATCCATGAATAAAGGGAAGAATCCGGACCCCCAGGTACGTAAAATGCGTGAATATAGAGCACAACTCCAACCGGAGCGGCGACCATTGTTCGGAGTCGAGTGACTTCTTTCATTTCTTCTTCTTCGCCCTTTCGGAGCGAAAAATTGCGCATGAAGTGTGCAAAATTATCCCGCATTAAGACTGTTACGCACAGGACAAATACGAAGACAATATGCAGCATTTCCAAGCGAAAATCAGCACTTCCTGGTAAAGACTGGTAGCGCCACATCATACCCACTGCAACCATCGGAAAAACTATGGAGTAAACCACTTTGTCCATGATCCGGTCTGCTAAATGGGCTAGTTTAGCCTGCGGTCGAAAACGGGCTGCAAACCAGCCGTCCATCAAATCAAGGATCATTGCGGTAAGCAGAAAAATCACACCGCTGTAGTAAACAAAGGGGCTATGGTCAAGCATTACCCCTATGGCGCAGACCATTCCTGCAAACACCATCGGGGGGCGCCCGTAGACAAGCAGGGCGGCAACATTAGTAGAAAGGAATTTAGGGGAGGACACGTTTGTTTATAAGAAAATAAAACTACTTCGTTTAGTACTTGTTACTTCCGGTTTTCCGGTAACAGCAGTCATTCTAATACTCATTTAACCGATGTGCAACATTGAAGACATGAAGCAGAAGTGCTGCTCTGATATAAACTCCGTTTCGCAACTGCCTCCAGTACATGGCGCGCGGGTCTGCATCGACTTCAGAAGAAATTTCGTATCTCCTCGGCAAAGGATGTAAGATTATTGCCTTTGATTTCATCCGGCTCACATTTTCAGGTGTAAGGCTAAATTGTGAATAATCAATCAAGTTCGATTCTCCAGAGAGATCATACTCATCCTGAAGTCGTGTCATATAGACGCAATCCACAGCTGAAATAACGCTGTCTAAGTCATCAGTTTTACGAATTCTAATACCTCGTGAGCGCAAAATTTCTTCCAGATCTTCAGCAATCTGAAAAGACGATGGGGCAACAAAATCCATCTCGACATCTTTATATTGACTTAATAACATTACCGAGGAGCGTACGGCACGACCACGTAGAAGATCACCCACAAACGCATATCGTTTTTTGCGGATTCCGCCGTTTTTTTGAAAGGAGCGGTGCATGGTATAAAGGTCTAGAAGTGCCTGAGTGGGGTGCTGATCCTTGCCGCTGCCTCCGTTAAAAATGGGAACACTGCGGCCAGTATTATCCAGCAAATACGCCATATATTCACAAAAACCCGGCTTTGGATCACGCATGATAATCAGATCAAAATAGCTGCTGAATACCCGAACGCCGTCTTCCTGGCTTTCCCCTTTATATTCGGATGACAATGATGGATCCCGTACTTCTCCAGTGTCCATTCCAACCATCTGGCATGCAGTCAAAAAAGACAGAAAGGTTCGTGTGGAGGGTTGGGTAAAATAGAGCATTGCCTTTTTGTGACTCAACAGCGATTTCAAAAATTCGATACCGTTTGGCTTACGAGTCATTTCTTTAACATGATCCGCAATGTCGAATAATTCTTCCATCAACTGAACTGAAAACTGGTGAGAGAGCATCACATGCTGGAGATGTCCTGCTTTTTCATAATTTCCCATTCGTACTTCTGCTGGCTGGGAGAAGTACTCTTCGTAGGTCTTAAGTGAGTGTTCCATGAGCGTGGAATTGCTAAAATGGTTTAAGAAAATAAGCCATACTCCAGCCTAAAATTCTATTCCGTAACAGTCCAGCGTGAAATAGTACGCAACATTATTTCTATTGTAATAAAACCATGTTTTGAGGAGTATTAATTGGGAATTTTATGAAGGAGGGGAGAGGGTACAGTGACGGATTGCGCAAAAAACGGGTGCCGTGTCCCCGGAAGGACACGGTGGTAATTAAAAAAATTACTTGATTTCTGCGCTTGCTCCGGCTTCTTCAAGTTTCTTTTTGATTTCTTCTGCTTCTTCCTTGGAGACGCCTTCTTTAACTGCTTTTGGGGCAGACTCAACCGCTTCCTTAGCTTCTTTGAGTCCCAATCCAGTGATTCCCCGGATTTCTTTAATGACGTTAATTTTCTTCTCACCAAAGCTGGTCAGAATTACGTCAAACTCAGTTTTTTCCTCTGTTGCGGCTTCTCCGCCCCCGCCGCCTGCAGCAGGTGTTGCTACTGCAGCTGCTGCTGCACTAACACCAAATTTTTCTTCCATATCTTTCACCAGCTCAGACATTTCCAACACGGACATGTTAGCGATGAAGTCAATAACTTGGTCTTTTGTGATATCTGCCATTTTATTTCTCAGATAAAAGTTAAAGTCACCCTCCATATTAGCCTGGAGGAATGTGAATAAACCGGTTTATTATTTGCTATCCCGGATTGCAGCCAAAGTGCGAACAAATTTCACAGGAACTGCCTTAAGAATACGAACAAATTGAGTTGCTGGAGCCTGCATCAGGAACAGCATCTTCACGATGAGCTCTTCTCTTGAAGGTAATTTGGAAAGAGCTTCCACTTCACCTGTATTGAGGATGCTGGTTTTGCTGTCACCAACAAGGATTCCAGCAAGTATTTTCAAATTTTCGATTTCCTTAGTTGCTGCCGACAAAACTTTTGCCTGCTCAACAGGATCGCCGTCGCTATAAACAAGCGCACGGGTTTGTGTAAACTGATCTGCAAGTTCAGAAAACGGAGTGTCTTCGGCTGCAATACGTGCCAGCGAGTTCTTGATTACCTTCATTGTGGATGATGCATCATTCAACTTCTTACGAAGCTCCACTACTTGATTTGCTTCAATACCACGGTAGTCAACCAGTACTCCGGCCGACATATTATTAAAGATTGATCGAAGCTCGCTTACTTGAGCTTCTTTTTGGCTTCGTTCCATGGGCCCTTCTCTATTTATATTGAGTTAAAGTATTCAACTGCTTCAGTGTTATCTCACAGGAACGTTAAATTATGCAACTTTATAGAAAACAGGAAAAAACACTATTTCTACGAACACCCAAGACTGTTATGATAAAAATTGTATAAGACAGCGGAAGGAACACTGGAGCAAATTCCTGTGTTACTCGCGGAAGAGGTGTCTCGGCAGGGCGTGAATTAAGCCGTTTGGCCCCTACTGTCTTAGACAATCAAACTAAAAAGTTTGTATTTTTTCTATATTATGCTGTTTGTGGATCCACCTTCAGACCGGGGCCCATGGTTGAGCTCAAACTAAAATTTCGCAAATATATTCCTTTTGATGAGGATGGTTTCATTCGTTTTACCGTGTCAATCAGAGCACTGACATTTTCACAGAGTTTGTCCGCATCAAATGAAATTTTTCCAACTGAAGCATGCAGATTGCCTTGTTTGTCGGCGCGAAACTCCACTTGTCCTGCTTTGATATTCTTGATGATAGATTCAACTTCAAAAGTTACGGTACCGGTCTTTGGATTCGGCATTAGTCCACGTGGACCGAGAATTTTTCCAATCCTGCCAACTATAGCCATCATGTCAGGCGTTGCAACTACACGGTCAAACTCAAGCCAGCCAGCCTTAATTTTTTTGGCATAATCCTCGCCTCCCACATGATCCGCACCTGCTTCTTGAGCTGCAGTTGCCTTTTCTCCTTTGGCAAAAACAAGCACGCGAACTTCCTTGCCCAGACCGTTTGGCATGGAACAGGTGCCGCGCACCATTTGTTCAGCTTTACGAGTGTCAACTCCAAGTCTCAAGGCGACATCAACGCTCTCATCAAATTTAGTTGCTTTGATTTCCTTAAGCAAATTTACAGCTTCAGACAGTGCATATAATTTTTCCGACTCTACTTTTTCTTGAATAACTTTTGCTCGTTTGCTTTGTTTAGTCATAATTCCTCAGTCAATACGCCCATGCTCCGGGCAGTTCCAGCCACTGATTTCATGGCCTTTTCCATGTTGTAACAATTCAAGTCTGGCATCTTCTGCTTGGCAATATCCTCTATCTGCGCCCTGTTCAGAGCCCCAACTTTAACCGTATTAGGAGTAGCCGAGCCTTTGTTAAGTTTAAGAGCTTTTTTGATCAATACTGGAGCAGGAGGAGTCTTGGTAATAAAGGTGAATGATCGATCATTGAAAACAGTGATCACAACTGGAATAATGGTATCCTGTCCTTGAGTTTGAGCATTGAAGGCCTTGCAGAAATCCATGATATTTACACCATGCTGACCCAATGCGGGACCTATAGGTGGTGACGGATTCGCTTTACCTGCAGGAATCTGAAGTTTGATAAAAGAAGAAATTTCCTTTGCCATAATTATTTGTCTTATTCTACTGTGTGTTTTACATTATCGAACTCAACCTCTACCGGGGTGGGGCGGCCAAAGATACTAACCAATACCTTTAATTTTCTGCGTTCGAGATTAACCTCATCGATGATGCCACTGAAATTGCCGAATGAGCCTTCTGTGATTGTTACCTGCTGCCCAACTGTGAATTCATCTTCAGTTGCTTTTTGCTGGAAACCTTCATCGACTTGGGAACGAATTTCTTCAAGCTCCCTCTCATCTAAGGGCAGCGGATCTTTTTGAGTTCCGCCAATAAATCCGGAAACACGGTTGACATCCATCAAAAGGTGCCACAATTCTGGCGTCAGTTCCATGCGAATCATGACATATCCAGGAAAATATTTTTGGTTTACTTTCCTTTTTTTCCCTTCTTTGGTACGAATGATATCCTCAGAAGGAATAAAAATTTCGTCTACCAGATGTTCTATGCCTTTAATTCTTAATTTTTCATTAATCGTCTGTTCAACTTTTCCTTCGTAACCTGCATATGCCTGAAGTATGTACCATTTGGCATTTGGATTTTGCGGCTTTGCAGGCTCTTGCGGTTCCGTTTCTTCTGATAGATTCTTCGTATTCACGGGATTTTCTTCAGTAGTAACTTTCTCTGCTTTCTGAAAATTATCTTGCTCTTTAGCTAGTGCATCAGTAACCCCAGCAGCCTTTTCTTCCTGTTCCACCAAAGTGCTCTCCTCTACCCACTCAGCCGGGTTTTCTACGGCAGCAACTTCTTCTGTTTCCTGGTCATTTTCTAGCGCTCCAATATCTGCATCAGTTTTTACCGGAACTTTTTCTAGCGTTTCAACATCCGCACCAGTTACTTCCGTAAGATTACCTTCAGGAGACTCCAAAGTGGCTTCCTGTGCTACTGCAGTTTCTTCCTGCTCTTCCAATACCATATCTGTTCCAGTTTGTTCTTCCACTATTTTATCCGGCAATGATCATTTGCATGATGTCTGAAAGTCCTAAATCTGCGATTCCTAAATAGAGAGCCACAGCCAAAGAGACGCACACAACCACTGATGTAGACTTTATTGTAGCTTCTCGTGTCGGCCACTGCACTCGCTTAAATTCTGCAATGACATCTTTAAAAAACTGCCGAATTCTCTTGATCATAATCAGGTTTCCGGATGAATCAAAAACATCCTAAAATTGTCTCTTTTTGCTGCTATGCAAACTCAGCGCTTAGCCATAATGCAGACGATTATAACTTTGGCAGGGCAGACAGGGGTCGAACCTGCGACCTTCGGTTTTGGAGACCGATGCTCTACCAACTGAGCTACTGCCCTATCGGGACGTAAAATAAATCCAGGAAACGAATTATTTCGTTTCCTTGTGTAATGTATGTTTACGATCCCACCTGCAGTATTTACGTACCTCCATACGCTCTGTTTTTAATTTCTTGTTGCGGGAAGTTGTATAATTTCTCCGCTTGCATTCGGTACACTCTAAGTGGATCGTATCTCTCATGATTTCGTTACTTACAAACTGCTAAAAAAATTGGAGCCTGAGAGCAGGATTGAACTGCCGACCTCTTCCTTACCAAGGAAACGCTCTACCACTGAGCTACCCAGGCTTAAAACTCACACCGTTATAAGCTTTTGAAGCCGTGGTGGGGAGAGAAGGATTCGAACCTTCGAAGGCGTAGCCGTCAGATTTACAGTCTGATCCCGTTGACCGCTTGGGTATCTCCCCATGCTGGAGCTGGCAATAGGACTTGAACCTACAACCTGCTGATTACAAATCAGCTGCTCTACCAGTTGAGCTATGCCAGCATGAGTCAAACATTTGATTCTCTATTGTTACTTTAATTATGTCAATAGAAAACGTAATTTATCTGTTTTTTACTGCTCCTACAATGCAGACAAAATGTTATATTGGCACCGAACAAAATGAGCAGCACAATTATGCAGCGGCCAAGGAGACTTCAGAAGAAACAGATGTTTTAAGGTCCGGAAGTTTGATCGTGTGATCTTTGCTGAACTGATAATCCCGGAAAACTTCTTCAGCACGAAGTAACTGATATTTCCCGTTTTCAAGTTTGTGAGTAGTATCTTTTAGACGGTAGACATTATGTCCGCATGTCCAAATTCTGAATTTCCGGAATTGTGTACAGAGGCACGTTTTATCCAGAACAGATATTTTACCCTCATTTTTCTCAAGTTCGCGATTGTAGGCATCGACGTACTGACAGTGTCCACTGTTGTCTAAAATATAACCGAAAGCTTCGCAATTTGGCCGGATACCATCAGCAATTCCAGGAGATTGACTAAGCATTCGCATTGGGTAACCAGTCGGTGAAATGGTATTGACAATAATATCTTCCTCAACTGCTTCTAAGTAGTGATGCTTTGTTTTTTCAGGTAATCCACACTCATTTGTAACTGTAAAGCGTGTAGCTACCTGAACAGCGGAAGCCCCGGATTCCAGGAATTCAACAGCATCAGTTCCTGTGAAAACTCCGCCAGCAGGAATAACAGGGATATCCAACTCGTTTTCACTCAAGAAATTCAGAACATCCTGAACTATTGTTTTAAGATCATATTCTTGCCAGTCATCTACACCGAAGCCAAGATGTCCTCCTGCTAAAGGTCCTTCAACCGTTATATAGTCGGGAAGTCTCTTAAATTTTGCTGCTCGCTTGAGAAAGGGGCGCAGAGCACGCGCAGAAGATACAATGACTCCAACGAGTACATCTCGAAATCGAGGATGTTCCTTCATAAGTTCTATCGAGCCTAAATGCAGACCTGCACTTAGGGTGATCCCGTCAATACCTGCATCCATTGCTGCGAGTAAACGAGCCTGTAGTGTGTCACGTGAGCTGTTCATGGTCAGCTTTTCCATGCAGTTTATGAAAATGACACCGTCCCCTTTTTTTGCATCCATAGTACGTCCAACAAAAAGTCTCTGGGCTTCGGCCAGTCGTTCCAAGTCAAATTGCACGACAGATTTATCTATGCTGCCTATATTGAATTTATATTTTTTTTGTTTCTCCTGCACATAATTTGTCTGAAAACGCCTGTCTGAAACTGTGGGAACCATGGCATCAGAAATGTGCCCAATTCCACCCAAACGGGCGGCCTCTAAAGCAAGTTCAGCTGTAGAAATGTCAACACCCATTCCACCGACAAAAATGGGTACATATTCCTCTCCTCCGAGCTTTAATCGAAAATCATCTACTGCTTTGCTCATCTTTCATCCTTTTTTTACTGTTTGGCAATCAATATAATTGCCTGGGGTTGGAAAATTTAATTTGCCATAATTGAATATCCGCAATCTACATATATTACCTGCCCCGTAATACCGGAGGAGGCTTCACTAGCTAAAAATATAGCAGTTTGCGCTACTTCGTCCTGTGTTACGGTTCTTTTCATTGCTGAATGTTCAGCACCGATTCTCATCAATTCTGCAAAATCCTTAATTCCTGCAGAAGACAAAGTTCTGATTGCCCCGGGAGAAATGACATTCACTCGAATATTATCTGGTCCTACTTCCTTTGCCAGATAGCGGGAAGAAGCTTCTAAAGAAGCTTTTGCTGGACCCATCACATGGTAATGTGGAACTGCCAGCTTCGAGCCAATAAAACTCATACTTAGAATACTGCCGCCTCCGCGCTTTTTCATCATGGGGATAACACCCTCTGCCAGAGGTAACAGAGAAAATGCGCTGATTTCATGTGCTTTGGCAAAACCACCCCTGCTGGTGCCTGAGAATTCGACTTGCAGGTCTTTTTGGTCAGCAAAAGCTAAACTGTGAACTAAAAAATCTAGTTCACCCCAATGATCATTCAATGCGTCGATTAAGGACTTGATCGAACTATCATCAGAAACATCGCATTCCCGAATCAAAGTTGCATTTACTTTTTTTCCAAGTTTTTTAACATTTGCCTCAAAACGCCCTTTGGGATCGGTAAGAAAAGTCAATGCCAATTCAGCACCTTGTTTATGAAAATGCTCGGCAACCGACCATGCTATACTGCGTTGATTGCCAACTCCAAGAATAACTCCTTTTTTTCCAGATAAATCGTTCATTTTATTAGTCCTGATTTTGATAAAATTAATTAAAACAAATGTGATGTAACCGTAAATAGTTGGAAATTATAAAAACCTAACATTGCCACAGAGGACACAAAGAAAAAATATTTAAAATCAATACGCTGTGTTCTCCGTTACTCTGTGGAGATTTCTGTTTTCGCGCTGTTTCAGGCTTTTTACGAAATCATCAAAGCTGGTTTTTTTATTTAAGTTTAATTTTCACTCTTTTCAGTTCGGACAAAATCGGCCAATGGCCTGACCTAAACAAACTTTTTGTTCCACCTGCAATTCACCCAGTTCTATCTGACCAGGAGGAAACAAGCAAATAACTGTGGAGCCCATTTCAAACAAACCAAGCTCTTCTCCTCGCTTGATGTGAAAAGGAGTCTCAAGCGCAACCTGTTGATTCTTTGCACTATGCTTGTTTGAAACTTGATCATGGTAACAAACCCGGATGCGCCCTACCACAGTTGCGCCAACTTTTACGAGAGCACATTCACCCTTGTCCGTACGTAAAAAAGTGGTTAAACGTTCGTTTCTGGCAAACAGGCCAGGAACATGGTGTACCCCCAGCGGGCTGACCGTCCACAAATCTCCCGGAATATATGAGAATTCGTGAATTTCCCCTTCTACCATGCTATGAATGCGGTGGCAGTTGTGTGGTGCCAAGTAAATGGTTATGAAAACGCCATCGTCATAAATCTTGGTCCTCTCTGGATCTTTCAATAAGTCTGCTAATCTATACTCCAGACATTTTGCTTGAATCAGGCGTCCGTTATTGATGGACCCGAATTCTCCGACAATCCCATCTACCGGACTAAGAATAGAGGCCGGATTCGAATTAAGATACCGTGTATCCGGAAGCAGTCTCCGTGCAAAAAATTCGTTAAATGTCCGGAATTCTGAAACCTGCTGTGCAACTTCAGCCAGGTCAACACCAAATTTCCATGAAAACAAGCGAATTAATGGAGTCAGCAAAGGACGTGGAATACGAGCATCTGCTACAATCCCGCAAATTCTGCTAATAAGATTACGGGGTAAAATCCACATAAAATAATATGCCGGAGGATGACCAAATCCCGGAATAGCCATCAGCCTCCGACTGGTTCAATTTTAGACTTTTTTTGTCCCAGCAGTTCCAAAATATATGTCCCCTCGATGGTTTCCTCTTTCATCAAAACATCAACAATTTTGTGTAAAACATCGATGTTATCTTTGAGGAGTTTTTTAGCTTTATTATCATGAAATTTGATCGTTTTTCGCATTTCCTTGTCAATTTCCGTAGCAGTCTTTTCACTGTACTCACGATCTTTGCCGATATCCCGCCCCAAGACGAATTGCCGATTGTCGCTTCCAAAAACAACAGGTCCAAATGATTTGTTCATACCCCAGCGGCAAATCATATTTCTGATAGTATCAGTCGCCTGCTGAATGTCATTGCTTGCACCGGTAGTTACTTCATCAAAAATAATTTTCTCTGCTGCACGTCCGCCCATTGCAATGGTGATGCGGTTGTTCAGAAATTCAATATCGTAGGAATGGTTATCTTTTTCCGGCAAATATGCGGTCGACCCCAGGGCCCTTCCACGAGGTACGATTGTAACTTTGTGAATTGGATCAGATTTTGGCAGCAGCGCGGAAACCAGAGCATGTCCAGCTTCATGGTAAGCCGTGTTTCGTTTCTCTTTTTCTGACATGACCATCGACCTGCGTTCAGTTCCCATCAGCACCTTGTCTCGTGCCCACTCAAAATCTGCCAAATTCAGTTCTGTCTTGTTGTTACGTGCACCTCCGAGTGCAGCTTCATTGATCAGGTTTTTCAAATCTGCACCGGAAAACCCAGGAGTACCGCGTGCTATAATACTCATGTCAACTCCTTCAACCATTTGCACTTTTTTAGCATGAATTTTCAAAATTTCCTCTCGCCCTTTAACATCTGGCAGAGGAATATTCACTTGCCGGTCAAAACGCCCCGGACGCAGCAGTGCAGGATCCAGAACATCCGGTCGGTTTGTTGCGGCAATTACGATGATTCCTTCCATTCCATCGAAGCCATCCATTTCTACCAGCAATTGGTTGAGTGTCTGTTCGCGCTCATCATTTCCACCGCCCATTCCCGAGCCTCGGCTGCCGCCAACAGCATCTATTTCGTCGATAAAAATAATACAGGGTGCGTTTTGTCGTCCTTGTTCAAACATATCACGAACTCTACTGGCACCGACGCCAACAAACATTTCCACAAAATCAGAACCACTCATACTGAAAAAAGGAACTTCTGCCTCACCGGCAATAGCCTTTGCCAGCAAAGTTTTCCCTGTACCAGGCGATCCGGACATCAACATACCTTTGGGGATTCTTCCTCCGAGTTTTCGGAATTTGGCTGGGTCCTTTAGAAACGCAACCGTTTCTCCAAGATCGTCTTTTGCCTCTTCTATCCCAGCAACATCAGCAAAAGTCACTTTCATTTCACTCGGTTCCATCTTTTTTGCACGGCTGCGTCCGATAGAAAACAATCCGCCACCACCAGTACCCTGCATTCTTCGCATCAGCACCATCCAAATCCCAAAAATTAAGATGAAAGGTCCCCAATTTATTAAAATGCTTAAATACCAAGGTAGACTTTTTTCAGGTACATAATTGATTGGTATTTGATATAGTCGCAGGTAGTCAATTACGCTGGGGTCTTCAGCCGGAACATAGGTGCGGTAGGCTATTCCGTCCTGAGTGAAACCCTCAATTAAGGAATCTCCCACAAGCTGTGCATTAACCACTTCGCCTGAAGCAACAAGTCCCTTGAAATCGCTGTAAATCAGTTCCTGAGAACGTTGGGAGCCAGTTGTCATGTTTCCACTGTCGAACATCCTTACCAAAAAAAATGCCAACAACACCAGACTGAGGATAATCAGTATATTCTCTCTTTTCATACTAAAAAACGCTTACGTTAACAGTGATTAAAGCTAGAGAAGATCATCTGCAGCAGATCCGCCTATCCCTCAAAAAATAAAAATTTAATTTATGAAAAGTTATGTTCACCAGTTCATGATAGCATACAACTGCTTAGACAGCTAAGTAATTTTTTTGATACTCATAATCATTTCAAACTTTATTTTATGAAGCCTTTTTTCTTTACTCACAATTAACAAAATTTATACATGAATCTTCGCTTACATTAAAATTAGGCCTGCCGGTTATCATTGCACAGCTGTTACAGACTTTGATGCAGTTTGTGGACACAGTGATGGCCGGACACGTAAGTTCCAAGGACTTGGCGGGACTGGCTATTGCCACAGCACTCTACCATCCTGTGTTTTTGCTGATGCTGGGAATATTGATTGCACTCGGCTCGATTGTCGCCCAGCTTTTTGGGGCAGGAAAACCAGCTGACATTGTCACAAATGTAATTCAGGGCCTCTGGCTCAGTCTGGTTTTAGCCTTGGTGAGCATCTTAATTTTAGCTAACCCAGAGCCTGTTTTATACTTGATGGGTTACGAAGCAAAGGTGATACAGGTTGCTGGAGACTATTTGAGGGCTTTGTGCTGGGGTATGCCGGCAGTTTACGCATATCTCGTTTTACGAATGTTTAATGAGGGTTTGTCGATCACCCGCCCAAATATGTATTTTTCTCTGGTCGGACTGGGAATCAACATCGTGGGAAATTATGCTCTCATGTTTGGTCACTTCGGTTTTCCCGCTTTTGGGGCAGTTGGTGCAGGTTGGACAACAAGCATGGTGCACTGGGTCATGTTCATTGTAATGCTTATTTTTTGTTTAAAAGCCTCATTGTTTGAAAGCTACAGAAAATTTTTGTCTTTTTCTGGACCAGCCTGGTTGTATCTGCGTGAAATTTTGCGTGTTGGCTTGCCTAGCGGGTTCAGTTTAGCGGCAGAAGTTGGAATGTTCGCGATGGTTTCCTTATTAATGGGAACGTTTGGAGTGACGGCAATAGCCGGACATCAGATAGCGATCAACGTGGCTTCCTTAACTTTCATGGTACCGATGGGGCTTTCAATAGCCATTACGATTAGAGTAGGGCAGGCGAAGGGCAGGGATAATTGTCGGGAGGCGCGTTATGTAGGATATGCGGGCATTTTGCTTTGTATTTTGGTGATGGCGGTAACAGCAACAATATTTATTTTAGTTCCGGAAATGATTGTCGGCCTGTACACAGATGACGTGCATGTTCGGACATTGGCAGCACAATTGCTGTATATGGCCGCGATATTTCAGTTGTCAGACGGAATGCAAGTTGGTGCAATGGGTGCGTTGCGCGGACTAAAAGATACTCGGATACCGTTTGTTGCTAATTCGATTGCGTACTGGGTCTTCGGCCTACCTTTAGCCTATCTGGTGGGAGTTAATTTTAACGTTGGACCGATTGGTATGTGGGTAGGCCTGATTGCCGGCTTGAGCATTGCGGCCGTTTTTCACAGTCTGCGTTTTAGGATTCTGACAAATCGCTTATTAAGCACTTCTTGTTCGTGAAAATAAGACTGAGGTTCGGTTTGTACAAATGATATTTGTCAATAACATTTTTTTTGATCAAAAAACAAAACAGATCTTACTCAATGTTTGGAATCGTAATTGCAGGAGACATTGATTCAAAATTCAAGTTTAAATTTTCTATGCTTGACTCACAAATGTGAAGTTCAAGTAAATATTTTTCCAATTATTACAGGCACAAAACAATAGGAATACTATGGCAGAACAAGCCAGTGTACTTTCAGATGTCAGGTTTCAGTTTCAGGATTTCTTTGGTTCCTTGAGTCTTTCTAAACGGATCGCGATTTTGGTTGCCCTGGGAATAATTCTCATCGGAATGGTGAGTATGATTTTTGTAGCAAACCGAGCATCTTGGGCCCCGCTGTATTCCAACATGGAGCCGGGCGATGCTGCCGTTATAGCTGAGAAGCTTCAGGAAAATCAGATCCCCTATTTGCTCGCTCCGGGCGGCAGGACCATTATGGTTGAACCCCATAGAGTAGATCAAGCCCGCTTGACTATGGCTAAGGAAAAAGTTTCACCAGGAAGTGGAGTCGGTTTTCTTGATCTGTTTTCTACTCCAAGTCTGGGTGAAACTGAATTTCAGCAAGGGGTTAAGTTCCGCGTTGCACAAGAAGGTGAATTGGCACGACTGATTTCTACACTTAATGTCGTAAAATCAGCAAAAGTCTCATTGGCTATTCCGCAAAAAACTTTATTTTCTGACAACCAGGAACAACCTAAGGCTGCAATTGCACTTAATCTCATCAGTAGCGGAGCAGGTCGGAATCAGATTGAAACTATCGTACATCTGGTTGCCAGTGCAGTTGAGGGTCTTTCGCCACGAAATGTTAAGGTAACAGACCAAAACGGAACTTTGCTCAGTCAAGGTTTTTCTGACACTTCTGCTGGCGGAAAGATGAACGATAATTACTCTTACAAAAGACGTTTTGAAAAGGAACTTGAAGCAAACGTGGTCAGGCAAATTGAGGAGGTTGTCGGTAAAGGTCGTGTGAGGGTAAATGTTTCAGCTACTCTGCGTTTTGATCGTCAAACAATCAAGGAACAACTGGTTGACCCGGATCAAACTACTGTAGTAAGTGAACAAATAGTCGATGAAGCATCAACCGGCACACGATCCGTACCTGTAGGACCGGCCGGAGTAACAACTAATCTTCCTGAAGCAACCGGCAGGGAAGCGGCGACTGTTTCAGAATTCAGCAAGAAAAATTCCACTCGTAACTACGAAGGTAGCCGCCGGGAAATTGTTATGGAGTCCGCAGTTGGAGAAGTGGTTCGTCTGAGCGTGTCTGTGCTTTTGGATAACAGACGTACGCAAATACTTGATGATAGCGGAAATACCGTAGGCCGTACGAACACACCTTGGACGGAAGCAGAAAAAGAAATTATTGTTGGTTTGGTAAAAGCAGCAATGGGCTTTAATGAAGATCGTGGCGACAGTGTATTTGTTGGAAACATGCCTTTTGAAGCTGCAGTTGAAGAAGATAAGGCTTCTGAAATTGAGTCCACGAGAGTCAGGAACAAGTTTATTCTGGACGTTGTGCGCTATGTTGCTCTTGGCCTGGCAATACTGGCCCTCATCATGTTGGTTATCCGCCCGATGGTTAAGCGCCTCAGTTCCAAACCCGCAGACCTTGATCTTCTTATGGGAATGCCAGCAACGATTGGTGAACTTGAAGGAGAGGAACTGGAAATTCCAACCGAGCGAGAGTCTGGAATTCCTCCGAGGGAAAAGATTCTCGAAATTGCCAAGCAAGATCCACTCAAGACATCCGCGCTCATTCATACTTGGTTGCGCGATCGGTCATAAAACTGATTCAGGATTCAGATTTTGCGTAACGGCGAAAGAGGAACTTTCTTTTCCTTATCTATCGAAACCTGAATCCTAAATCCTGAATCATTGTTCTAACCATGTTGAATGATAGTGAGTTCAAACCTTTCTCCTTGACCGATTTTACGGTTGCTGAAGCTCCACCTGAAGAACCTGACAGCCCATCTGCATCGAGAGGAGATGGCGAAGCTGAAGTTGAAGGTTCTAAAATCTCAGATCGTCGTGTTTCTTTCAAATCACTCATGTTTGATAAGGAAGGAGATTTTGCGGGATATGCCTCGGAAGCATCAGCTGAACTGAAAGATGGAAAATCTGATTTAGAAAAAATTCGGTTGTCTAAGGATTTTAAGACTGCTGAATTTTTCCGGGAAAACAGTCTTTTGACAAATGCAGAGGATTTTGCAGAAACAATCAGAGATGGAGCAAAACTTTACAAAACGCAGCTGCTCGCAAAAATCGAAGAACAGGCAACTGATACCGAACGCATTCACCAAAAAACTGTTGCTGAAAATCAGGAGGCAGATGAGGAGAGGAATAAACTGTTGTCAGCTACAGAAGATAAAGTTAATGAAATAAAAAACGAAGCCTTTAATGAAGGATTTGAGGCAGGACGTCTTGAGGGTATGCAGAAGCGCTACGATGAGGCAGAACGTTTGGTTCTGCAGGTAAACTCAGTACTGGAACAATTGAATTCATTACGGCAAGTGGTGCGGTTTCAGGCAGAAGTAGAATTGGTAGAATTGGCTTTGCGAATTGCAAAAAATATTGTTGCCGAAGAAATAAAGATTCCTAACGGTGTAATAAAAAACATTGTTCAAGCTGCACTGCATGAAACAGAGGTGCAAGGTAAAATCTATGTGTATTTGCATCCGGATGACTATGAATTTCTGCTCAAGAGCAAGGCCGATTTAGAACGATACTTGAGTGACGAGCAAACTCTTGCTATTCGGCAGAATCCGGAAATGAAACCCGGTTCTATTTATGTGGAATCTGATGAAGAAATAATCAGTCGATCTATAGAGGATCAGTTCAATAAGCTGGAAAAGACGTTGGCAGAACAGAAAGAAAATCGACATGCTCATTTATCAGAAGTCGATATTGATGCACACGATTTTTCTATACGGCCTTCTTCAGAAGCTGCTGTAGATAAAGAATCTGCTGCTGCTGTTCATCTTCAGTCCGTTGAAGAGACTGCTGTTCCGGAAGAGACTGAAGAAACAGAGTCTAAAGAAGAAGATGCTGAAACAAGTACTGCTAACGAAGCAGAGGACATTTCTCAGGAAACAGAGCAGGTTGATTTAAGTGAACCGGTCGAAACCGGGGAAACAGAGCAGCCGTCTGGATCGGAAGATATTAGTGAAACAAAAGAAACTGATTTTTCAGAAGAGACTGCAGAACCAGCTTTGGAATCAGAATTAATTGAAGCTGCAGAACCAGCTTTGGAAACAGAATCTGCTGAAACCGGAGAACAAGAACTGGAAACAGATGTGGATGAGTCTGCTGACTGAGGCAACTCCCAAAAAAGAATTAAGATTGTTACAGGAACAATAGATGCTAAGCCGTCCACATATAATTTTGCTGCCCCCAAAGACCAAACTTGAAACCACAAAACCTGAACTTATTTGAATTTTCATGCTTTCAGAGTCACCTGCCTCCGATTTACCGGTTTATTCCAACCTTGGAGCTTACATTAAAGAAATAGAGAAGCTTCCTGTTGTGCGCAAGGAGGGGCGTGTGATGCAGGTTATTGGGCATATGGTTGAGGCTACAAATCCCGGGTGTTCGGTCGGAGGGATGTGCCAAATATATAATCCGGCAACAGAAAGTTCTGTTGCTGCAGAGGTCGTGGGATTCCGCAAAGACCGGATGCTCGTCATGCCCCTGCACAATGCACATGGAATTGGTCCGAAATGCAGGGTTGTTCCGGAAGACCGTCCGGCAATGGTTCCTGTAGGTGAAGGATTACTGGGGCGGGTGCTTGATCCCTTAATGCGTCCGATGGACGGTCTGGGTGAGCTGCTGGCTTCAACCGAGGTTCCGTTGTATCCGGAAGTTGTAAATCCAATGAAACGCCAACGTATTAAAAAACCTTTAGATGTGGGAGTAAGATCCATAAATTCGTGTTTGACCTGTGGCAGGGGACAGCGCATCGGCATAATGGCAGGCTCCGGTGTAGGAAAATCAGTACTACTTGGAATGATGGCACGCTACACGGATGCTGACATAAACGTCATTTCTCTTGTCGGGGAGCGGGGCAAGGAGGTCAGGGAATTTATTGAGGATAACTTGGGCGAAGAAGGAATGCGCCGATCGGTTGTGATCGTTGCTACATCTGATCAGCCTCCATTGTTAAGAATGCGTGGTGCATACATAGCCACTTCGATTGCCGAGCATTTCCGCAACGAAGGCAAGGATGTTCTCCTTTCTATGGATTCTCTTACACGTTTTGCTATGGCGCAGCGTGAAATAGGACTGGCGGCAGGTGAACCTCCGACTACAAAAGGTTATCCTCCCTCCGTGTTTGCCTTGTTACCGAGCTTGCTGGAGCGCACGGGAACACATGATGGCCCAGGTTCAATTACCGGATTTTACACGGTACTCGTTGAAGGCGACGATGCAAGTGATCCCATTGCAGATGCAATTCGTGCAATTGTTGATGGTCATATTTATCTGAGCCGGGAGATTGCAGAAAAAGGTACTTATCCCGCGATTGACTTACTCTCTTCCACAAGCCGGGTGATGGTCGACGTAGTGGATGAAAAACACCTTAAACTCAACCAAATTATGCGCAGCACTCTGGCTACTTACCGTGAGGCAGAAGACCTGATTAATATTGGAGCATATGTTCAGGGGAGCAATCCAGAAATAGATTATGCCATCACAAAAAAACCACTGATCCAAGAATTTGTTCAACAGGGAATGAGCGAACATACTGCCTTGATGGAGTGCGAAGAGCGCCTCCAGCAGATTTTCGGTGATAAACTTGAGGCAAATACTCCGGAGGAAGATACTGCTTGAGCACGGCCAAAATCACAAATGAAGCTCGACTTCCCGGGTACTCAATTTTGAATTATCGGCATTTCTGAAGGCGCACGGCTGGACAGCATTCGTGCACCCTCTTCAGTAATCACGATGTTTTCTTCGTGTACCATTTGTTTCCCCGGCGCAAATGTCATTCCTGGTTCAAGGGTCAGGATCATTCCAGGTTCCAAAAGCGTGTTGTCATCAGGCGTGACAGACGGCCACTCAGTCAGTTCCATTCCCAGCCCATGTCCCATACGTCCCACACTATTTCCAATTGCTCCGCCTTTTTCGAGCACTGCCCACATGGCTGCCCAAACATCTGAAGTTGTGTTTCCCGGAGAGGCCGCTTTGAAGCCGGCATCTGTAGCCTGATAAACAGTTTCATGAGCGAAACGAGTTTCATCCGGCAAATTCCCAAATACAAAATTTCGATCGAAATCACAAAAATATCCATCAAATGTGCTTCCTGTATCAATAATTAAAACATCTCCGTTTTCCAGCGTTTTGTCAGTTGGCCCCATGATGATATTGTCGTAACCCCCAAGTCCGGAACCGGCAATCAGATAAGGTGAATTATCTGCACCGCGCTGCAAAATATCCAGACGCAGCTTCAGGCAGCACTGGCGCTCAGTCTCTCCGATAAGTAAAGCCTGAGGAAGATTTTCAAATGCAGCAGAAGTTATTTCGCAAATGTGCTGGATTTTCTGAATTTCTGCTGCAGATTTTATTTTTTTCAACCGGTGCATAGGAAGGGCAAAATCCACGATTTCTGTTGGGCTAATTTTTTCAATCAATAGCTTAAAATTATCAGCAGGCATCCTCAGGTGACTCTCTTGACCCAGCATGAGTCCAAGTCGTCCAAACCGGGTTTTTACTTCATTAAGTGCTTGTGCCAATAATGAAATTCCATCGTCTTCAGGACAAGGTGAGGTCCATGTTCGGATGTCTTTTACCCAGGTTGATTCCATGCCGGCAAGGCCAATTTCCGGAATCACTGCCAGCGGATTCCCTTCTCTGGGAACAATCAAAAACCACGGCCGTGTTGGGCTTTGCCAAAACTGAGTCAAAAAACCTGAGAAGTAACGGACGTTCGGTTCTGTTGTTAGGAGAATCGCATCAAGTTTTTGCTCGGTCATCATACGCTGAACTTTTAGCGTTCGCTGTTCAAATTCTGACTGAGGAAAACCTCTTGGCGGTGAAGAATTCGTCATAGTTAATTTTTTTTATTTGAACCTTACTTAAAGACAATTTTAAGAATAAGTTAAATCTGTAGCTGGGAAATTTGAAAATATGATTTGTTTGAAAATTTTAAGTAGAATAGTTTCTAAGAAGTTAAAAACCATAAACTAAGACTCTGGAACAAGGCTCACTCCTCGTGTGAGGAAAGTGATGTAGACCGAAGAACCGGAATCCTGTAGTGTTTCCATCTGATAGTCAATCACAAATAATTCACCAAGAGCGCAATCCACTGTATATTCCATATGATCACCCAAATATGAGGCTTTTAGAATAGTTCCGGGTATACCGCCTTCAGTTCCTGATTCACTCAAACAGATAGACTGTGGACGGATCGCCACATTAGCATCTCCGGAAGTCAATCCCTGGTGAGGCAATTGTGTCCCGATTCCTGCGATATCGACTTTAGCATCTGAACCGTCAATTTCAAGAATTGTCGACTTCACCAAATTAGCGTCGCCAATAAAGTCCGAAACAAAGAGACTGACCGGTTCCTCATAAAGTTGTCGCGGAGTGCCTTCTTGAGCAATAACTGCCTCGTTCATCACGATGATGCGGTCTGAAACCGCAAGCGCTTCCTCCTGATCGTGAGTGACGTAAATGGTGGTTAGCTCCAGCTTTTGTTGCAACTCCCGGATTTCCTCACGAACCCGTCGCCGCAACTTGGCATCGAGGTTTGAGAGCGGTTCGTCAAAGAGCAAAACCTCCGGCTCCAGCACAAGTGCCCGTGCTACGGCGACTCTCTGCTGCTGCCCTCCGGAAAGCTCACTGGGCAGCCGCTCCCCAAATTCGGCCAATCCCACCAGTTCCAATCCCGCCAATGCTTTTCTCTTCACTTCGATTTTGGGAAAGTGGCTCATGGTGAGGCCGTAGGAAACATTCTGAAAAACATTCATGTGTGCTGGACGATCCATTCATGTTCTGGAGCATTATGAAATTTCCAAATGCGTTTTGGTCCGGCCATCACATTCAAATAATACAGATCGTACCCGTGCGGTGCGCCAACCGGATGATAGCCTTGCGGAACCATCACCACGCCATGATTGTGTACGGTCATGGTTTCGTCCAAACTTCCATCATCAGTGTAAACACGCTGAAAAGCAAAACCTTGCGGAGGATTGATTCGGTGGTAATAGGTTTCTTCCAAAAATGATTCTTCCGGCAAATTATCCAAATCGTGTTTGTGCGGTGGGTAACTCGACCAGTTGCCGTTTGGTGTGATGACTTCGACCACGAGCAAACTGTCTGCTTCTGCTGTTTCCGGAAGAATGTTGCAAATGTGGCGGGTGTTTGTTCCGTGTCCCCGTGTTTCATACGTCATGTCTTCCGGAGTTATCAGTCGAGCTGAATAGTTTCCTTTTCCCGGAGCGGAACACACAGCCAGTTCTAAATCGGTCAATGCTTCAACAGTAAATTCATCTTCATTGGGAGTATAGACGGCGAAAGGCGGTTTTTCTGAAAAAACGCTCATGCGCTCCCCCAATTTGACCCATGATTCTTTACGGGTTTTAACGTTTGCTTTACCTGAAACTAACACCAAACAAATTTCTCGTTTTCCTGTTTTTTGCTCTAATGTTTGTCCGGATTTGAGCAAGAAAACATCAAAACCGACATATTTCCAGCTTGCTGATTCCGGAGTGATATTTTGGATGCGCCCATCAGAATTCGGGAGCTGGGAGTTAACGAGTAAAGAAGTCATGATGTCAATCCTGAGTTTTAGACCATATTTCCAGTACTGAATTGTAACGTTCAGCAACTGCATCCGCAATACCTTTGATTGTTAATTTACCACCAACATACTGCTCCCAGGGTTCCCAAAAAATACTGCGCCCCACCGCAAACCCACAAGTGTGTGGTGTGGAACGGGCTACACGGAACCAAGTTTGGAACTGCTCAATCGGGGCATTTTTTCCGAGAATGATCACTCCGACTTCCGGATCGTATTGATCCAGAGTTTTGGTCATTGTTTGCCATTCTTCTTTGCTGTCCAGGGCAGTGATTTTCCACCAAAAGGGGTAAATTCCGGCTTCGTACACCTCGGCCATTGCTTCGCCCAAAGTTGTTCCGGTCTCCAGATAACCTTCCGGAATGATCAATTCCACCATCAGTTTGCGCTTGAGTGCAGCGCAAACACTATTTAATTTATGGAGTTGGCTGAGCTGTATGTCTTTGTTTTCTTGATTCATTTGCAAATGAAAACGCCAAAGTACCTTCACAAACCACGTAGCCGGACGCTCCAACAAATGTTGATAAAGCGAATCCTCCATTAGCCAACTCACAGGAAATGAACTGGCTTTTTCAATCGGCACCCCGATTGTATAAGCGGCATCTGCAAAATTATTGAGAATCATTTGGCCATAATCTGGATCAATTAAAATAGCGAGTCTTTCTGCAGCGGGCGCACCGGTTTTTTTGTTGGATTTGCGGACTTTTTGAAAACCCTCGTAAACTTGCTCTTTGAAACGGGAAATGTAGTCAAACGACAAATTGTTTTCACGGCAACTTTCCTCAAATTGAGTGCGGTGATCGTAAGCCAAAATCAATAACTCTTCTTTTTGCGGTTGTCCCAGTTCCGTGCGCAAATGCAGTTGTTGCATTTTGGGATGGTGCGCCAAAGCTGGAATTCGGTCAAAGTTCCGGATAAAATAGTCGATTTCCGCGAAAGAAGGAGCGGCAGGGGAACATCCGTGACGGGTGACCACTAACGCCCCGGAAGCATTACCGTACAGTGCACAGGTTTCCAAAGATTTTTCCCGCAACCACCCGCGTAAAAATCCGCTCATAAACGCATCTCCCGCACCCAAAACATTCAGCACTTCAATCGGAAAGGAACGGGCGGAAATTGGTGCGGGCGAATTCGGCGAAAAAACCTCGCAACCATCCGCACCTCGCTTGAGTACGACGGTGGCTGAGGATTTTTCTTGAATGGTGGATAAACTGCTTGCCAGTGTTTCCTTTCCACCGGCAATCAAAACTTCTTCTTCTGTTCCAACAATCAAATCCAGTTCGGAAAGAAAAGGCTGGAGTTCCCGTGTAACCTTTGCTGAGGCGACAAAACGGGTCTCACCGTCTCCTGCCTCAGTCAGGCCCCACAACACTGGACGATAATCAATGTCGAGAATCAGGGCGCATCCTGATTTTTTGGCGACTTTCACTGCTTGCCGAGTTGCCTTTAGCATCGAAGGCGTGGACAATCCGGTTCCTGTAATCAACAAGGCTTTGGCTGTTTGCAAAATTTCAGGGTTTACATCTTCCGGAAGAATTTGCATGTCTGCACAATTTTCTCGATAAAAAATCAAAGGGAAACGATCCGGAGGATTGACTCCGAGTAAAACCAGTGCGGTTAAATGTTCCGGGGTATTCCTCAAAAGCGCAGTGTTCACGCCTTCTTTTTCCAGAGTGTTCCGCAAAAAAGCGCCCATATCATCGGTTCCGACACAGGAAAACATGGCGGATTTCAGCCCCAAACGGGCTGCTCCGACGGCGGTATTTCCGGCACAACCGCCCAAATATTTACGGAAACTTTGCGCATCTTCAAGTGGACTGTGTACTTGTTCGGCGTACAAATCCACAGCTACGCGGCCCATGCAAATCAAGTCCAGCGGACGAGAATTGTCAAACGAAGGAGAAGTTTTTGTCATATTTATATGTGAATTAATTTGACAACGTCACACTTCAAAAAAACGTAAATAAATTACCATGAAGGACACGAAGGACATGAGGATAATAAAGTTTTCACACTCTGAATGTGTGTTTCTCTTCATGCACTTCATGGTAAAAAACAAAGATGACATTGCTGAATTAAACAGATGCAACTTTCACCGGTTTTCCGGTCTTTAACGATTCTTGGGCTGCCAGCGCAACCAAGACCGGAGCGAGGCCGTCTTTTCCTGAAACAGGAGTCGGCTTATCGTCGCGAACCGCATCGACAAATGCCTGAATTTCTGCGACGAACGCGGCTTGGTAGCGTTCCAAAAAAAAGTATAGCGGCTTGTCTCGAATCACACCAGATTCGTTGAGAATGACCATTGAAGTTGGCGTGTTGTTATCTGCCATCGCTGTTCCTTTTGAACCAAAAACTTCAACGCGCTGGTCATATCCGTAAACCGCCTCTCTGCTATTTTCGATGATGCCCAGTGCACCATTTGCGAATTTGAGCGAAATGACTGCCGTGTCAATATCACCCGCTTTGCCGATTTCCGGATCAACTAAAACTGCACCGTAAGCATGAATTTCCGTAACCTCAGATCCCATGAGGAAACGGGCCATGTCAAAATCATGGATTGTCATGTCCAGAAAAAGCCCTCCTGAAGCGGTTACGTATTCAGCAGGGGGAGGAGCCGGGTCGCGGGAAGTAATTCGGACAACGTGCGGATCGCCCAAAACTCCGGAAGTGACTTGCTTCCGAACGGCCGCAAAATTTGGATCAAAGCGACGATTGAAACCTACTTGGAGTTTTACTCCTGATTTTTCGACTTCGGTCAATGCATTTTGGATTATGTTTGGATCTAGGGCTATTGGTTTTTCGCAAAAAATATGTTTGCCTGCTTGAGCGCACTCGATCATTTGCTGTGCATGTTCCGAAGAGGGAGAACCAATTAGAATTGCGTCAATTTCTGGATCGTCTAGCATAAACCGATGGTCTCTTCCTGTTAGCGGAATATTAAGGGAAGAGGCCCATGCTTCATCCAGATATGGATCGGTGATGGCTTTGAGCTGTGCGCTTTCAACTCTTTTGAGCAAATTGTCTGCATGGAGTTTCCCGATGCGGCCAGCTCCGATAATTCCAATGATTACATGTTTCATTTAATCCTCAAAATTTTTTCTATCAAGGAAGTCTACGCATTGTAGCTTCATTGAGACACTCGTTAAAGCGATCTACAGGCCATTCCTCACGTAATGCAAGCTCCATAAAGGCCCAAATAGTCTCTGTTACGGAACCTTCCATGGGAGAATCTAAATCCAGGTTTGTCGGAAAAGAGTAACCATCTATCACAGAGGCCCCAATGGTTTGTAGTTCGTCTTGACGTAGTTGATGGGATTTTTTTCTTTCAAGCAGTACTCGATAGATCAACTTTGTCATTTTGGTTCGGTCTACAGATTCCATTGTCTTTCCGAAGGCACTGGAGACCTGTAATAGGTTGGCAATTCGGTCGCTAGATTCCTTGTTGGTTCCTGCCGCATGGAACAAGGCGGGACTTAAGAACATCACATCTCCTTTTTGCAATTGCAGTTGCACCGCGTGATTCTGAAAATACTCTATGAATTTAGAATCTCGCCACGCCATATAGCCGAGTGGATATTGGTGAGAAAAGGGCAGTATCATAGTTGATCCGGATGAAATGTCCATGTCGGTGTGTGCCACTGACTCTTGCAAAGTAAGAAACTGCGAGAGAATTTGGGATGATATTGGATATTCTGAAATGAGTGAATCCTCTTGAAAACCAAGATGATAATCACGATGGGGATGCTGAGACTGTCCTCCAGGCTTAACAATGTTCACTTGTGAGGTCATCTGAAAAAAAGGGCCAAGCCACGCTTCTGATACAAAACAAAGAACAGGGTTGTCGTAGTAGGCTACGAAGGCTTCCGTATCTCGTTCGCAAAATTTCTGTAAGGCATTCCAAATTCTCTCATTTTCTCCCGGTTTAGCATAGTGATCCCCTCTGTGTTGCTTAGAGATTTTTTCTTCAGCAATGATTTCTAGGAATATCTCGGTAGCCTGGTCAATGGCTTTCGTATCCGAAAATGCTTGACGAACGGTCATTACACCAGGGCCTTCCTTGATACAATGGTGCAACTCCGTTTTTAACTTCCGAGCTTGCGGACTGCTTATCAAAGAACGAATGTGGTCTCCCTCATAAATAACGACCCTCTTTTGGATATCCGAGGAAAAATGATAGTCTTCCGAGCTTACAGTCTGAGAACATAGAGCCTTAAACTCAGAGAGATTTATGTCATCAACATCGAAGAAGTATTGTTGCATGAAAGGATTTTTTCAAGTGTTCTAATAGTTGACCTTTTGCATAGTTCAAAAAGTAGGCAAGTATGCTCACGGTATTGTGCTGGTAACAAAATTTTTTTAGTTTTCTATATCTAGTGAACCACGACTTGTTATGATCGTTTGTTGCTTGAAGAACATCTCAAAGAATCTAAATATCCAAATCTATACGGGAAGAAAGTCAGTGTTTTTCATTCTTCCATTACCATGTTGATATATTTGATATTGAGATAATCATGAATTCCTTGTGAACCTCCCTCACGTCCGAAACCGCTCTGTTTGATGCCTCCATACGGTGTTTCCGCTGATGCCAAGGCGAAAGTGTTAACTGCAACCATTCCTGCTTCCAGAGCATCAGCTGTGTCATGCGCCAGTCGTTGTGAACGAGTAAACGCATAGCTCGTGAGTCCATACTCCAAGCTGTTGGCACGCTCGATCACTTCGTCAAAATACCTGAATGTCGTAATCGGAACCAACGGCCCGAAGGGTTCTTCCTGCATAATGGGCGCATGATCCGGAACTTGATCGAAAACGGTGGGTTCATAAAAAAAACCACGGTCGAACCCCTCCGGTCGTTTCCCGCCTAATCTCAAACGTGCCCCTGATTTCAGCGTCCCAGATACCATTAGTTCCACTTCTTTAAGGCGTTTCTTGGTAGCCAGGGGGCCGATGTCAATTCCAGATTCCATGCCATTCCCCAATTTGAAATTCTGGGCGATCTCGATGAATTTATTAGTGAAAGCTTCAGCTTGGCTTTCATGAATGAAATAGCGTGAGGGTGAGGCACAGACTTGACCGCAATGCTTGAACTTGACCAGCGCCGCTTGTTCAGCAATGGCCTCAGCATCGGCATCAGCGTAAATAATCACCGGAGCGTGTCCGCCAAGTTCCATTGAAGTCCGCTTGAGCGTTTCTGCCGAAGCTTTAATGAGTAATTTCCCTACACGTGCGGAACCTGTCAGGGAAATTTTACGGACTCGTGACTCATTCAACAAAACAGGAGAAATCGTGTCCGCAGATCCATTGATGAGATTGATCACACCTGCCGGAACCCCGGCTTCATGAAGGCATTGTACAAGCGACATTGCTGATCCAGGAGCCTCTTCTGCTGGACGCAAAATTACGGAACAACCCGCAGCTAAAGCAGGAGCAATTTTTCTGGCAGCCAACACCACTGGGAAATTCCATGAAGTGAAAGCCGCCACCACGCCTAATGGTTCATGCTGAATCAGGACTTTTCCATGCGGTTGTCGACTTTCAAGTACATGCCCGTAAATACGTTTGGCTTCCTCTGCATACCATTCGAACTGCTCAATCGCCATACCGACTTCGCCTTTGGATTGATCTAGTGGTTTGCCGAGTTCGAGTGACAACCAACGGGCCATGTCATCTGTGCGTTCTCTCATGACTTCCGCCACTCGGCGCAGCATTCGTGAACGTTCCCAAGCAATCACTTTTCGCCATTGTGCAGTTCCTGAAACTGCTGATTCAATGGCTTGCCGTGTATCATCTTCACTTGCTGCAGGGGCTTCACCTAGCACTTCTTCAGTCACTGGACTGATCACTGGAATACTCTTTCCCGAAGCAGGTTTCTGCCACATGCCGTTCCAATAAAGACCGAAGGGAGTATACATAATGATTGGGCTTGAAAAGTTGTCAGGAAATTTCCTTAATTTCTACTTTACGGTTTTCTTGGGCGCTGAGCAAAGCAGCCTCGAGAATCCGTTGAATTTCTGCTCCATCCTGAAACGTTGGGCGACATGCTTTACCTGAGGCCACTGCCTCAATGAATTCGCCAGTCATCTTACCTCGTTTGCGAAAGGTCTCCTTGTACATTTGCTGTATGTCTCTACGTTGCCGACCATCCCACATCATTTCTGGAATCTCAATTTCTTGGAATTGTTTCTCTTCCGATTTAGCTCCGTAAAGTTTGTAAGTCCGTTCCCAATCAGTCCATCCACGTAAAGTTCCCCCAGAACCATGTAAGTCGAAGTAGTGCGATTGTCCCCAAGGGGTAGGTTCATGGGCTACAGTAGTGGCTTGCACCACACCCTTTGCACCATTGGAGAATGTTAGGATAATGATACTAAAGTCGTCCGTCTGCAAGTATGGCTGTCCTGTGGGATCAAGATCCGGGCGCTCTATCACAGTGCTCAATTCGGCTGATACATGTGTAACCGATCCAAAAAACCACACAGACAAATAAATAAAATGGGAACCAAGATCGCCCAATGAACCTGAACCAGCACGTTTTTGATCGAACCGCCAACTGTATTCCGGGGATCTACCGTAATCAGCGTTATATCGGAAATTCAAATGATAAGGTTTCCCTAAGTATCCCTCGTTCAGCAAGCGTTTGATAGACTGCGTCATTGGTAGAAAAGAGTAAGTGAATGGTACCATTGTCACGGCTTGGTGAGCCTTTGCAGCTTCCGCCATTTTCCTGGCCTCGGCGTAATTCAAAGCGAGCGGTTTTTCACAGAGCACATGTAACCCTTTTTCCAGTGCTGCAAGAGTTATGGGACAATGGGTGTCATTGGGTGTGCTGATTAGCACTGCATCCAAAGGCTCTTCATCAAGCATTTTTCCCCAATCGGTGTATACTTTTGGAATATTCCAGATCGACGCTAATTCCCTGGCACGCTCTTCATTTCGGCCGCAACAGGCCACAACGGTTGCTTTTCCCGTACCGGCCAGCGAAGGTAAATACATGGCATCCACCCACCAACTGGTTCCAATTATGCCAACACGAACTTGTTTCATAAATTAGCTTTTATGCTTCTTCCTGGATACCTCCGGAATTAGATCTTAAAAAATTTCAGGTTCCGGAGTTTCGCCGGGAGTTCCTTGTAAGAAATCAAAATCACAACCTTCGTGTGCTTGTGTGACGTGGTCAGCGTAGAGCTTCGCGTAACCCCGACTTGCTTTTGATTCCGGAGGTTCCCACCGCCTGCGTCTGGTGTCTAACTCTGACTGGCTAACCAGTAGATCAAGTCGCCGTTTTTCCACATCAAGCTCAATTTCATCTCCGTCCTTTACCAAACCCAGCGGACCCCCCAATGCCGCTTCGGGTGAAACATGAAGGACACAGGCCCCATAACTGGTGCCGCTCATACGGGCATCAGAAATGCGAATCACATCCCTTACGCCTTGATTGAGCAATTTTTTCGGAATCGGCAACTGACCCCATTCAGGCATTCCCGGCCCGCCGACAGGCCCGGCGTTCTGAAGTACCAGCACTGAATCCGCGGTAACTTTCAGGTCTTCTGAATCCACACGTGCTTTCAGATCCCGTATGTCTTTGAAAACCACCGCAGATCCACGGTGCTTCCACAGCCGTTTTTCAGCGGCAGTGGGCTTGATGACAGCCCCGTCCGGTGCCAGGCTCCCTCGTAAAACAGCAGTGCCTCCTGCTGTACTGACCGGATTTTCCAGAGGACGAATTACATCCTCATTAAACACTTCTGCGCCCTCCAAATTATCATGTAAAGTCTTGCCGTTGATCGTTACGGTTTCCAGATTTAAACTTTCTTCCAGACGTTTCATCAAGGCCGTCAAACCGCCGGCGTAATAGAAATCCTCCATCACATATTTTCCGGAAGGCTTGATATTGGCCAGCAACGGAATTCCCTGGGAAATCCTGTCGAAAATTTCCAAATCCAATGGAACCCCGGCACGGCGGGCCAGTGCTGTGAGATGAATAATGGCATTTGTTGAACCACCAATTGCCATTTGCACCTTTATTGCGTTTTCAAAAGCCTGTTCTGTAAGGATGTCAGTGGGCTTGATGTCCTGCCATACCAGATCTACAGCGCGGCGTCCGCTCAGCGAAGCCATACGGTTGTGATTTGAATCCACTGCGGGAATTGAGGACGCTCCCGGAAGTGACATACCAAGCGCGTCGGCCATAGACATCATCGTCGCGGCAGTGCCCATAGTCATGCAGGTTCCTGGAGAACGGGCTATGCCGTCCTCAATTTCGAACCAGCTTTTAGTGTCCAGCTTGCCTGAACGCCGTTCATCCCAGTATTTCCAGGCATCTGTACCGCTGCCCAGTGTTTCACCGCGCCAATGTCCTCTAAGCATGGCGCCTCCAGGAACATAGATGCAGGGCAAATTCATGCTGATTGTGCCCAGCAAAACTCCGGGGGTGGTTTTATCACAACCTCCCATCAGCACTGCCCCGTCAATCGGGTAGCTGCGCAAGAGTTCTTCCACCTCCATAGCCAGAAAATTTCGGTACATCATGGCGGTGGGTTTCATCAGCTGCTCACCGAGAGACATCGCGGGCAGTTCCACCGGAAAGCCTCCTGCTGACAAAACGCCTCGTTTCACATCCTGCACACGCTGGGGAAAGTGAGTGTGACAGGTGTTCATTTCGTTCCAAGTGTTTATGATGCCGATCACGGGCTTGCCTACAAATTCGTCACGATGCAGGCCCATTTGTTTTGTGCGGGAGCGGTGGCCGAATGAACGCAAATCATCCGGACCATACCATCGATGACTGCGAAGAGATTCCGGATTTTTACGTGAGGATGACATAAAGATTTGGAGTTAGAAATGATTATTCTGAATCATATAATTTTGAGTTAACCCAACATCCGTTGTTATCTGCTGATTCTATGCAAGCCTCTAGAAACTTTACTCCGTAAGCACCATCTTCCAATGTTGGATAATTCAAACAAAGCGGATCCGGGGTCTCTCCAGAAAGCTTTGCGAGGAGCACTTCCGCAAAATCTGAATAGACATTGCTGAACGCTTCAAAGTAACCTTCAGGATGCCCAGCCATCACGCGCAACAAACGTTTGGCCAAAGGGTGGAGTTCCGGAGAATCCAGTTCCAGAATTTTCGGAGTCTGTCCCAACGGGGAATAAAGCAATTGA
>JAKUUI010000150.1 GCA_022448485.1 SAR324 cluster bacterium
CCTCTCAATAAATGAAACTATAGAAATAGATATAGAGGAGAGAAGGCTTGACGCTGTGAAACCTAGCAGACGGTATCTTGTCAGCGGTCAAGCCATATTGGAAAAATTGAAACGGTCGAGGGTTTTGGTTTATTGAAAATTATTTAATTTATACCCACTCCCAAATATCCCATGTTGCATTGCCTTGGCCATCGACATCCCACTCATAAACCATGCATTTTCCATTTACTGCCATAAGAGAGGGAGCAGCCCGCCGACCCACCAGTATTTACGACGTATTACTTCAGTGGCATAAAGTGTTACTGAAGTAATTGTTGCAATTTTGTTGCACTTGCTGGAAAGGTTAAGTCAACTTTCAAGGCCCTTTACTTCCAAAATCCCCCTCGTCAAGTCCATAAATATCAGGCATTAAAGTGTTTTAATAAGTCAACTTTCATCGTTTAATTGCAACAAATTTGCAACATCTAAAGTATCGTCTAGGACTATTCATTCAGATTGGGTATAATTATGTGTCAAATGCATATTGAAATTATATGAAAATGCTGAAGTTTCTCTTTTTCAATTCGAATAATAATACTTTAAAGGTTTTTTATGAATAAAATTGATTTGCAAAATAGAAAAGCTGTAATAACAGGTGGAGCCCAAGGCATAGGTTTAGCAATTGCAGAACGCCTACTAATGTCTGGAGCTTCAGTAAGCCTATGGGATCGTGATGAAACATTAGTAAAAAAGACTGCAAATACTCTAGCTTCAAAAGGAAATGTAGAATATGTGGTTATGGATGTGACCAATCTTGATTCTGTAAAAAAGGCAACCAAACAGACAAAAGATTCTCTTGGTAGTATTGAGCTTCTTATTTGTAACGCAGGCATTGCAGGTCCATCAGGGAAAATTTGGGAATACCCACCTGAGGAGTGGGAAAGAGTGATAAGTGTTGACCTAACAGGTGTTTTCAACTGTTTGCACGCCGTAACTCCTCTTATGATAGGACAAAACTATGGACGTATTGTAAATATAGCCTCTGTTGCTGGTAAGGAGGGGAATCCCAATGCTGGCCCCTATAGCGCTGCAAAAGCAGGAGTAATAGCTCTCACAAAATCGCTTGGGAAAGAACTGGCAGACTATGATATTGCTGTTAACTGTGTAACACCAGCTGCAGCTAAAACCCAAATCTTTGAACAGATAAGCGAAGAACATATCCAGTATATGTTAAGCAAAATTCCTCGAAATCGTTTTTTAAAAGTAGAAGAAGCAGCTTCAATGGTTTCTTGGCTTTGTTCTGAAGAAAACTCTTTCACGACCGGAGGGGTCTTCGATTTGAGTGGTGGACGTTCAACTTATTGAGGAAAAATTATGAATAAAATAAAGATTACAGACAGTAGCTAAAAAACTAAATGTCTCAAACTAAAAAAACTGATCTTATTCTGCGTAACGCCCGTCTGATAGACGGCACAGGCGCTTCTTCTCAATACGGCGATCTTGCCATTCTGGATGATCGGCTACTGGCGGTGGGTGAGTTGGGAGATCTTCAGGCAGGTCGTGAACTCGATGTTGCTGGAAAAGCGGTTTGTCCCGGATTTGTAGATACACACACCCATGATGACCGAGTTTTGCTCTCTGACCCAAAGATGAATTGCAAGGTCAGTCAGGGCGTAACCACTGTGGTTACAGGAAACTGCGGAATCAGCCTAGCACCTTTGCGAATTGACCAAAGTCCACCTCCTCCACTCGATATACTGGTTGAGCGCGAGGATCAATTTTTTGCCGATTTTGGCAAGTATCTTCTGGCATTAACTGAAAATCCTCCCTCTCTCAACGCAGTTTGCCAGGTTGGACATACCACCCTCCGGGCAGCCGTCATGGATTCTTATGATCGTCCGGCAATTGGAAAAGAAATCCGGAAGATGCGGAAATTGCTGGAGCATTCCCTGGAAGCCGGTGCTTGCGGAATGAGTACCGGACTTTTTTATGCTCCCGCAAACGCGGCGCCAACCTCAGAGGTAATCGAACTCTCTCACGCCCTTTATGAGCATAAAGCTTTACACACGACTCACATGCGTGACGAAGGTGAAAGGATTGCAGACTCTTTGCGTGAAACCTTTGCTATTGGTGCCGAAGCGCAAATTCCAGTGGTGATTTCGCATCACAAATGCAGCGGAGCTCCCAATCACGGACGCTCTGCTGAAACCCTCACACTGATTGATCAGGCGAGTAAGGGGCAGCCACTTGGACTTGACGCTTATCCCTATACCGCCGGATCTACCGTACTTTCAGCCATGGGTAATTTACTGCCAGAGAGGGTGTTGATAACTTGGTCAGAACCGTTCCCTGAAGCTGCAGGCAGGGAACTCTCTGAAATTGCGGAGGAACTCGCGATGAGTGAACAGGAAGCTGTAGAAGCCCTCAGTCCTGGCGGTGGAATCTTTTTCATGATGGACGAAGAAGATGTGCGCCGTATCCTGGCCTTTCCAAATACGATGATCGGTTCGGACGGACTGCCTTCAGACGCGCACCCTCATCCACGGCTTTGGGGAACGTTCCCACGGGTTTTGGGACATTATGTGCGGGATGTCAAACTGTTCACTCTGGAAGAAGCGGTACGGAAGATGACCTCTTTACCGGCAGCCTGTTTTGGTCTTAAGGATCGGGGCATACTTAAGGCCGGAAACTATGCAGATTTGGTGATTTTTGATCCGGACACCATTAAAGACAGCGCCACTTTCGATGACCCAATTTGTCCCGCGCAGGGCATTGAACAAGTCATGGTCAACGGTCGAATAGTCTGGAAAGACGGTGAACACACCGGCAACCGTCCGGGGCGTGCTCTGCGTTTACAAGAACTGGCACCATTCCGTTTTAACACTTCTCAGGAATAATCTGCCCCGACTTAGCACGTAAGTTAGACAGCACCACTGCTTTCAAAACTAAACTTATTAGCCGGTTTACAGCACGACGTTTCAGCCTTCACAGATTTCAGCTTAAAGCAAAAGGAAGTTTAACAGGAAAACAAACTGGTATTGCATTAAAAAATTAATGAATGAATCAAGCACATTCAGGAAATGAGAGGAGCTTTCTGAGAAGCTTTGGAACTCCCGCAGTCAATTTGATGGGGCAGGAGTGGATTTAGAAACCGCTATGGAATCTCTGAAGAAAATAACCGGCAGAACCTGTCTGTTG